>CAITSG010000001.1 GCA_903894995.1 uncultured Burkholderiales bacterium
AAAAATGCGTCGGACTTGGTTTGTACCCAGCGGATGAAGCGGGCCATCTCTTCGGGTTGCTTCAGGGCCTCGACCGTGGCGTAGGTGCGGGCCAATTCGGTCTCGGTGAACAGCGCATGGATTTGGCGGTGGCAAATGCGGTGCAGCACCACGGTGTGCGCGCCCCCATGTGACTTGGGCACCAAATGGTGTGCGTCTTGTTGGCTGGGCGGAATGGGCCGCTCACACAGCGGGCACAGCACGTCGCCAGTGCGCGGTGCGGGCAGGGCTTCAAGCTGGGTTTGAATGAGTTTTTTGCGAATGCGCCCCGTCACGGCAACAAGATTGTGTTGACCATCGCTCAACGCTACAACAGACCGTCAGCGGCACAGGCCGTACCGGGCGATTGATCTCAGCCGTGTTCAGGGCATCAGGCCATCTTGAATGGCCGTGGCTTGGCTCAATGTCCAGCTTCAGCCGACGGGGAGTGCGTGCGCAGCCAATCTTTGAGTGCGGCATCTATGCGGGTCTGCCAACCATGACCGGTGGCACGAAAAGCCGATGAGACCTCGGGCGATAAACGGATGGTGGTGGGCACTTTGCGGTCTGGCTTGACGCTGCCCACGGGGCGGCCTGCACCACGCGCCCGAATCGCTTGAGGCGTGTGGCTTGCGGCCAGTTCACCTTTGAGCGCTTGATCGACCGAGCGCAGCAAAGCCGCTTCAAATTCGAGTATTTCGGGGTCCACAGGGGCCGCTTGAGTGGTTTTGGATTTAGGCATCGAATCGCTCCTTCAGTTGACGACGTTCGGGGTCGCATGAGCCGTGAACGTGAATTAACTGTACGGGCAAAAAATCAGTTGACTGAATGACTTGTGCGGCATTATTGATCTGACCCTGTGAAGTTTGAAGTGAAAGATTTGTCTTGGGCACAGAGATCAGCGATGCCATCCGTGTGGGAGCCCCGTTCTCGGGGCGATGGGGTGTGGTCTGCGAGGCTTTTCGCGACGGGGCATCGCTCCTACAGGGGGGAATGCCTGGCTTTTGTGGGAGCCCCACCCTCGGGTCGATGGGGTGGTGGTCTGCAAGGCTCCATCGCGGCGTGGGCCAAGCCTCAAGGCAGCAAGTCAATCAAGATCTCGTTGCGCCGATTCCAAGGCAGGGTGAACGGGTCGTCGTAGCGGGCGATTTGGGCCGTGGGGCTGAGCTTGAGGTTTTTGGTCTTAGCCCAGGCCCGCAGGCGTTCGGTCTGTTCTAGGATGCTCGCTTGCGTGGTGAACCCGCCAAAGCGCACCGCCACCGTCTCGTGCTCGGGCACGGGGCGCAGCTGGATTTGCGGGTTGAGCGGCTGGGGCAGGGTCTGCACGCTTTCGGCCGACGGCATCACAAAATGCACGCGCCAGCCCTCTGACTCGGGCACGACGGTGACGGGCGCGGTCATGGAAATTTTGCGCTGCGCACCCAGCTCGGCTTGCAGGTTGTCGCCAAAGATGTAAGAAGCAATGCGCCGAAAGCCGCTGCGGCTGGCGGCATCGAAGTCCCCCTGGATTTGCGTTTGTGCCACCGTGAAGGCGGCGTAGCGGCGCACCTCAAAAGGCGGGTCAGACACGAGCACGGTGTAACGCGGTTCTTCAACGGCCATAGCGGCTCCACAAAAAAGGAACAAGACGGTTGATAAGAGGGGCGACAAAAAGGAAAAAAGCCAGCGCATCATGGAACAAGTCGGTGTTGGGGTGGGTGTATTGGAGCAAATTCATCGTAGCAGCATCGGTCTCTTACCGCACGCAAGCCGCCACTCAATGCACCAACTTGCGCCAGCACGCCAAACCAGCTGCCGCTGCCATGCGGTGAGGGGGTGGACGACGTGGCCAAGTGTGCCCAAGCGTGGTGCATGAATACCAGAGCCTCTGTTAGCATGCGCCGACGGGTCATCGCAGTACTCATTTCGGGATTCAAGACATGCACAACCGCTTCGTACGCGCCATCGCCATGGGTCTTTTTGTCGGGCTCAGCCTGGCCCCGACGGCCTACAGTCAAAGCCCATCTCAGCCGCTGGTTTTAAAGGTGGCCAACCAGGGTGACGTGCTGTCGCTCGATCCTCACTCGCTCAATGAGGCGGTGCAGTTGTCTTTTCTGAACAATGTTTTCGAATCGCTCGTGACGCGTGACAAGCAGCTGCGCTTGGGGCCGTCGCTGGCCACGGCCTGGCGGCTCAAGTCGCCAACGGTGTGGCAATTTGACTTAAGGCAGCGCGTGGTCTTTCACGATGGTGCTGCGTTTGATGCCGACGATGCGGTGTTCTCCTTGGACCGCGCGCGGGGCGAGGGCTCGGATGTGCGCTCGCAGCTGGCCACGGTCAAGGAAGTGCGCAAAACAGGCCCCTACCAAATCGAGATTGAGACATCGCGGCCCAACCCCATCTTGCCGGATGTCATCTCCAACATCCTGATCCTGAACAAAAAATGGGCCGAGACCAACAACGCCACCCGACCGGTCGACCGACGAAAAGGTGTGGAAAACGCCGCCACCTTCAAGGCCAACGGCACGGGGCCTTTCAGTTTGAAAGAGCGTCAACCCGGCGTGCGCACCGTCATCGTTCGCAATGCCAGCTGGTGGGGGCAGCACGAAACCAACATCGACGAAGTGTCCTTCATGCCGATTGCCAACGATGGCACGCGCGTCGCGGCGCTGGTCTCAGGAGAGGTCGACCTGATCGATCCGGTGCCCCTGCAGGATTTTCAGCGCGTCAAGGAGCGGCAGGGCTTGACCGTGCTGCAGTCGCCCGAGGCGCGCATCATTTTTCTGGGCTTTGACCAGCACCGCGATGAATTGGTGGGCAGCAACGTGAAAGGGAAAAACCCCTTCAAGGATGTGCGGGTGCGCAAGGCTTTCTACCAGGCCATCGACATCGACACCATCGTCAGCAAAGTCATGCGCGGCTTAGCTCGGCCCACGGGCGGCATGATCAACGACGGTATTCGCGGATTTTCAGCCGACATGGAAAAGCGCCTGCCCTATGACCCGGAGGCGGCTCGCAAGCTGCTGGCCGATGCAGGCTACCCGGCGGGATTTGAAATCACCATGCAGTGCCCCAATGACCGTTACGCCAACGACAGTGAAATTTGCCAGGCCGTTGCTGCCAACTTGGCACGCATCAACGTGAAGGTGCGACTTCAGACCGAGTCCAAGGCGACCTATTTCCCGCGCGCCCTCAAGCGAGAGCTGTCTTTCTTCATGCTGGGCTGGTCGCCAGCCGGCTTCGACGCGCACCACCTGCTGTTCACCGTGCTGGCCTCACCGTCGGGTGCGCAGGGCCAGTGGAACTTCGGTGCTTACAGCAACCCCCAGCTGGATGATCTGACCAACCGCATCCAGGTCGAGACCAACGAAGCGCAGCGCAACCGCCTGATCAAAGAGGCGCTGACCCTGCACGCCAATGATGTCGGCCACATCCCCTTGCACCAACAGATGGTCACCTGGGGTGCCAAATCCAATGTCGACGCTTACCAGCGTGCCGACGGCTTCATGCTGTTCAAGTGGGTCAAGTTCAAGAAGTGACCCCGTCATGGGCCGCGCACTTTGCAAACCTGCCGCTTGCAGGTTGCTGAGGTCGCGGCTTGGTGCGGCTTCATTTGGTGGATGACGCCGCACCCACTCAGCCCCTGACCATGCGCATCACCTCGCCCGCGTCCAGGGTGGACGCCCGGGCCTGGATGTCACCCAAGTGCTGCTGTTGCAGGGTCTTGCCGCTGCTCAAAAGGCCTTGGTAAGTTTGGCGCAGCAAGTCGGTGGACATGACGCGACCGCCAGCGTAATAGCGTTTGGCCAAATGGCCGAGCGCGTAAGTGCTGGCAAATGAAAACGCCATGCCCGTGGCCTGGCTGCCAATACCGCCCAGCAGCTTGCCCCCCGCCTTGCCCAGCAAACCGCCCAGCAGCTTGCGGCCAAACTCTTCGATGTATTGCGAGGTCAGGCCCACGCCTGCGGCGGCAATGAACTCCTTGATGTGACCTTGGTCGAGCGACACGCCGTGGGCCTGGCCCACGCGGTAGACCATTTTGATTTGCAGCGGAATGATGGCCATGGATGCCCAGGACTGGGGCAGCAACTCCAGCGCGCCGTTCAAGATGGCGTAGTTGAGGATGGAGCGGTCGATGGCGGTGCTGTCCACTGCGGGCGCAGCGGGGGCGGCGGGCGCAGCAGGCACAGCGGGCGTGGTGTGTGCCAGGGTCCCGACCGATGCGGCACCCACTGCGCCTGCAAGGGCGACGCCTGAGAAAGCGGTGGCCGCCCGCACAGCGTGCAGCGGCGCGGCGGCCTCTTCGGCATAAGCGGCTTGGGCCAAAGCTTGGGTGTGGCTGGTGGCTTCGGGCTCCGCGCCGCCCAGCTGCAAATCGGTTTTGAGGCGCTGCAAAAACGCGGCTTCGGCCGGGCTGCACAGGCCGTCGGCGTGGCACACCGCGGTGGCCCACTCATAGGCCAGTTGGCGGTGCATCGGCTCTTGCAGCTGCGCTGCGGCTTGTTGCGCCGACAAACGCCCCAACAGCGCCGCCTGCACGGCTTGGGCCAATTGCTTGGCACCGCCTTGCTCGTCGAGCTGCAAAGATAAGTCACGCACAAAGTCGCGCTCGGCTTGGGACTTGTCGCCATCGGCCATGGCGGCGTGAACCATGATGGCCAAAAGCGCTTGCTGGGTGGGGGCGTTGATCATGTGACTTGCAGGAATTGAATGGGGTTGAAGACAAAAACCAATTCAAGCACATGGGGCCAAAAGGGTACCTGTTGGCGAGGGGCAATGACCTGTGGTTGGAGGGGATTGGGGGGGCTTGTATGCGTGGCGCTTGGGTTTTGCTTCCGCTTAAAAAACCGAAGCGATAGCAGCCAACAGATGACGCATGGATTTATACTGAAACTGGAATATCATTGGCGCATGCTTTCGCCAAGAAAGGAGTTCCAAATGACAGATCTCAAAATCACCAAAGGCAGCGCCAACGTGTTTGCGGACCTTGGCTTTGGCCCTCAGGAGTCGCAAAACCTGCTGTTGCGTTCGCAAACCATGATCGCATTGGTGCAGTGGTTCAACGCCAGCGGCTTGACGCAAGCGGCCGCAGCCAAGACGTTGGGCGTGACGCAGCCGCGCTTGAATCAATTGCTCAAAGGCAAGATTGAAATTTTCAGCCTCGATGCGTTGGTCAACATGGCCACGAGCGCGGGCATGCGTGTGGGCCTGAGCATTCGACCGAAGACATCTGTCAAGGTTAGGACTGCAGCCCCTGCAAAGATTGCGCAACTTTCCAAGCAAGGGCTTCGCGCAGCTGGGTGATTTGGCGGCAGGTCTTTATACTGTTCATTTGTACAGTGTTGCACCATGCCCCCCCCCCACCCCCCATGCTCGCCCTCATCGACGGCAACAACTTCTACGTCTCCTGCGAACGCGTCTTCCAGCCCTGGCTGCAAGGCCGGCCGGTGGTTGTGCTGTCCAACAACGACGGCTGCGCCATTGCCCGCAGTGACGAGGCCAAGGCCCTGGGCATCAAGATGGGCGCGCCTTACTTCCAGCTGCGCGAGCTCGAGCGCGACGCCGGCCTGATCGCCCTGTCGGCCAATTTCGCCCTCTATGGCGACATGAGCGACCGCATGATGAGCCTGGCCGCAGGCTTGGGCCACAACCAAGAGGTCTATTCCATCGACGAAAGCTTTGTCGACCTCAGCGGCATCCGCGGCGACCTGGTGCGCCGCGCCCGCACCATCCGAAAACGCATCCACCAATGGACCGGCATCCCGACCTGCATCGGCATCGGCCCCACCAAAACCCTGGCCAAACTGGCCAACGCCATCGCCAAAAGCGCCGAACGCAAACCCGGCAGCTACCCGGCCCAACACGCCCAAATCTGCCACCTGGGCGCGTGCACCCCCGAAGAACTGCAGGCCCTGCTGCAGGCCACCGAAGTGGGCGACGTCTGGGGCGTGGGCCGCAAGATCGGGGCACAACTGCGCGAGAACGGCATCCATACCGCCCTGGACCTGCAACGTATGAGCCCGGCCGCAGCCAAAGCGGGCTGGTCGGTGGTGCTGGAAAAAACCGTGCGCGAACTGAACTGCACCCCCTGCATCGAGTTCGAAGACGAACCCCCGCCCAAACAACAAATCGCCTGCACCCGCAGCTTTGGC
>CAITSG010000002.1 GCA_903894995.1 uncultured Burkholderiales bacterium
GAGGCGCTGCAAGCGCTGCGGGACGAGGCCAGTGCCTCCAACGCGCGCTTTGAGTTGGTGACGGAGGCCGAATCAGCCTCTGCGGTACAGGCGCCAAACCCGCCCAGCTTACCCATGGGAAACCTATGAACTTTGGCCTGATCATCATCGGCGACGAAATCCTCTCGGGCAAGCGCGCTGACAAGCACTTAGCGCAAGCCATCAGCATGTTGGGCGCACGGGGTCTGCAGGTGGCGTATGCGCACTATGTGGGTGACGACCCGCAGCGCATCACCGCCACGCTGGCCGCGGCGTTTACCAGTGGTGACGTGGTTTTCTCTTTCGGCGGCATTGGCGCCACGCCCGACGACCACACGCGCCAATGTGCGGCCCGCGCGCTGGGCCTCGATTTGGTGCTCCACCCCCAAGCGCGTGACCTGATCCGCGAGCGTATGCAAGACATCGCGCGTGAGACCGGCCAAGCCTTTGAGCCCGATCGGCCCGACAACCAGCACCGCCTGAACATGGGCATGTTTCCCGCAGGCGCGGCCATCATTCCCAACCCCTACAACAAGATTGCTGGCTTTAGCTGCCAGGGCGCGCAGGGCGGGGCGGTGCATTTTGTGCCGGGCTTTCCGGTCATGGCCTGGCCCATGGTGGAGTGGGTGCTTGATACACATTACGCGCAATTCTTTAACCGGACGGATTGGACCGAGAAGTCGGTGATCGTGATGGGCGCCATGGAGGCCACCTTGACGCCGCTCATGGAAGACATCGAGCGCAGCCACGCGGTTAAGGTGTTCAGCCTGCCCAGCGTGGACCACCCGACCTATGGCCGCCATATTGAGCTTGGCGTCAAGGGAGACGCTGCTTCGGTCGAAGGCGCCTTTTTGGCCTTGAAGCACGGGCTGGCGGGCTTCGGATGCGCGCTGGGCCCCGAAATAGTGCGCGCCAGCACATAAACTGCATTTTTTGGCTTTTGCGCACCAATAGTGTGCGTTAATATTTCCGATTAAGTGCAGCTCAGCCCTGTTTGCTCACGTCGCGCCAAAAAACGCGCCGTCTCAGGGCAAAATGGGGGTGGATTGAGCAGATCCTTGCAGCTACAGCTATTTGGCATAGAAGCTGCATGGAAATCAATGCAACACTTTTTACAACCGTGCAACAGGAGTATTTGATGGCCAAGACCGTCGCAGATGTGATGAAGATGGTGAAAGACAACGAAGTCAAGTTTGTTGACTTCCGCTTCACCGACACCCGTGGTAAAGAGCAGCACGTCAGCGTGCCCATCTCTCATTTTGACGAAGACAAGTTCACATCCGGCCACGCCTTTGACGGCTCGTCGATCGCCGGTTGGAAGGGTATTGAAGCCTCGGACATGCAACTCATGCCCGACCCCAATACCGCCAACATTGACCCCTTCTTCGAAGAAACCACCCTGTTTTTGAGCTGCGACGTGGTCGAGCCCAGCGACGGCAAGGCCTACGACCGCGACCCGCGTTCGATCGCCAAGCGCGCTGAAGCCTACCTCAAGGCTTCTGGCATCGGCGACACCGCCTACTTCGGACCAGAGCCAGAATTCTTCATCTTTGATGATGTGCGCTGGGGTGCCGACATGTCGGGCTCTTTCGTCCATGTCGACGAGTACGAAGCCCCTTGGAACAGCGGCAAAAAAATGGATGGCGGCAACCGCGGCCACCGTCCCACCGTCAAAGGGGGGTATTTTCCTGTGCCACCCGTGGACAGCAC
>CAITSG010000003.1 GCA_903894995.1 uncultured Burkholderiales bacterium
ACGGTTGTAACGCGCACCCAACAGCACCACCGCAGGCAAAGCAATCCAGCCGCCCATGGCGTGCACCACCACCGAGCCAGCAAAGTCATGGAACTCATCGCCCGTGACCGCCTTGATCCAGGCTTGCACCCCGAAATGCTGGTTCCAGACAATGCCCTCAAAAAAGGGGTAAACAAACCCCACAATCACCGCCGTGGCAATGAGCTGCGGCCAAAACTTGGCGCGCTCGGCAATGCCACCCGAGATGATCGCGGGAATGGCCGCCGCAAAAGTCAGCAGAAAGAAAAACTTGACCAAGTCATAACCGTTTTTGGCGGCCAGTTGTTCGGCCCCCACAAAAAAGGTGGTGCCGTAAGCCACGCTGTAACCCACCACAAAATAAACCACCGTGGACACAGAAAAGTCCACCAAGATTTTCACCAGCGCATTGACCTGGTTTTTTTTGCGAACCGTGCCCAACTCTAAAAATGCAAAACCCGCATGCATGGCCAAGACCATGATGCCGCCCAACAAAATAAATAGCGCATCAGCGCCCTGTTTCAGTGCTTCCATGACCATCTCTCAAGGTTTTTTGAACTAAATTGGTGCACAAAGGGTTCCCTAACCCTTAGCGCACCAAACCAAAGCAAGAAGCAGGCCCAAATTGATGCACACCTGCAAGGCAGTCCCACATCTCTCACGTAAGATGACCCATCTTTGAGTTGGAGAATCATCCCTATGGAAGCCTTCCTCGTCTCGACGGGCATTGTGGCCCTGGCCGAAATGGGCGACAAAACCCAACTCTTGTCGCTGGTGCTGGCCGCCCGTTTTCGCAAACCCTGGCCCATTGTGTTGGGCATCTTGGTGGCCACACTGGCCAACCATGGACTGGCTGGCGCTGTGGGCAGCTGGGTCACCACGGTAATGGGACCCGATGTGCTGCGTTGGGTTCTGGGCGGATCGTTCCTTGCGATGGCGGTGTGGATGCTCATTCCAGACAAACTGGACAACGATGAGGGTGACAGAGCCCCCCGATGGGGTGTTTTTTTAACAACCGTCGTGGCCTTCTTTTTGGCAGAAATGGGTGACAAAACCCAAATTGCCACGGTCATGTTGGCCGCACAATACAACGCTTGGTTCATGGTGGTTGCAGGCACCACCTTGGGCATGATGTTGGCCAACGCACCGGTCGTGTGGCTGGGTGATGCCATCACCCAGCGCGTTCCACTGCGCCTTGTTCACAGGATCTCGGCAGGCATTTTTGCGGTGCTGGGTGTGATCGCCTTGTTGGGCTGGGGGTCGTGACCTGCTTTCAAGGTGCCTGCACAGCGCTTTTGACCGAACAAGCCCCAAACGGTCTGACTGTTCGGTGGTTCAGTCGATCTTGGCCCCCGAGGCCTTGACCACCTGCGCCATGCGCACATAGTCAGCCGCCAGCAACTTGCTGAAGTCGGCGTTGCTCATGTCGCGCGGCTCGATGCCCTGCTTGTCCAAGCGCGCCAACACCGCCGGGTCTTTGAGCAGCTTGCTCACAGCCGCGTTGATGCGGTTGGCCTCGGCGGCCGAAATGGCTGCAGGGCCCAGAAAACCGAACCACGAATCAAACTGATAACCCGGTAAGCCGCTCTCGGCAATGGTGGGCAGCTCGGGCAGGTATTTGCTGCGCTGGGGCGAGGTCACGCCCAACAAGCGCACGCGGCTGTCCTTGGCAAACGCGAGTGCGCCAATGCTGGCGGCAATCACAGCCTGGGCACGGCCCGACAGCACTTCGTTGATGGCTTCGCCTGTGGCCTTGAGTGGAATGTGCACCACATCGATGCCTGCCAAACCGGTGAAGTACGCCATGGCCAAATGCGTGGCGCTGCCCACACCTGCGCTCGCGTAATTCATCTTGCCGGGGTTGGCCTTGGCATAGCGGATGAATTCGGCTGCGGTCTTGGCGGGCACATCGGGGTTCACCATGAGCACGTAGCTCGCGCTGCCAATGTGGGCCAGTGGCGTGAAGTCTTTTTGCGGGTCATAAGCCAGCTTGGTGTAGAGCGATCCGGCAATGTTGTGGCTGGCTGCTGCCGCCACCATCACGGTGCCATCGGCCTCTGCGCGGGCCACGTAGCCGGTGCCGACAGTGCCGCCTGCACCAGGTCGGTTTTCCACAATCACCGTTTGGCCCAAGGCCGCGCCCATTTCCTGCGACAGTGCACGGGCCAAGGTGTCCTGCACGCCACTGGAGGCAAAGGGCACCACGATGCGCACCGTTTTGGTGGATTGGGCTTGGGCCAAGCCCACCGCCGTCAGCATGGCCATGCCCAGACTGGAAGCCAAAATTTCACGACGATGCATCATTTGAGATTCCTTGAAGTTAGATCAAACCGCTATAACAATCAGCCCACACACACACGGTCGGCCAGGCGGCGCATGAAGCGCTCGCACCAGGCCAATTGCTCCAGCGTGACCCATTCGTTGGGCTGGTGAGCCTGCGCAATGTGGCCGGGGCCACACACGATGGTGGGCACACCCGCCTGGTGGAACAGAGCAGCTTCCGTGCCAAACGACACCTTGCCCGCGCCGCTGGCCGGATCGACCTCGGCGCAGTCAAAACACAGGTTGGCGATCTCACTGTCAGCGGCCGTGGCAAAACCGGGCAACACCGACTTGAGCTCGTGCGTGATGCCGGTGTCCGGGGCTACCGCCTGCATGGCGGGCACCAGGCTCTCGCCAAAGGCTTTGGCCCGGGCAAACAACTCTTCGGGCGTGTTCATGTGGTGGTGGCGAATTTCCCAAGTCACCTCGCACTGTCGCGGGATGATGTTGAGCGCGGTGCCGCCCGCGATCACGCCGGTGTGGATGGTGGTGTGTGGCACGTCGTAAATCGGGTCGAACGGGCCGTTTTGCACCAGCTCGCGGTGCATGCTTTTGAGGTTGGCGACAAACTCGCAGGCGATCTCGACCGCGTTCACACCCAGCGGGGTGAGGGAGGAGTGCGCCTCAAAACCGTGCACCGTGGTTTTGTACGAATGCTTGCCCTTGTGCGCAATCACCACCTGCATGCCGGTGGGCTCACCCACAATGCAGCCTGCTGGCTTGAAATCCTGGGCCTGCATGTCGGCAATCATCCGGCGCACGCCGATGCAGCCCACTTCTTCGTCGTAACTGAAGGCCAGGTGAATCGGGCGTTTGAGTTTTCTTTTCAGCAACTCGGGCACCATCATCAAACAGATGGCCCCAAAGCTCTTCATGTCGGTCACGCCACGGCCGTACATCTTGTCGCCTTGGATCACCACCTTGAACGGGTCGGTGTCCCAAGGCTGGCCGTCCACAGGCACCACATCGGTGTGGCCGGACAGCACCAAGCCGCCGATTTTGGTTTCGCCATCGTGCGCGGGCAGCGTGGCCCATAGGTTGGCTTTTTGGCCGCTGTCGTCATAGGTGCGGCTGCAGGCAATACCCAAGTCCTTGAGGTAAGCCTCGGTCCAGTCCAGCAAAGCCAGGTTGCTGTCGCGCGAGACGGTGGCAAATGCGATCCATTTTTCGATCAGGGGCAAGGCGGCCAAGTCTGAGGCCTTGACCGGAGCCAGTGCAGCGTGCGAAAGGGGGGCGTTCATGAGGGACTCTATCCAGAAAAAGCCCAATCAGGGCATTTTCATCTTACAGGGGCCATGGGCCACCCGCGTCACCTTGCCGACAGCATGGCCGTGCTGGAGACCCTAAAGTGGGTCGTCTTTTGATCCAACCTTTGGAGTTTCCATGGCCATTTATGAGCTGCGCACCTATTCTGTGATCGTCGGAAAAATGTCCGAAGTCACCTCGCATTACAAAAACGAGGGCTGGCCCGCGCTGTCCAAGCACCCGCAAAAACTGGTGGGCTATTTCACGGGCGATGTCGGGGCGATCAACGAGCTGATCCATGTCTGGAAGTTCGACGACGACGCCGACCGCCGCGCCTTTTGGGCTGGGGTCTATGGCGACGCGGACTTCATGGCTTTCGCCGCCAAAATCCGCCCCCTGATTGCGCAGCAGCAAAACAAGCTCATGTTGTCCGCCCCTTGGGGACCGCAGCCCTGAGCCTTGGCGGGGCTTATTGAATCAAATAACCCCCATCCACTGGCAAGACCACGCCCGTGATGAAGCGTGCCGCCGGGCTGGCCAAAAACAGCACCGGACCGGCCACGTCTTCGGGTTGGCCCCAGCGGCCCAAAGGGGTGCGGCCCAAAATCTGCGCGGATCTCACAGAATCGTCTTGCAAGGCCTGGGTCAAAGGCGTGGCGATCCAGCCTGGGGCCACCGCGTTCACACGGATGCCGTCAGCTGCATAGGCAATGGCCAGCGACTTGGTCAGCTGCGCCACGCCGCCCTTGCTGGCGCTGTAGCCAGGCACCAAGCCGCCCCCAAAAAAGCTGAGCATGGAGGCGGTGTTGATGATGCAGCCTTGTCGTGCTTTGAGCCCTTCGCGTGCTGCAGCGCATGACCGCATGGTGCCGTTCAGGTTGATGTCTACGGTTTGAGCAAAGACCTCGGGATCCAGTTCGGCTTGCCGTTGGATCACGCCCGCGCAATTGACCAGCACATCGAATTGGCCAAACTCACCCAGCACGTTTTGCACATGCTCGTTTTGCCGCACGTCCAGCACATGAAAGGCGACCAGCCGATTGGCGGAGACGCCTTGTGCCGCCTCCACATCGGCTGGGGTAGCCCCTGTGGCCGTCACGCTGGCCCCCGTGGCGGCAAAGGCCCGGGCAATGGCCGCCCCAATGCCGCTGGTGCCACCGATGATGAAAATTTTTGGGTCTGTGCTCATGAAATTTCTCCCCTGCTGCTTTTAAAAATCCAAGGTGATCACCCCCCGGGCATGCTGGATGCCCGCAGGGTTGAGAACGATTGTCAATTGCCCAATCGTTGGCCCGTGACCTTCACGACTTCGGGCTGAAAATCGCCCATGCCATACGGGGCGACCACTTCGCCCTGCATCGATGCCCCTTGCACACGGGCCAGCACGGCTTTGAGCTGCCCATCGGTCTGGACAAAACTGAAGTGCAAGTCTGTGCCATGCAAGCGAGCACCCAGCAGGTTTTGCGTTTGCCCTTCCCAACTCAAGGTACCGCCAACGCGTTGGTGGCGCTGACTTAGGCGCAGCACTGCTGGCCCATGCGGGGCCAAGCCCTGCACCGTCCACTGGCCTTGCACCACCGCAGGTACAGTCCAGAAATAGCCCGTGTTGGTGCCTGCGCGGATCACCTGATCGGGCTCCCAGTCGCCCATGGAAAACGTGTTGGACAACACCCGTGTGCCTGGCCTCATGGCCAATAGGGTGGGGCGCAACTGGGCGTTCAGCTCTTCCAGCAGGTACATGGTGACCACCGTGGCCTGGGAAAAGTCTTCCTTGAAGATGTCGCCATGCACGATGCGCACCCGGTCGGCCACCCCCGCGCGCTGTGCGTTGCGCTGGGCCAGCGCGGCCAGGTCTTTGTTGTACTCAATGCCCCAGGCCCGCGCACCGAACTGCCGCGCTGCTGCGATCGGGATCTTGCCGTCGCCCGCTCCGAGGTCCACCACTTCGTCACCAGGGCCGACCTGCGCCGCCGTCAGCATTTGCGTGACGAGCTCATCGCGGGTAGGTAACCACATCACGTCTTTGCCCATTTGACCCAGTTTGGGGGTGTAGGTTTCGGGGGGCAGACTGCTGCAAGCTTGCAACAGCAACATGGCCACAAGGGGCCAAAAACGCGTGATTTGGGGCATGGGCTGAACCAGACAGGGCAAGGGTGTTGTGAGATTTTGGAGGGTAACCGGATTTCAGGGCAAGCGTATCTATCGAGGTGACAGGGGGTGTTGTCACGTTTCAAATCACAGGGCCTGCTGAGTGGCCCCACACCAACAGCAGGTCAGCCATGTCATCGGGTCTGGTCTTGAAGAACTCATGTAACAAAGGCGACATATTTCCAGGTATTAAGCAAAGACCATGAAGACGAGTTCAATGCATTTGAGTTTCTTGAGGGTTTTGTTCTGGACTCACTTAAGTCATAAAACACATTTTTTTTGGAGACACACATGATCGTCACTTTGAAGAAAAAACAGATTTCTTTCCAACCCAGTTTACTCATGGCTGGCGCCGCTTTGTTTCTCGCGCAATCTGCACTGGCGCAACCCTTGCCCAAAGCTTCGCCGGAATCCATGGGGATGTCCAGAGAAAGACTGGCGGTACTGTCAGAGACCATGAAGCAAGAAGTTTCCAGCAATCGGCTGCCCGGTGCTGTCGTGATGGTGGCTCGCAATGGCAAGCTGGTCTATTCGGAGGCGTTTGGCAAAACAGGCCAAGCGGGTGGCGGTGACATGAAAGAAGATTCGATCTTCAGAATCTATTCCATGACCAAACCGCTGGTTTCAACGGCACTCATGATGCTGGTGGAAGACGGAAAAGTTCAACTGACAGATCCGGTCTCCAAATTTCTTCCTGCTTTCAAAAGCCCCCAAGTCAGTGTTCCGTCCATCCACCCCGTATCGGGCGCAGTGACCTTCAAACTGGTGCCCGCCAACAGTGAGCCCACGATTCAGGATTTGTTGCGGCACACATCGGGCAT
>CAITSG010000004.1 GCA_903894995.1 uncultured Burkholderiales bacterium
CACGCCTTGGCCCGCTTTGAAAAACTGCGCTGGCAACGCACCGCCGACATCGTCAACCGGTCGCGCGACAACGCCCAACGGTTTCACAACCCCCAGCTGTCGGACCCCGCCAAAGCGGTGGACTATGTCAGCAGCGAGTGGGCGCCCGAAAAAGTGCGCCGCCGCTACGACTGGCTGTTTGAATACGACCCTTTGAAAGTGCCGCTATGAGTCTGAATGCCCCTGTGTTGGTGGTGGGCGCGGGCCCTGTGGGCATGACCCTGGCGCTGTGCTTAGCGCGCCGGGGCATCGCTTGCACCCTGGTCGAAATGCGGCCTGCGGGCGCGCTGCCGGATGTCAAATGCAACCACATTTCGGCCCGCAGCATGGAGCTGTTTCGTGCCTTGGGCGTGTCCCAAGACCTGCGCGCCGCAGGCCTGCCCGACGACTACCCACACGACGTGTCGTACCGCACCAGCACCGTCGGGCAAGAAATTGCCCGCATCCACATTCCCGGGCGCAGCACCCGCCTGACCGATCACAGCGGCCCCGACGGCGATTGGCCCACACCCGAGCCACCACACCGCATCAACCAGCGCTACATCGAGCCGATTTTGGCGGGGCATGTGCAAAAGCAAGCACTGATCACCACCCTGTACCGGCACCAAGTGCTGGACTTTGAACAAGCCGACGGCCAAGTGAATGTGCGCATTCAAAACCTGGACACGCCCGATGCGCCGCCGCTGCACATGCAAGCGGCTTATCTGGTGGGCTGCGACGGCGGCCGCTCGGCGGTGCGCAAAGCCATTGGCGCCAAACTGGTGGGCGACGAGGTGGTGCAGCGCGTGCAAAGCACCTGCATCCGTGCGCCGGGCTTGATGGCGCGCCTGCAGGCTCCGGCGGCCTGGGCCATGTTCACCGTCAACCCCCGGCGCAGCGGCAACATTTACGCCATCGACGGCCAAGAAGTCTGGTTGATCCACAACTACCTGCGCGACCACGAGACCGACTTTGATTCGGTGGACCGCGACTGGGCCATCCGCACCATCCTCGGTGTTGGCGAAGATTTTGAATACGAGCAGATGAGCCGCGAAGACTGGATTGGCCGGCGCTTGGTCAGCGACAAGCTGCGTGAAGGCCGCGTGTTTTTGGCCGGAGACGCCGCGCACCTGTGGGTGCCTTATGCCGGTTACGGCATGAACGCGGGCCTGGCCGATGCGGCCAATCTGGCTTGGCACCTGTCGGCGCAAATCGAAGGCTGGGCCGCACCCGAGGCCTTGTCGGCCTACGAAAAAGAACGTCACCCGATCACCGAGCAGGTCTCGCGCTTTGCCATGAACCACGCACACGCCATGAGCCAGCGCCGGCGCGAGATTCCTCTGAATCTGGAAGACGACAGCCCAGAGGGGCAGGCCGCCCGCGAGGCCTTTGGCCAAAACTTGTACGACCTGAACGTGCAGCAATACTGCTGCGCAGGCCTGAATTTTGGCTATTACTACGACCAGTCACCCGTCATGGTGTACGACGGCGACAAAGCGCCCGAATACAGCATGGGCAGCTTCACCGCATCGACCGTGCCCGGTTGCCGTGCGCCGCATTTTTGGTTGGGCGAGGGTCAGTCGGTCTACGACGCTCTGGGCCCCGCTTACACCCTGCTGTGTTTGCAGCCGGGGCATGACGATGCGCTGGAGGCCTTGCAAGCCGAAGCCGAACACCAAGGCATGCCGCTGCGGGTGCTGGATGTGTCGGGCGTGAAGGAATTGCCGACCGAATACCAACACCCCTTGCTCATGGTGCGGGCCGACGCCCACACGGTGTGGCGTGGGCATGGGCTGGATGACGCGTCAGCCCATGCTCTGGTGGCCACTTTGTGTGGCCGAGTCGGTCTTATTCCAGCTTGATGTTGGCCTTCTTGATCAGATCGCCAAAGCGCGTGAATTCCTGACGGTTCATTTGTGCAAATTGATCGGGCGAGATGTTGCCCGGCTCGCCGCCTAGGCCTTTGAGTTTGGTCTGGATGTCGGGCATTTTCAGGATTTTGGCCAGCTCGGCTTGCAGGCGCTGCGTCACTTCGGGTGGGGTGCCGGTGGTCACGAACATGCCGTACCAAGTGCTCATCTCGAAGCCGCTGACACCGGCCTCGGCCAGCGTGGGCACTTGGGGCAACTCGCTGCTGCGGGTGGCGGTGGTCAGGGCCAGGGGCTTGAATTTGCCGGCCTTGATCTGGCCCATGGCCGAGGAGGTGGTGTCGAACATGATCTGCACGTTGCCGCCGATGATGTCCAGGTGCGCCTGGCTGCTGCCCCGGTAGGGCACATGGATGCTTTTGACGCCAGCGGCCAGGTTGAAGCCCTCGCCCGCGATGTGCTGGGTACTGCCCACGCCAGAAGACGCGTACTTGAACTCGTTGGGCTTGGCTTTCATCAAAGACACCAATTCGGCCACGTTGTTGGCGGGCACGTTTGACCCGACCACCAGCACGTTGGGCACCGTGACGATCAGACCCACAGGCGTCAGGTCCTTGATCGGGTCAAAGCTGAGTTTGATCAGGTGTGGGGCGATGGCTTGCCCGGTGTTGGTGGCCACCAGCAGGGTGTGGCCATCGGCCGGGGCTTTGGCGGTCAGGTCGGCGGCAATGGTGTTGGAGGCACCGGGTTTGTTGTCGACCACAAACGAGCCCTTGAAGGCCTCGCCCATTTTTTCGGCCAGCATGCGGGCAATGATGTCGGTACCGCCGCCTGCGTTGGCGCCCACCATGATGCGCACCGGCTTGTTGGGGTAGCTTTGCGCCCAACCCAGCAAGGGCGTGGCCAGCAGGGCCGCGAGCAGGATTTTCTTCAACTTCATGACAAGGTCTCCTTGGGGGTGGTGAGGTTTTGAAGGCGTGAGGTGGCCATGCGAGCCGCCAATTCAAAGGCGTTGGTCATGGCTTGCGGATTTGCCACACCCTGACCTGCGATGTCGTACGCCGTGCCGTGCGCCGGGGTGGTGATGGGGCAGGGCAGGCCGCCGTGCACCGTCACGCCTTGCTCAAACCCCATCAGCTTCATGGCGATCTGGCCTTGGTCGTGGTACATGGTCACCACACCGTCGTAACCGCCTGGCGAACGGATGGCGCGTACAAAGGTGGTGTCGGCTGGAAAGGGGCCGTCGGCGGCAAAGCCCATGGCCGCAGCTTGCTGCACACCCGGCGTGATGATGCGGCCTTCCTCGTCGCCGTAGTTGCCGTTGTCGCCGTTGTGCGGATTGAGTCCACACACCGCGATGCGCGGGTTGCTCACGCCAGAGGCCTGCAGGGCCTGAGAAATCATGCGGATGGCGTCGGCCACTTTGTCCGGGCTCAGCAAGCTGGAGACCTCGTTCAGAGGAACATGCGAGGTCACACGCGCTGTCCAGAGGTTTTTCAGCACATTGAGCTCGCCACACACGCCCTGAAAGCGCATGTGCTCGGCAAACCAGCGCAGTTCGTCCTCTTGTGTCATGCCGCCTTGGCGCAGGGCTGACTTGTTCAGCGGGGCAAAGCAAAAAGCATCGGCCTGGCCTGAGGTCACCAGCTCCACCCCGGCGGCCAAGGCCTCGATCATGTAGCGGCCGTTATGGGCATTGGCCACGCCGCGCTCAAAAGCAGGGGCGTTGGAACCAGACCAGTTGTGCCAGACCACTTCAGCAGGGACCTGAATCGACCCTTTCTGGCCGATCAGGATCACCCGGGCGTGCGTTGTCCACGAAGGGTTTTGCAGCATTTTTTCGACCAGTTCTGGGCCGATGCCTGCAGGGTCGCCGGTAAAGAGGGCCAGTGTGGGCAGTGTCATGTGAAGGCTTTCAATCAAGTGCGCTGGTGGACAGGTGTCATCCGCCATGACGGGTCATGCTAGGCAGGCGATCCAAGCCGGTCAAGCTCTGGTTTTCCCCCGTACTTCCAGCCCATGCCTTCACATGACCCCTCCAGCCAGTGTGGCGCGCACCCATGCCGGCCGCGCAAGACGGATCACGCCTTTGCGGCGCAAAAAGCCTCTACCAGGGCCTATAGCTTGGCTCTTAATGCGCGGCCTTTGACCAGCCCACCTCCGCATCCAGCGGATAAATCGGCCGGCGCAGGTTTTTGAACTGCAACTCGCTGTAGTCCGAAGTGCAGGCCCCGGCTCCGGCGCATTCCACCGTGGCACCGGCCAGATGCCCCAGGCCAGCGCGCCAGTGCACCCGGCTTTTGAGCACCACAAAATGCTTTTGTGCCGGGTCGATGCCCAGGCACAGCAGGGCGTTCACGTCAAAGGGCTCGACATGGCGCGAGATCAGCGCCACCTCCACATCGCCCGTGTCGATCACCACCGCTTGGCCCATGTTCTGCCGGGCACCCTGGCTCATGGGGCCTTTGTTGCGGTACTTGCCGTTCGAGATCAGCTTGACCACGCCCGACAACTCGATGGGCGCACTGCGGTGCGGCATGAGTGGCATGGCCATCTTGCCGCCCACTTGCAATCGCACCTGCGCCCCGATGCCTGCGCCAATCGCTTCTTGGACCGCTTGGGGGTCAAAAATCGCAAACACCGCCACGTTGCGCAATCCTTGGCGCAGCACCTCGGCCAGCACGGCGGTGGTGTCCATGGTGCCGCCCGAGGCTGCGTTGTCGTAGTGGTCGAGCAGCATCACCGGATACTCGGTGAGCGTTTTGGCGCGGGCCACCGACGCGGCCAGGGGCTCCAGTTCGTACACCCACTGTGCACGGCTGTCCCAAGCCATTTGCATCAGCTCGTCGCGCAGGCGCTGGGCCAATGCCGGGTCGTTGTCGGTCACCATCACCACCGACATGCCCGCGTTTTCGATGTCGGCATGCGGAAAGCCGGTGAACACGCTGGCGCACAAAGCGCCTTCTTTTTCCATTTGCTGGGCGCGTGCCTGGATGGACCGGTTGGGTTCGTCCAGCGAACTTTGCCGCATGATGTGCGGGATCATGGGCAAGCGTCCCCAAGCCGTGGTGGGCTTGGCCTGCCCCTGGAGCAGCTTGAGCAAGGCCGTGCCCGCCCGCACCCCGGTGCCGTACATGTCCACATGCGGGTAGGTCTGGTAGCCCGCCACGGTTTGCGCCAGCTCAACCATGTCGGCGTACACGTTGGCGTGCATGTCATAAGCCACGCCAATCGGCGTTTTGGGGTCGATGGCGCGGATGCGACGCAGCAACTCGCCTTCGCCGTCTTCATGGCTCTGGCTCACCATAGCTCCATGCAAATCCAGCAAGATGCCGTCAAAACCACCCCGCGCCACGGCCTGCAATATCGCTTCGCTCATGGCCTCGTAGGCTTCGTCAAACACCAGCCCGCTGGGCGCGGCGTGCGCACCCAGGGCCAGCTCGAATTCTGCCCCCGCCCGCTCTGCCAGGTCGATAAACGCCCCCGTGGCCGTGCCCGTGCCCCGAAAAGCCGCAATGGCCGCCTCGCCTCTTGGCGGCGCTTCGCCCGGGCCCAGCGCAAAGCGCTGCAAGTCGGTGGGCACCGGCGAGAAGGTGTTGGTCTCGTGCATCATCATCGCGATCAGCAAACGCATAGGGTCTCCAATTCAACAGACTTTCATGATGAACCCATTGGCTGGCTGCCCACAGTCACCGAGGTGCCAAAGGGTGCCTGAATTGGTCTCGCTTCGGATTGACAGTGCGGTTCTTCGGCCACAGACTTGTTGGCAAACGACATCTTCCATTTCTGGAGACCTTCCCATGTTCCCTTGCATCGACACCCTGGGCGCCGCTTCGGCCCATGAACGCGGCCAGATTTATGGCCGCGAGGCCCAGGACCGCATCCAGCACAGCGTGGTCACTTATGCCCGTTTGTTTGCCGCCTGCGGCATCGACTGGGCCAGCGCTTGTGAGCGGGCCATGCGTTTTGAGCTGGTGATCGAGCAGGTTGATGCTGATTTGATGGAAGAGTTGCGCGGCATGGCCCAAGGCAGTGGCCAAAGCCTGGGCAGCCTGATGGCGCTGAACTGCCGCACCGAAATTTTGCCGTCCACGTTTTTGGCGGATGCCCCGCACCTGAAAGAAGCTGCCCAATCGGCCTTGGTCAACAACCGTGCAGCGGGCCTGCCCGACTGGCTGGCCGATGCGCCCTGGGACGGCGCTTTGAAAGACGGCGAATGCACCGCCATGGGCGTGACCGCCGCCGCCAGCCGCACTGGCCAAGCCTGGCTCGCGCAAAACTGGGACTGGATGGGCCGCCAGCGCCAAGCCCTGGTGCTGCTGCACACCCAAGGCCCCAGCGGCCAAAGCATCACCACCCTGACCGAGGCGGGCATGCTGGCCAAGATCGGCATCAACCAATCGGGCTTTGCGCTGGGCCTGAACATCTTGCGCTCCAACCGCGACGGCAGCCGTGTTGGCGTGCCTGTGCATGTGCTGCTGCGTCACCTGCTCGACTGCCGCTCGGTGGCGCACGCCCGCGAGCGTTTGCATGCTTTGCAGTCTGATTTGGGGCTGGGTTTTGGTGCGGCCTCCAACGTGCCCTGTGCCGACGCCCAGGGCCAGGCCGCTTGCTTTGAAGTCTCGCCCGCAGGCTGGGCCGAAGTCACGCCCACCGATGGCGTGGTGGTGCACACCAACCATTTTGTGTGTGAATCGCTGTTGGCTGAGCAAGCCCCCATGGGCCCGGGTTTGTCGAGTCACAACCGCCTGAGCACCGCCGGGCAACACGCTTTGAAAACCCCCATCGGGCAAGCCGAACTGGAACATTTTTTGCGCGACGAATCGGATGGCTTTTTGTCCATCTGCCGCAGCCCCGACCCGAGTGTCCCGCCCGAAAGCCGCGTCGAAAGCGTGGCGGGCATTGTCATGCACACCCAGCCGCCCGCCATGTGGGTGGCCTGTGACGTGCCCAGCCGGGTGGCGTTTGAGGCGGTGCCTTTGGCCGCTGCTGCCGACCAGTTCAACGGGCTGCAGGATCAGGCCAGCGCTGTTTGAGCAAGTCCAGCACATCCTGCCAGGCCTGCGGGCCTGTCACGGGGTTGCGTCCGGCGTGAACGCCAAGGCCTGGATGTTGGCCGTTGGGCACACGGGGCAAGTGTTGGACTTGTCCCACTGGGTTGTCAAAACCATGGTGGCTGTCCGGGTACAGCTTGAAGCTCATGCCCGCTTGTTGGCCCAAAGCCACACAGGGCGCGGCAGGCGTCCAGTCGTCTGCCGCCCCCAGCAGCATGTGCACGGGCCAGGACGGCTGATAAGCCCGGCGAAGTGCGTCGGTGCAGCCTGGGTAAAAGGCCAGCGCCACGTCGGGTGTCACACTGGCTTGAGGGAGTTTTTGGGTGCTGTCCGAACTGGCCAGCACGGTGCTGCCGCCGTGTGACCACCCCAGCAAGGCCACGCGTTGGCGATCCGTCCAGGTTTGTTGGGCCAGCCAAGCCAAGGTGGTGTGAACGTCGCTGCGCCGATGGCTTTGCCGCACTTGGCGTGAGGCCATGCTTTGTTCGCACAAACTGGTTTCCTGTCGGGGTGTGAGGCTGTCGGGCCAAACCACGCTGTAGCCTTGTGCCAGCAACAAATCGGTCATGCCCTGATGGCGCGCACTGAGCTGGCCTTTACGAGAGCCGACGGTGGCATAGATGCCGCCACACCCGTGCAAAGCGATCACCACTGGGCGGGGGGTGTCATGGGTCTTTTGTGGCGGGTGGAATACCCAGGTTTTCAGCGCCAGACCGTTGGCACCCGGCAAAAGCTCGGAAACAGGCTGACCCTGTGCCGATACCCCCAGCCCCCAACTCAAGCACAGCCAAAGAAGGCCGCGGTGCAGGTGTTGAAAAGGGTGCATAGGCGTTACCGTATCTCTTGTTGACCCAAATGCAGCACCACGTCTGCGATGCGCATGCCCAGTTGCAGGCCGTGCGCCAGCGCCAGCGCGTTCAGGCCATTGACCACGCCGTTGTCCAGCCCGTCTTGGGCCTCGCCGATTCGGGCCGAGGTGTGCGCATACAAAATGGCCAAAACGCCCACCGCCTGCAATTCATGCAGCGCCACGCGGCCTGCATCGTCCTTGCCGCCACCGGCATCGTTGAAGGCCACCGCAAAAGGTTTGTGGGTTTGCGCCGTCACGAAATGCGAGGCCGACAAGCCCCCGTGCGAGCCGGACACGATCACGGTGCCCGCATGGCTGGCATTGACCAGCGCAATCGAGTCCAGCAACACCAGTGTGCGCTGCATTACCGCGTTTCCCGCGCCACATCCTGCTCGAAGCTGGCTTCCTTCAAGGGGGCTTTTTCGGCCATCCAGCCGCTGTAGACGGTTTGGAAGTCGGCCACGATCTGCGCCAGCGGCATGTCGTCAAAGGTGCCGCGCTGGTTCACGTACTCCATGTGCCGGTTGCCCGCTTTGTCGAACGGGTGGTAAATAGAGTCGTTTCGCCCATCAAACTCCAGCGGCAGCAGGCCGAACTTGTCGCACAGCTCGATGTTGAAAGCGGGCGTGGCCTTGACCCACTGGCCGTCCAGCCAGATGTCGGCATAGCCGTGCCAGATGAACACATCGGTCTGCATGGTCTG
>CAITSG010000005.1 GCA_903894995.1 uncultured Burkholderiales bacterium
CCCCCCGGAAACAGGTCTTGCACCACCATCTCCAGTGTTTGACGGCGGCGCTCATCAAGCGACAGGTCGTACCCCACCAAACTGGCCTTGGGCCGCCCGTGAGCGCGGTTGGGCATCGGCTCAACTCACACGAGCATCTCGCCTTGATACCGCCTTCGGACAGCCATGCAGCTGGACGCAGGTTGTGGGAGCCTTGCATCTTGTGGAAATCCCGCATGTTGTGGGAGCCCCGCCCTCGGGGCGATGGGGTGTTGTCAGCAAGGGTGATCGCGACGAGGGCGTCGCTCCTACGGGGGCAATGCCCTGCATGTTGGCCACCTGCTGGTCCGTCAAGGCGCTGCGCCCACCACCACAGTGACCATGCGCTCCGGCTGCAACACGCGCGCCATGGCGCGTTGAATATCGGCGGCGCTGACGCGCTCGATCTGCCGCGTCCAGGTGTTCAGGTAATCGAGCGGCAGACGGTTCCAGGCGATGTTGGCCACGTTGTCGAGCAGCTTGCGGTTGCTGTCGATGCGCAGCGCAAAGCCGCCCACCAGGTTGGATTTGGCTGCTTGCAACTCGGCTTCGGTCGGGCCTTGGCGCACAAAGTCTTGCACCACCTCTTGGGCCACGGCCACGGCTTGCTTGGCCTGGTCAGGGCGGGTTTGCAGCCCCACGGTGAAGGCCCCGGCGTGCAGGCCTGGAGCAAACGCGCTGTAGACGCTGTAGCTCAGGCCACGCTTTTCGCGCACCTGCTCGGTCAGGCGCGAGACAAAACCACCACCACCCAAGATGTGGTTGCCCACCAGCAGGGCAAAAAAGTCGGGGTCGGTGCGTTTGTAGCCGGGCTGGCCGATCAGCACATGGGCTTGGGCCGAGTCAAAGGTCAAGTTCAAGTTTTGCGCGGCGGCCAAAGGGGCCACTTCGGGCACGGGCGGCAGGCTCTGGCAGCCTGACTCGCGGGGCCACTGCGCCAGCAAGCGCTGCACCATGGCATCAGCCTGAGCCCGGGTCAACGCCCCTACCACACTCACCGTGGCGCGGCAAGCGCGCAGAGCTTGGGCGTGCAGATATTGCAGGTCTTGCACGCCAATGCGCGACAAGCTCTCAGGGGTGGCCCGAAAACCGTAAGGGTGCGCGCCATACACAGCCTCTGCAAAACGGTGCTGCACCACCGTGCCGGGCTTGGTGAGCGATTCGCGGATGGAGGCGCTGATGCGCTCGCGGTCACGCAGCCACATGGCCTCGGGGAAAGCCGGGTGCGCCATTTGACGTGCGGCCAGGGCCACGGCTTTGTCCAGCAGGTCCGGGTAGCTCAGGCTGCGCAGGCCAAAACTCATGCGGTCTCCGCCCGCACTGCCCCCAAAACTGGCACCCAGGTCAGCCCAGGCTTCGCCGATCTGGTTTTCATCCATGGCCTGGGGGTAAGGGCCTTGGCCCTTCCCTTGCACTGGTGGCTCGGCACGCGTGCCATTGGCCATTTGCCCGGCCATGACCGAGGCCAGGCCGGCCTGAGCCGCCGGGTCGCGGCGGCTGCCCGCGTCGATGTCGATTTGCACATCGACCATGGGAATGGCGTGGCTCTCGACCAAGAACACGCGCGCACCGCTGGGCTGGGTCCAATGTTGAATGGGCAAGGAAGCGTGCGCCCAGCCCACCGCGCCCCCGCAGACCAGCACCAAAGCTGAGTGGCGCAAAGCCCGTGCGGTCGTGGACAAGGATGGCATCGAGAACATGGAATGTAGGACTTTCATGGGATGAGCGCGGTTCAATGCCGGGCTCCCGGCGCGGCGCGGCGTGCACGGGGCTGGCTCGACAAAGGCTGTGGCAGCAAGGTGGCCACGGTCAGGTTGTCATCGCCAAAATACTTTTGCGCCACGGCCTGAACCTGGGCGGGTGTGACTTGGCGCAAGCGGGCGATCAATTGCGCGCCGTAATCGGGCGGCAGGCCCAGCGTCCAGGCCACACCCAGCTCACGGGCCTGGTTGAACACCGAGTCCAGTTTGTAGATTTCGCTGGCCACCCATTGGGTTTTCACGCGCTGCAATTCGGCGTCGTTCACGCCTTCGGTGGCCACGCGCTGCACCTGTGCGCGCAAGGCGGCTTCGAGTGCTTGTGGTGTTTGGCCTTTGGCCGGCACACCTTCCAGGTAAAAGAACTGCGGCCCCCGGCCCATGAGGCCGTTGTAGGCCCCGGCGCTGTCGGCCAGGCGGTTGTCGCCTTGCGTCAGGGCGCGGTCCAAGCGCGCGCCGCTGTAACCATCGAGCACGGCCGCCAGCACGGTCAAGGCGAGGGCGTCGTCGTGCTCGGGGGTGACCGCCAAGCTGGACAAACGCGGCACCTTGAAGGCGAGCGCCACATAAGACTGCTCGGCAGAGGCTTTGAATTCGAGGCGGCGCAGGCCTTGCTGTGCGGGCTCGTCCCGGGGCTTGCGATCGGGCACCGCGCGGGTCGGGATGACGCCGTAATATTTTTCGGCCAGGGCCTTGACTTGCAGCGGGTCCACATCGCCCGCCACCACCACCACCGCGTTGGCAGGCGTGTACCACTTGCGGTAAAAGTCGCGGGCGTCTTGCGCCGTCATGGCCTCCAGATCGCTCATCCAGCCCACGATGGGGCGGCGGTAGGGCGAAGCCGACAAGGCCGTGGCTGAGAGCATTTCATGCAACTGGGCGCGGGGGTTGTCGTCGGTGCGCAGGCGGCGCTCTTCTTTCACAACCTCCAGCTCTTTGGCGAATTCGGCATCGGGCCACTGGTTGTTGGCAAAGCGGTCCGACTCCAGGCGCATCACGGCTTCGAGTTGGTTGGACGGGATTTGCTGGTAATAACCGGTGTAGTCCTTGGCGGTGAAGGCGTTTTCTCGCCCGCCCAAGGCCGCCACACGGCGCGAGAACTCCCCAACAGCCAAAGTGGGCGTGCCTTTGAACAGCATGTGCTCGAGCACATGGGCCACGCCGCTGGTGCCGTCCACCTCGTCCATGGAACCCACACGCAGCCATACCATGTGCACCGCGGTGGGGGCTCGGCGATCGGGCTTGACCCATAAGCCCATGCCGTTGGCCAAGGTGAAGGTGTGCACCTGGGCCGCGGCTGGTTGGCCAGACGGTGCGGAGGCGCTGGGCAGGCTTTGAGGAGCCTGCGCTGAGGCGTTCCAAGCCGTGGCCAGCAAGGCGGTAGCCAAAGAGAGTCCCAAGAGAAAGTTTGGTTTCATAGAATGCATGATCCTTGAAATCAACGCCATGTTCAGTTTCT
This sequence comes from uncultured Burkholderiales bacterium, assembly GCA_903894995.1. GTDB lineage: Bacteria > Pseudomonadota > Gammaproteobacteria > Burkholderiales > Burkholderiaceae_C > Limnohabitans_A. The sequence goes on from CAITSG010000005.1 coordinate 3,235, forward strand.
TCAAAAAAAAATCCCCCCCGGTCGAGGTGCCATCGCCTCCCGTGACGCCTGCGCCCCCTGTGGCGCGGCCTGTCGCACCAACGCCCACGCCCATCCCTGCGCTCACGTCCTCGCCACTGCCCGCGCAGCCTGAACCCGCACCCGCTCCGCCCGCCCGCCAGGGCTGGATGGACCGCCTGAGAGCGGGTCTTCGCAAAACCGGCGCCAGCATCACCACCGTCTTCACCGGCACACGCATCGACGACGAACTGTATGATGAGCTGGAAACTGCCTTGTTGGTGGCCGACACCGGTGTCAAGGCCACTGAATATTTGCTGCACGACCTCAAGCGCCGCGTGAAAGAAGCCAAGGCCACCGAGCCGTCGCAAGTCAAAACCCTGTTGGCCGACGCTATCACCGACTTGCTGACGCCCCTGCAAAAGCCCCTGAGCATTGGTGACCACCACCCCACCGTAATCATGGTGGCGGGCGTCAACGGCGCGGGCAAAACCACCTCGATTGGCAAACTGACCAAACATTTGGCTGACGAAGGCCTGAGTGTCCTGCTGGCCGCCGCCGACACCTTCCGCGCCGCCGCCAAGGAGCAGCTGGCGGTTTGGGCCACCCGCAACACGGTGGAGATCATCAGCCAACAAGGCGGTGACCCGGCCGCCGTGAGCTTTGACGCGGTCAGCGCTGGCCGCGCCCGGGGCCGTGATGTGGTGTTGGTCGACACCGCAGGCCGCTTGCCTACACAAACCCATCTGATGGAAGAGCTGAAAAAGATCAAGCGTGTGGTGCAAAAGGCCGATGGCACCGCCCCACACGAGGTGCTGCTGGTCATCGATGGCAATACCGGGCAAAACGCGCTGGCTCAGGTTAAGACCTTTGACGAGACGCTGGGCCTGACAGGTTTGATTGTGACCAAGCTGGACGGCACGGCCAAAGGCGGGGTGCTCTGCGCCATTGCCCGAGAAAAGCCGATTCCCGTGTATTTCATCGGCGTGGGCGAGAAGTTGGAAGATCTGGAAACCTTCAACGCTCGCGAGTTTGCGCAGGCCTTGCTGAGCTGAACTCTTGAGGCTTCGCGGTTCCCCAGCGCACAGACACCACCTCAAGTCGTCCGCAAAATCAGGGGAAACCCGCACATTGCGGATCCTCCGTCTCCGTTCATTAGCACTCCTCACCAGAGAGTGCTAACATTGACTTATCTTGAAAGGAGTCCTGGTATGAACATTCAAACGGGTTCCCCCGCCTCTGCGATTACCCTGAGCAACCCCTGGGCGGTGGTGCCCCCGCTCGGCCACCTCGACGCTTACATCTCTGCGGTCAACCGCATGCCCATGCTCACCCTCGAGGAAGAGCAAGAGGCGGCCCGTCAACTCAAAGCCAACGACGACCTCGAAGCCGCCCGCAAACTGGTGCTCTCGCACTTGCGGCTGGTGGTGTCGGTGTCACGCCAATATCTGGGCTACGGCCTGCCGCACGGCGACCTGATCCAGGAAGGCAATGTGGGCCTGATGAAGGCGGTCAAGCGATTCGACCCCGATCAGGGCGTGCGTTTGGTCAGCTACGCACTGCACTGGATCAAGGCCGAGATCCACGAGTACATTTTGAAAAACTGGCGCATGGTCAAGGTGGCCACCACCAAAGCTCAGCGCAAGTTGTTTTTTAACCTGCGCTCGATGAAGCAAGGCTACAAAACCGATGCTGACGAAGGCACGCACCGCGACAC
>CAITSG010000006.1 GCA_903894995.1 uncultured Burkholderiales bacterium
ACGCACCCACTGACCGGTGCGCAAGTTGAAGTCTGGGTTGGCAACTACGTGCTCATGAGCTACGGCGACGGTGCCGTCATGGGCGTGCCTGCGCACGACGAGCGCGACTTCGCGTTTGCGCTCAAGTACGCGCTGCCGATACAGCAGGTCGTGTCCGTCAAGGACCAGGCCTTCGACGCCACCGTCTGGCAGGACTGGTATGGGGACAAACAAAGCTGTGTGTGCATCAACTCCGGCGAACTTGATGGCTTGACCCAAAAAGTCGCTGCCTCCAAAGTGGCAGAATTGTTGGCCGCCAAAGGCTTGGGTGAGAAAAAGACCACTTGGCGTTTGCGCGACTGGGGCGTGAGCCGCCAGCGCTACTGGGGCACGCCGATCCCGATCATCCATTGCGACGAGCACGGCGCGGTGCCCGTGCCCGAAAAAGACTTGCCCGTGGTGTTGCCGCAAGACTGCATTCCCGACGGCTCGGGCAACCCACTGATCAAGCACGAAGGTTTTCATGCGGGTGTAACTTGCCCGGTGTGTGGCAAAGCGGCACGCCGCGAAACCGACACCATGGACACCTTCGTGGATTCGTCCTGGTACTTCATGCGCTACTGCGACCCGACCAACACCGAGAAGATGGTGGCAGAGGGTGCGGACTATTGGATGCGGGACCAGAACAATGCCACTGGTGGCAGCGGCATGGACCAATACATCGGCGGCATCGAGCACGCGATCCTGCACCTCTTGTACGCGCGCTTTTGGACCAAGGTCATGCGCGACTTGGGTCTGGTCAAGGTGGACGAGCCCTTCAGCAAGCTGCTCACGCAGGGCATGGTGCTCAACCACATCTACTCGCGCCGCACCGCCAAGGGCGGCAAGGACTACTTCTGGCCACACGATGTCGAGCATGTGCTCGACGAGACCGGCAAGGTGATGGGTGCCAAGCTCAAGAACGAAGCCGACAGCGGCGACGGTCGCCTGCCCGTGGGCACCGCCATCGACTACGAGGGCGTGGGCACCATGTCCAAGTCGAAAAACAACGGCGTGGACCCGCAAGACCTGATCGAGCGCTACGGCGCCGACACGGCCCGCATGTACACCATGTTCACCGCGCCGCCTGAGGTGACGCTGGAGTGGAACGACTCGGCCGTGGAAGGCAGCTACCGCTTTTTGCGCCGCGTGTGGAACTTCGCTTTCAAGCACCACGAGTTGCTGCGCTCGGCCACAAGCCAGGACCTGAGCCAAGCCGCTTTGGGCGATGCCGCCAAAGCCTTGCGCCGCGAGATGCACCTGGTGCTCAAGCAAGTGGGCTACGACTACGAACGCATGCAATACAACACCGTGGTGTCCGGTTGCATGAAGCTGCTCAATGCGCTCGAAGACTTCAAGCCCGATGGCAGCGCGGGTGACACCGCCGCCCTGTGCGAAGGGGTGTCGATCTTGTCGCGCATGCTCTACCCCGCATGCCCGCACATCACCGACGACATCTGGCAACAACTGGGTTTTGCCCAAGCGGCAGGCGAGTTGCTCGACGCACCTTGGCCCGCGGTGGACGAGTCGGCTTTGGAGCGCGACCAGATCGAACTCATGCTGCAAATCAACGGCAAACTGCGCGGGTCCATCTTGGTGCCTGCGTCGGCCGACAAAGCGCAAATTGAAGCCGCTGCCTTGGCCAACGAAGCTTTCGTCAAACAGGCAGCAGGCGCTGCGCCCAAGAAAGTCATCGTGGTGCCGGGCCGTTTGGTCAACGTGGTGCTTTGAGCGAAAGCCCAGGATGGATGCACACGCCCCATGAGTTCTTCGCGCCGTCTTTGCCTTCGGGCCATGCTGGGTTTGTCCGTTGCGGCGGGCTTATCGGCGTGCGGTTTTCAGCTGCGTGGTGCCGCCGATTACCCGTTCAAAACCTTGTATGCCAATTTTTCAAGCACCTCCTCCTTGGGGGTTGAGTTGCGGCGAAATTTACTGGGCACAGGGCGCATTGAGTTGTGGAATGATCCGCCCCAAATGATGCGGGCCGATGCCGTGCTGGACATTTTGAGTGAAGACCGCCAGCAGGTGGTGGTGGGCGTGAACACTTCGGGGCAAGTGCGTGAATTGCAATTGCGCTTGAAGGTGAGGTTTCGCCTGCGCACGCCCCAGGGGGTGAACCTCATCGAGCCGGTGGAGTTGGCCCAGCAGCGTGACCTGAGTTTCACCGAGACTGCGGCACTGTCCAAGGAAATCGAGCAGGGCATGATGTACCGCGACATGCAGTCGGACATCGTGCAGCAAATCATGCGCCGATTGGCCGCGGTCAAGCCGCCCGCCATGTCCGTGCCCAAGCCCTGATTGCGCCCTATGCAACTGGCTCATTCCCAACTTTCTGCGCACTTGCAAAAAGGCTTGCGCAGCCTGTATGTGTTGCACGGGGATGAGCCCTTGTTGCAGCAAGAGCTGGCCGACGCGATTCGGGCCATGGCCCGCGCCCAAGGCTTCACTGAACGCAGTGTGCACACCGTCTCAGGTGCGCATTTTGACTGGAGCGAAGTGTTGGCCGCAGGCGGCTCGCTCAGTTTGTTTGCCGACAAACAAATTGTGGAAGTGCGTATTCCGACGGGCAAACCAGGCAAAGAAGGCAGCACGGCACTGCAGCAATTGGCCGCATCGACACAGGGCAATGACTCGACCTTGACCCTGGTTTTGTTGCCCCGCTTGGATGCCGCCACGCGCAAGGGGGCCTGGTTTCTTGCTTTGGAAAACTTCGGTGTCATGATTGCTGTGGACCCGATAGAGCGCAACGCCTTGCCGCAATGGATTGCCCAGCGACTGCAAACTCAAGGCCAGCGTGTGTTGCCAGGGGAAGAGGGGCAGCGAACCCTGCAATTTTTTGCCGACCGTGTGGAGGGCAATTTGCTGGCCGCACATCAGGAAATACAGAAGTTGGGCTTGTTGTACCCCGCTGGGGAGCTCACGCAGGCACAGGTCGAGTTGGCCGTGGTCAATGTGGCCCGTTACGACGTGTTCAAGCTGTCGGAGTCGGTCTTGTCAGGCCAGGTCGCTCGGGTGCAACGCATGCTTGAAGGCCTGCAGGCCGAGGGCGAAGCGGCTGTGCTGGTGCACTTCACCATCGCCGAAGACATCCGTGCCATGAAGCGCGTCAAGGACGCCATCGCCAACGGCAAGCCCATGCCCATGGCTTTGCGTGAACACAGGGTGTGGAGCCCGCGTGACCGTTTGTTTGAGCGCGTGCTGCCAGGCTTGAGCGTCCCGCGCCTCAATGGTCTGCTGCAAGCGGCCCACCAAGTGGATGGCATTGTCAAAGGCCTCAAAGTGCCCGATTGGCCAACGGACCCTTGGCAAGCCCTGCAGAGGCTGGCGGTGCGTTTTTCCCGCTTTTGCATCGTGCGCTGACCCATGTCGGTCACTTGGAGCCCTGAAGGTGGGTCAGCGAGTTTTGAGCCATCGGCTTCTGCGAAAATGGGTGTATGACTGAATTGAACACCGTTGAACATTTGCAGGCTCTGGGCCTGCAAGCCAAACAGGCTTCGGCGCTGATGGCCAAGGCCTCGGCCGCCGTCAAGAACCAGGCGCTGCGACGTCTGGCCCAACTGCTGCGCGAGAACACCGAAGCGTTGCAAGATGACAACGCCAAAGATCTGATGCGCGCCAAAGCGGCTGGCTTGCCCGATCCCATGGTGGACCGACTCAAGCTCAGTCCCCAAGTGCTGGAAACCTGCGCCCAAGGCTGCGATCAACTGGCCGCCATGCCCGATGTGATTGGCGAAATCATCGGCATGAAGCAGGTGCCCAGCGGCATCCGTGTGGGGCAGATGCGCGTGCCCATTGGTGTGTTCGGCATGATTTTCGAGAGCCGCCCCAATGTGACCATTGAGGCGGCCAGCCTGTCGATCAAGAGCGGCAACGCCTGCATTCTGCGTGGTGGCTCCGAGGCCATCGAGTCGAACAAGGCCCTGACCAAACTGGTTCAGCAGGCGCTCATCCACAGCGGTTTGCCTGTAAACGCCGTGCAACTGGTGCAAACCACCGACCGCGCCGCTGTGGGTCAGCTGATCACCATGCCGCAATACGTGGATGTGATCATTCCCCGTGGGGGCAAGGGCCTGATCGAGCGGATCAGCGCCGAGGCCAAAGTGCCCGTCATCAAGCACCTGGACGGCAATTGCCACATCTATGTGGACGATCCATGCGACATCGACATGGCCGCCCGGGTGGCTGACAACGCCAAAACGCAAAAGTACAGCCCTTGCAATGCCAGCGAGAGTTTGTTGGTGGCGCGGGGCGTGGCTGCTGAATTCCTGCCCAAAATTGGCGCGATTTACGCTGCCAAGGGGGTTGAAATGCGCTGCTGCCCCAAGGCCAAGGCCATCTTGAGCCAAATCGCCGGAGCCAAGCTCACGGACGCCACCGAGCAGGACTGGTTCGAGGAATACCTCGCCCCCATCATCAGCATCAAGGTGGTCGAAGGTGTGGACGATGCGATTGCCCACATCAACCACTACAGCAGCCACCACACCGATGCCATCCTGACCCGTGACCACATGCACGCCCAGCGCTTTTTGCGCGAGGTGGACTCAGCCAGCGTCATGGTCAACACCAGCACCCGCTTTGCCGATGGTTTTGAGTACGGACTGGGTGCCGAAATCGGCATCAGCACCGACAAGTTCCATGCCCGAGGACCCGTGGGCATCGAAGGCCTGACCTCGCTCAAGTACGTGGTGCTGGGCGAAGGCGAGGTGCGCGTTTGATCACACCGCCGGGGGCGGTTGTCTGTTTGGTGCTTGCAATGTGCCATATCGTCCCCATAACATCATTTTGATTTTCTGGTTCACCGAAGGCAAGTTCATGGTTCCTCATCTCGTCACCGCCCTGACCGGCCCCATCAATGAGCTCGAGCAGCGCATTCTCGATTCCATGCCCGCCATTGAGCGCTGGTTCCGTCTGGAGTGGATGGAGCACACGCCTCCCTTTTACACCTCGGTGGATATCCGCAATGCCGGTTTCAAGCTGGCTCCGGTGGACACCAACCTCTACCCTGGCGGCTGGAACAACCTGACGCCCGAAATGTTGCCTTTGGCCGTGCAGGCCGCGCAAGCGGCCATTGAAAAGATCTGCCCCGAGGCCAAAAACCTGCTGATCATTCCCGAAAACCACACGCGCAACACCTTTTACCTGACCAATGTGGCGCAGTTGCAGCGCATCTTTCACATGGCCGGCTTGAATGTGCGACTGGGCTCGATCAACCCCGAGATCAAGGAAACCACGGTCATTGAGTTGCCCAACGGCGAGAGCGTGACCTTGGAGCCCGTGGTGCGCACCAAACACCGCCTCGGCCTGAAAGACTTTGACCCCTGCACCATCTTGCTCAACAACGACCTGTCGGCTGGGGCTCCGGGCATTTTGGAAGAGTTGCACGAGCAATTTTTGCTGCCACCTTTGCACGCGGGCTGGAGTGTGCGTCGCAAGACCAAGCATTTTCAAAGCTACGAAGAAGTCGCCAAGCGCTTTGGCAAATTGCTGGGCATTGATCCTTGGCTGATCAATCCGATGTTCAGTCAGTGCGGCGACGTGAACTTTGCCGAAGGCACAGGCATGGACTGCCTGCGCAGCAA
>CAITSG010000007.1 GCA_903894995.1 uncultured Burkholderiales bacterium
CGGCGCAGGCCCGGCTGTAGAGGGACTGGAGCAGGTGAGGGTGGGTGTTCAGACATGTGTTGTGAATTGTAAGCAGCCCTCTTGGTTGCGGTGCTCAATTGAGTGCGAATGGCGCATGAGGACCCGATTTTGAGGCGCATGCAAGGGGCATGTAACGCAAAACACCCATGTGGCGGTGTACGATCAGCGTTTCATTGGTCACTTTTACACAGAGACGTATATGACTTTGTTTTCCAAATCCTCACTGAGGATCGCACCGCTGTTCAGATCGCTTGTTTTGCTTGCATTGAGTGTGCCTGCTTGGGGACAATTTCGCGTAGAGGTTTCTGGGGTGGGCACGACCCAGTTGCCTGTGCTCATTGCACCCTTCAAGGGTGAAGCATTGGTACCGCAAAAAATGGCCAGCATCGTGCAGTCTGACCTGGAGCGAAGTGGCCTGTTCAAGGCGCTGAATGCAAGTGGCATTTCGCTCGATGAAATGAGCCGTCCTGACTGGTCTTCGCTGCGCTCTTCGTCTGTTGAAGCCCTTGTGGCCGGCTCGGTCACACGTCTGGCAGATGGACGTTTTGACGTTCGCGCCCGATTGTGGGATGCAGTCAAGGGGCAAGAAAAAGCGGATTTTCGCGACACCGTTGTGGTGGGTGATTTGCGCATGTCCGCCCACCGTTTGTCCGACTGGGTTTACCAGCAATTGACGGGTACACCGGGTGTGTTTGCAACCCGCATCAGTTATGTGACCAAGGCGGCAGGTCGCTACAGCTTATGGATTGCAGATTCTGACGGGGAGGGTGCCAAGTCGGCGCTCAGCAGCCCAGAGCCCATCATTTCGCCATCTTGGTCTCCCAATGGGCAGCAATTGGCGTATGTTTCTTTTGAGACCCGCAAGCCGGTGATTTACGTGCATGAACTGGTCAGTGGCCAGCGTCGGGTGGTGGCCAATTTCAAGGGCTCCAACAGCGCACCGGCTTGGGCACCCGACGGTCGCTCCTTGGTGGCAACGCTCAGCCGTGATGGCGGCTCTCAGCTGTATCGCATTGATTTGGCAGGGGGTGAACCCAAACGCCTGACCCAAGGCAATATCAACACTGAGCCTGCCTTTTCTCCGGACGGCACGGCCCTTTATTTCGTCAGCGACCGTGGTGGCAGCCCTCAGATTTACCGCATGCCCGCGCAAGGAGGTCCAGCCGAGCGAGTCACTTTTGCGGGCAACTACAACATTTCGCCAACCATCAGTCCAGATGGGCGCTGGCTGGCGTATGTCTCCCGAGCAGGTGCTGGCTATTCATTGCAGTTGATGGACATCCTTTCGGGCCAGCTCACCGCCTTGACCGATACTTCCGCTGATGAGCGCCCCAGTTTTGCACCCAACAGCCGAATGATCATGTATGCCACAGTTCAGCGAGGGCAAGAGGCCTTGATGACGACCACTTTGGATGGCCGAATCCGCGCGCGTTTGGCAGGTCAAGCCGGTGATCTTCGGGAGCCCCATTGGGGACCCTTGCGCAAATGATGTTGTAAATTGTTTTTAAACAGGTGAAATATGCATACCAAGATTTTGACATTTTTGTTTTTTTCAGCACTTTTAGCTGGTTGTGCTTCGGGGGTCAAGCTCGATGAGGTGCCTGTTGAGGACCGCTCAGCCACGTCCTCCAAGGCCAATGTGCAAAGCCAGCCCATTGGCAGCACTGCTCAAACCAGTGTCTCCAGCTTGATCAGCGAAAAATCGAACAACGGCATGGGTCCTGCGGGCGTTGAACATGTGGTTTTCTTCGACTATGACAGTTTCGTGGTTCGTGCGGATGCACGCCCCGTGATTGAAAATCATGCCCGATTCTTGCAGGTCAACAAGCAACGCAAAGCGAATCTGGAAGGCCACACCGACGAGCGCGGAGGCCGTGAATACAATCTGGCCCTGGGCCAAAAACGCGCGGAGGCCGTTCGCCAGGCATTGGCTTTGCTTGGTGTGTCTGACGCTCAGCTCGAGGCGGTCAGTTACGGCAAGGAAAAGCCCACTGCACAAGGCAGTGCTGAATCCGATTTGGCCAAAAACCGCCGTGTCGAAATACGTTACTGATGACCCTTATGCCGATTTTTCACACACGGCCGGTTTATGCCGGACTTGCACTGACTCTGGCCTTGTTCGCTGCGGGTGGAACGGCGCAGGCAGCCCTGTTTGGTGATGACGAAGCCAGACGTGCCATTTTGGACTTGCGTCAAAAATTAGAGCAATCCCAGTTGGCTCAAAAAGCCTTGGTCGAGGAAAGCAACCAGTCGCAAGCCCAACTCAACGCTCAGTTGCGGCGGTCTTTGTTGGATTTGCAAACACAAATCGATGCGTTGAAGGCAGAGTTGGCCAAAAGCCTGGGTCAACAAGAACGGCTCGCGCGTGACCTGACGGAATTGCAATTGCGGCAAAAAGATGTTCTTTTATCTGTCGATGACCGTTTGAAGCGTTTTGAGCCTGTCAAAGTCACGCTGGATGGACGTGATTACTTGGTGGAACCTGCTGAAAAACGTGATTTTGAGCAGGCCATGGATATTTTTCGCCAGGGTGATTTCTTGGCGGCTCAAGTGGCTTTGTCGGGCTTTGTGACCCGCCATAACAGCAGTGTTTATTTGCCTTTGGCCCTTTTTTGGTTGGGCAACGCCCAATACGCCATCAAATCTTACAAAGAATCGATGGCCAATTTCCAGAAAATGTTGACGCTTGCGCCCAACCATCCCCGAGCAGCAGAGTCCATGTTGGCGATTTCGAACGTGCAAATTGAATTGAAAGATCTCAAAGCGGCGCGTGTCACGCTGACCGATTTGGTCAAGTCGTACCCCAATTCCGAAACTGCTGTGACGGCCCGTGATCGCTTGTCTCTCCTGCGGTGAGGTGGGCCCAAAGTGATTTCATTGGCTGATGTTCAGACCCAGAGTCAATGGGTTTTGGGGCTTTCCTTTGTCCTGGCCGTGTTGACTGGAGGTGTTTTACACCGCAGTCATTTTTGCACCATGGGTGCACTCAGTGATGTTTTTTTGATGGGCAACGGCACCCGTTTGCGACAATGGGTTTTGGCTGTGGCTGTGGCGATTCTGGGTTTTGGAGCGATGGTTGGCTTGGGCTTGATATCGCCACACAACACCATTTACGCGAACACATCATTGAATTTTGTTTCTTTGGGCTTGGGTGGCTTGCTGTTTGGTTCGGGTATGGTGTTGGCATCGGGTTGCATCAGCAAGTCCTTGACGCGTTTGGGCGCTGGCAATTTAAAGTCTTTGGTGGTTCTTTTGGTTGTGGGGGTATCGGCTTTGGCCACCATGCGCGGCTTGCCAGCGGTATGGCGTGTGCGAGAGCTTGATCCCATCAGCGTTCCACTGCAGCACGGAGCCTTCATGAGCCAATGGGTCATGGGCTGGACCGGATGGAGCCTTGCAACAGCTGCCGGTGTTTCGGCTTGTGCTGCCGTTGCGGCATTGCTGTTTTGGGTCTTCAAGGATGCATCGTTTCGTTCCCTGCGGGATGCCTGGCCTGGGCTGGCCCTTGGAAGCTTTGTCATTGCTGCTTGGTGGATCAGCGGCGTTTTGGGCTTCGTGCCCGAACACCCGGAAACCCTTGACGCCGTGTTTTTAACCACTGCAAGTGCTCGCATGGAGGCCGTCAGCATGACGGCACCTGTGGCGTTGTGGTGGGATGCTTGGATGTACTTCAGTGATGGCAGCAAACGTCTGACTTTGGGGATGGTTTGGGTGCCTGGCTTGATTGTTGGGTCTTTCCTGAGTGCAAGCCATGAGGGCTCTTTTCGCTGGGAGGGATTCACCCAGACGCCAGATCTGGTGTCGCATTTGCTGGGGGGGCTGTTGATGGGCGTGGGCGGTGTCATGGCCATGGGGTGCACGTTTGGTCAAGGTTTGTCCGGTTTGTCGACACTGAGTTGGAGCAGCATGTTGGCCGTGGCGGGTATGGTTTTGGGTGCGTGGTTGACCTTTCAGTGGCAAATGCGCACCGCAGAGGCTTTGACATGAATGGCAACGATGAGGATCGGCGTTTTGGGGGTTTGCAGCGCCTGTATGGTTTGTCCGGTGCACATCGAATTCGTCAAGCCCATGTGGTGGTGGTCGGCATTGGTGGTGTTGGATCGTGGGCAGCTGAGGCTTTGGCGCGAAGCGGTATCGCACGCCTGACCCTGTTGGACATGGACCACATCTCAGCTTCCAACATCAATCGTCAAATACATGCCCTGACGCACACCACGGGACAGGCCAAGGTGCAGGCCATGCGCGAGAGAATTGCGTTGATTCATCCGGAATGCCAAGTTGATGCCATCGATGATTTTGTGACCCCTGACAATTGGCCTGGCCTTTTGCCAGCTCAGCCAGATGCAGTGATTGATGCCTGCGATCAGGTCAAAGCCAAGGTCAGTATGGCTCACTGGGCCATGCAAAACAAAATCGGTTTTGTGTCTGTGGGTGCAGCAGGGGGTAAGCGATTGGCGCATCTTGTAGACGTACAAGACTTGTCCCGCATCACGCACGACCCTCTGTTGGCACAATTGCGCTACCGCTTGAGAAAACACCACGGAGGTGCACGGGACGGCAAGCTGATGGGGGTGCAGGGGATATTCAGCCGAGAGTCTGTGGCGCCACCCGATGCGTCCTGTGCGGTCGACGGTGATGGCACCCTCAATTGCCACGGCTATGGGTCTGTGGTCAGTGTGACCGCCACATTTGGCATGTGCGCAGCCTCAGTCGTTTTGAACTTTTTGGCAACTTCACCCGAGAAGTCCTGAAAAGACGCTATAATTTTAGACTTGCTTTAATGCACAGCATAAAAGCAAAGGGACCATAGCTCAGTTGGTAGAGCAGCGGACTTTTAATCCGTTTGTCGTGGGTTCGACCCCCGCTGGTCCCACCAAATTTAAAAGCACTTTGTATTTCGGTACAAAGTGCTTTTTTCATTTTCTCTTCAAGGATGGGCGAATTCCAAGCACACCCATCGGAAAGCGTCTCGACATGTCAGTTGAATCGAACATCCAAAACGAATTAAAAAAGATGCAGTTGTGTGAACCCTGCACCGGCATCCAGCGCAATTGGCGTCGAGCCCCTGGTCACGCCGAACTGGTTCAAGGCAGCAACCGCAAAGAAGCCCGAGAAAACCACCAGGTCACCATCACCCGTTACCGCTGCGACCGCTGCGGTACATCTTGGGAATACGAAAACAACAAAGCCGACCAGCACGCGGGCTGGTCCGTTGTAGGCGGCTGATTCAAAACCGTATTTTTGCGGGCGCGATGGTGGACGGCTCAAGCCGTTTCTTCGAGCAGTTGTGTCAGTTCCAGCCAGCGCTCTTCCAAAATCGTGGATTCATCGCTGAGTGCTTTGAGTTTGCGACCTGCATCTGCAATTTCAGCTGCAGGCAATGGGGTGCTCAGCAATTGCTCTAAAGCGCTCTTTTCAGCTTCGATGCCCACCATACGTTGCTCGTTTTGCTCCAGCTCTTTTTTCAGTGGGCGTGTTTGCGCTGCCATTTGCTGACGCCGCTGTGCATCTTGCTTGCGTTGTTCGGCGCTGCTCAAAACCGATGAGGAGGGGCTGATGGCGGGTGCCACGGGTGTGGGTTTTGGCACTTCAACAACCACGGGCGCTGACACTGCTGGGGCATTTTTTGCGGAATTTTTGGCCACTTCACGTAAACGCTTGGACTCTTCCAGCAAATACCTCTGGTAATCGTCCAGGTCGCCGTCAAACGGCTCGACCTTGCCCCGGCCTACCATCCAGAACTCGTCACACACCGCACGGAGCAAGGCGCGGTCGTGGCTGACCAGCATGACGGTGCCTTCAAATTCGTTGAGTGCCATGGACAGCGCTTCGCGTGTGGCCAGATCCAAGTGGTTGGTGGGCTCATCCAGCAGCAGCAGGTTGGGGCGCTGCCACACGATCATGGCCAATACCAAGCGGGCTTTTTCACCGCCACTCATGGAGCCCACGGACTGCTTGACCATGTCGCCACTGAAATTGAAGGTTCCCAGGTAGTTGCGCAGGTCCTGCTCACGGCTAGGCTCATTGCTGCCCAACTCTCTGGCCAGACGGATCATGTGCTCCAGCGGGTTGTCGTTCGGATGCAACACATCGAGTTCTTGCTGGGCAAAGTAGCCGATGTTCAGGCCCTTGCCTTCGGTGAGTGTGCCTGCCAGCAGCGGCATGGTGCGGGCAATGGTCTTGACCAGGGTCGATTTGCCCTGGCCGTTGGCACCCAAAATACCAATGCGCTGCCCAGCCAGCACCGATTTGCTGACGTGTTGCAAGATGGATTTGGGCTCGTCGTCCACCACATAACCAAAGCTCGCTTCGCTGATGGCCAACATGGGGTTGGGCAAGTTGTTGGGTTCTTTGAAACCGAAGGTGAACTCGGCATCGGCCAGCAGCGGGGCGACTTTTTCCATGCGCTCCAAGGCTTTGACCCGGCTTTGCGCTTGTTTGGCTTTGCTGGCCTGGGCTTTGAAGCGGGTGATGAACTTTTGCAGGTGGGCGATTTTGTCCTGCTGTTTGGAAAACGACGCCTGTTGCAACTCCATCTGCTGGGCTCGCAAGATTTCAAAGGCGCTGTAATTCCCGCCATAGCGGGTCAGTTTGGCGTGGTCGATGTGCAAAGTGACGTCGGTCACTGCGTCCAGAAATTCGCGGTCGTGGCTGATCACGATCATGGTGCCTGTATAGCGCTGCAGCCAGGCTTCGAGCCAGACCAGTGCGTCCAAGTCCAAGTGGTTGGTGGGTTCGTCCAAGATCAGGATGTCAGATGGGCACATCAGCGCACGGGCCAATTGCAAGCGCATGCGCCAACCACCCGAAAAACTGTTGACCGGGTTGCTCAGCTCGTCCACCCGAAAGCCCAGACCCAAAATCAAGGCTTCTGCGCGGGGCAGGGCGTCGTGATCGCCCGCGTCGGCGAGGTCGGTGTAAACGTGCGCCATTTCCATGCCGTCGCCACTGGCTTCGGCAGCGACCAAGCGTTGGCGCAGATCGGCCAAGCGGGTGTCGCCTTCGAGCACAAAGTCCGATGCGGGTTGCTCTGTTTCAGGCATGTTTTGGGCGACTTGGCCCATGCGCCACTGACGCGGCATTTCAAAGTCCCCGCCATCTTCGGTCAGTGTGCCGTTGAACAGTGCAAACAAGGTGGATTTGCCCGCGCCATTGCGCCCTACCAAACCGACTTTTTCTCCGGGGTTAAGGGTGACGGAGGCTTTGTCCAGCAGCACTTTGGTGCCTCGGCGGAGGGTGACGTTTTTGAGGTTGATCATGAAAAAGCAGTAACCGGACAGGTTCCGGCAAGAGGGGGGCTCACCAGCTTCAGGGCTGGTTTCAAAAGGGCATAACCTGCCATTTTCGCCGATGTGCATGTCGGTGAGATGGCAGGATGGAAGTTTTACTGTTTCCTTCAGGTGCAGGAATGGTTTTTACAGGCCAATCAGGGCCTGGCGGGTGATCAGTAAAACCTGATCCTCGCCCGCACTGGTCTCCAGCCAAGCCACTTCGAGCTCGGGGAAAGCGGCCATGAAATGATCCACCTCGTTGCCGATTTCCAAGACCAGCACCGCTTGCTCGCTCATCCGCGCCGGCGCATCCTTGAACAGCTGCCGCACAAAGTCCATGCCGTCAGTGCCGCCTGCCAGCGCCAGTTTGGGCTCGGCACGGTATTCGGCGGGCAGAGTGTCCATGCTGGCTTGGCACACATAGGGGGGGTTGCACAGGATCAAATCAAACGGGCCGTGTGTGGGTGGGTTCAGTTTGTTCAGGCCATCGCTTTGCACCAGCACCACGCGCTCTTGCAAGCCATGCCGCTCGACGTTGATGGTGGCCACAGCCAGTGCGTCATCGGAAATGTCGGCCCCTGTGACTTGCACCTCGGGCCAAGCCAGCGCTGACAGCACGGCCAAGCTGCCGTTGCCGGTGCACAGATCCAGAACTTGCCGGGTTTGCACGTTCAGCCAAGCGTCGATGGTCCCGTCGGCCAGCACTTCGGCGATCAGACTGCGCGGCACGATCGCGCGTTCGTCGATGTAAAACGACACACCCTGCAACCAAGCTTCTCGCGTGAGGTAAGCGGCGGGCTTGCGGGTCACGATGCGCTCATCGATCAGTGCAGCACAAGCGGCTTCTTGCTCGGGCGTCACGGCTTGATCGGCCGCCTCGTCCAAGTCGGTGTCCAAGGGCAAACCCAGACGCCAGAGCACCAGCCAGATGGCTTCGTCAAAAGCGCACAGGGTGCCGTGCCCGTAGGCGAGATCGGCATGGTTCAGGCGGGCTGCGGATTGCTCAATCAGCGTGGAGAGCCTCACATCGCTCATGAGGACAAATCCCGGTTCAGTTTTTCCAGGGTGCGGCGGTAGATGGCTTTGAGCGGTGCGATGTCGGTCAGCGCCACATGCTCGTTGACCTTGTGGATGGTGGCGTTGGGGGGTCCGAACTCGATCACCTGGGGGCAGATCTGTGCAATAAAGCGGCCGTCGCTCGTGCCGCCTGTGGTGGACAGCGCTGTCGTCAAACCCGTTTCGTCGGTGATGGCTTGCTGAATGGCTGCGACCAAAGTGCCCGGTGTGGTGAGGAAAGGCAGGCCCCCTAGGGTCCATGTCAGCTCGTACTTCAGACCCTGCTGGTCAAGCACCTTTTGCAGCCGCTGCTGCAGGCTTTCTGGGGTGGATTCTGTGCAAAAGCGGAAGTTGAAATCCACCACGCAGTCGCCGGGGATCACATTGCTCGCGCCCGTGCCCGCATGGATGTTGCTCACCTGCCAGCTGGTGGGCGGGAAAAAGGCATTGCCTTCGTCCCAGCGGATCGCCACCAAATCGGCCAGCGCGGGGGCCAGGCGGTGGATCGGGTTGTCGGCCAAGTGCGGGTAGGCGATGTGGCCCTGCACGCCTTTGACGGTGAGCTTGCCGCTCAGGGTACCGCGTCGGCCGTTCTTGATCATGTCGCCCGTTTGCTGCACCGAGGTGGGTTCGCCCACGATGCAAAACTGCGGCGCTTCGCCACGGGCTTGGAGCTTTTCGCAGACCACAACGGTGCCGTCAAGTGCTGGGCCCTCTTCGTCGCTGGTCAGCAAAAAGGCCAGGCCAAGTTTCGGCTCTGGGTTGTTGGCCAGAAACTCTTGCACGGCCACCACCATGGCCGCGAGCGAGGTTTTCATGTCGCTCGCGCCGCGGCCACAGAGCTTGCCGTCGCGGTGCGTGGGTGTGAAGGGGTCGCTGCTCCATTGCGTGAGTGGCCCGGTGGGCACGACATCGGTGTGGCCTGCAAAAGCCAGGGTTTGACCCGAGCTGCCAGTGCGCTTGGCCCAAAGGTTGCGCACACGAAAGGTGTCGGGGCCAGAGTCCATGAATTCGCAGACAAAGCCCAAGGGCTTCAGGGCGTCGGCAATCAGGTCCAAGCAGCCTGCGTCATCGGGGGTGACGGAGGGTTTGGAGATCAGCTGCTCGGCCAGGCGCAGGGTGTCGTGACAAGTGTTGGTCATGGCTTGGAGGGTGTTGAGGGGATGGATGCCGGGTCAAGCCCGGCATGACAGTGGTTAGGCCGCTCTAAAGCTTGTCAGTGGGTTTGGCAGATCTAAAGCTTGTCAGTGGGGTGGGCTGATCGAAAACTTGTCACCCCGGGCTTGACCCGGGGTCCATCTTCGAAGGATGTTCCCGCACAAAACGAGCAATA
>CAITSG010000008.1 GCA_903894995.1 uncultured Burkholderiales bacterium
ACCCAGCGCCACACCCGGCATCACCCCCATCAGCGCTTCGGCTTCGTAAAAATTCACAAAGCGCTGCACATTGAACACGGCTGCCCGGCTTTTCAGGCCCACCAGGGCGGCTGTCACTTCTTCGGGCTGCAGCTTGAATTTGCGCGCTTGATCGGCCGGAATGTGGCCGCCGGGCATGGGGGTGCCCGCCACCCAGCCCAGGTGCAGGGCTTCCAGCGCTTGCAGGCTCACATGCACCGTGCGGTCCACCGGCGTGCCTGTGGGGGCCAAAATGCCGACCACCTTGAACGGTTTGTCGGTGTGTTCGTCTGCTTCCTTGCCTTCGTGGTCATGGTCGTGGTCGTGCATTCCATGGCCCAAGGTGATGCTGTGGCCCAGGTCATAGCCCATTTGGCGCGCCACTTCGGCCCCGATCACCGCTTCGTACAAACCATCGAGCGTGTCGGCAAAGACCGCGCCTTGCCTGATGGCCAGCGGCTGTTTGTCGCCATAGGCAAAGTGCTGAAAATAAGCGGGTGTGGTGCCCAGCACCGGAAAGCCCCGGTGCGAGTCGCCCAGACTCAAGGGCACCACCCAAGACACCGAGCGGTGCTGCGCTAACTTGTGCACGCTGTCCATGGACATGCTTTGTGGCACGCTGCCAATGTGGAACACCGAAAACAGCATCAACTGCACCGGGCTGCTGCGCGCGCCCACAATCAAATCGACGCCGCTGACCGATTGTGAAAAACTGCTGCGGATGTCGTGGCGCAAACGCTCCAAAGTCCACAACAAAGCGGTGGCCAGGGCCAGCGACACCACCACCCATACCAGAGTGCTGCGGCGGTTCCAGGCGCTTTGACGGGCGATGCTGAGCAGGCTGTTCATGCGCTCACCCCTGCTTGTTGCAAGGCGGGCAAGGACCATTGCACTTCAAAACGCACGGCTTGCTGCTCGTCGTGGCTCACACACACCAAGGTGCTGCCCGCGTCCCGTGTCGCCTGCAGCAACAAGTCCATGAAGCCCTGGCGCAAGGCCGCATCCAAGGCCGAAGTGGGCTCGTCGGCCAGGATCAATTCGGGCTGGCCCATCAGTGCGCGGGCGGCGGCCACGCGCTGCTGTTGGCCCACCGACAAGGCGTTGGCGCGGCGGCTCCACAGCGTCTCGGGCAAACCCATGCGCTGCAACCAGCTTTGGGCCGTGGCCTCGGGGCCACCGGCGGCTTGGCAGCGTGCGCGGCGCAAGGCCGAAAAGCGGCAAGGCAAGGTGACGTTGTCCAGCACGCTTAAGAACGGCAGCAAGTTGAACTGCTGAAACATCACGCCCACATGGTCGGCCCGAAAGGCGTCGCGCTGGCCAGCTTTTAAGGCCGCCCAGTCTTGCCCGAGCAAAGACACACGACCTTGGTGGGGTGTCAACACACCGGCCAGCAGCCCGAGCAGTGTGCTTTTGCCGCAGCCGCTGGGGCCGTGCAGAAAAACGGTTTGTCCGGTGCTGACTTGCAAGCGCCCCAGTGTCAGGGTGTCGTGTCCCCCTGGGGTCCATGCGTAACGCAATGGCTCAATGTTGATCACATCACTCTCCCTGTTTAGAGGCGGCAATATACCCCCTCAGTGGGATGTGGGGACCTTTCTCCGGCTTTCTCTGCGGGCAATCCAAACGGTGGCACCCAGGATGACCAAGGCTCCGGCCCAAGTCCATTGGCTGGGCACATCGCCAAACACCAGCCAGCCTAGCAACGAGGCCCACACCAGGTCCAAAAAGCGAAGGGACTGGGTGGCCGAAATGTCGGCCAAACCAAAGGCCCGTGTGAGGCAGTAATGGGCCAGCGTGCCCAAGACTCCGGTGGCGGCAAAGCCGATCCACTGCATGAGCGTGGGTGCTTGCCAGTTGGGCAGGGCCATGGGCAAGCTCAAAACCGTGACGGTCAGCGCTTGCCACAGCACAATGACCCCCGCTTTTTCGTAGCGGGTCAGGGCCTTGGTAATGAGGAAGGATGCGGCGAAGACGGGCGAAGAAGCCAACATGACCAGGTTGAACCAGCCGCCTTCGCCCGACATCTTGGGCAAAACCACCACCAGCACCCCCGCAAAACCCACAATGGCCGCGATCCAGCGGTCTTTGCGCATGGGTTCACCCAAAAACCAGGCGGCCCCGAGCATGATGAAAATCGGGCCGGTAAAACCAATGGCCGTCATGTCGGCCAGGGGAATTTTGGGCAGGGCCGTGAACCACAAAATCAGGCCCAGGGTGTGCACCCCGCCGCGCCAGAACTGGCCCACCATGTTGACCGGCATATAAGCCCGCCAACCGTCACGCCAGACCCAGGGCAAGATGAACAACAGGCCAAACAGGTAGCGCAAAAACTGTGACTGGTACACATCCAGATGCAGCGTCAAGTCCCGGGCAATCGCGTTCAAAAAAGAAAACAGCAAGCCGCCCAGCACCATCCAGACCATGCCTTGCACCGCCACAGGCCAGGCCGCAAACAGGCGCAGGCCGTGCTGGTATGCGCTTGCGCAGCGCCGAATCCAGGAGAGCGGGGTTTTGGGAGGCGTCATGCCAAAGACGTGTGCAAAAGGTCTATCACCGGCGCATCTTAAGGCCCACCCTGTGCGGCAAGGGTCGCTTGCGTTACCTGGCCAAGCCCCTGCACACCCTCACTTGACCCATTGGTTCAGCTGCATGATGGGCATGAGCACCGCCAGCACAATCAGCATGACCACGCCGCCCATGCTCACGATGAGCAAGGGCTCGAGCACCGTGGCCAAGGCCATGGCGCGGCGCTGCACTTCACTGGACAGTTGCGTGGCCGCCCTTTGCAGCATCAAGGGCAGTTGCCCGGTTTGTTCGCCCAGCCGCGCAAACATGGACAACAAGCCCGGAAACCGGGCGTTTTGCGCCAAAGCGGTGCCCAGAGGCGCACCTTCACGCACGCGCACCAGGGCCTCCAGGGCGTCGGCCCGCAGGGCTTGGTTGGACAAGGTGTCGGCGGCCGCTTGCAGCGCTTTGAGAATGGGCACACCTGCGGCCGTGAGCATGGCCAAGGTGGAGGCAAAGCGGGCGCTGTTGTAGCCCCGTGCCAGTCGCCCGATCAAGGGCATTCGCAGCCAGGCCGCATCAAAGCGCAGGCGCAAGGCCGCTTGGCGCATGGCCAAGCGAAACGCCACCCCGGCTGCGATCAGCATCAACAGCATCAGCCAGCCCCAATCACGCACCAGATCGCTCAGAGCCAACATGGCCACCGTCAGGCCGGGCAGTTGGCGCTGGGTACCGGCAAACACCCCGGCCACTTGGGGCACCACCGAGGTCATCAAAAACACCACGATGGCCAAGGCCACCAGGCTCACGATGGCAGGGTAAAGCGAGGCCGACAGCAGTTTGGAGCGCAGCACTTGCTGGTCCTCCAGGTCGGCGGCCAGTTGGTGCAACACATCGGACAGGTGCCCGCTTTGCTCGCCTGCGGCAATCACAGCACGGTCGATGGCCGGAAACTCCTTGGGAAACTGCGCCAAAGCGCGGCCCAAAGTGCTGCCCGAGTTGACCTCGGCACGGATGGCGGCCATCAACTGGCCTTGTTTGTCGTGGTCGGCTTCTTCGGCCAGGGCCGACAAGGCCCGTTCGATGGGCAGGCCGCTGCCCACCAAGCTGGCCAGCTGACGCGTCCACACGGCGCGTTGGCTGCTGCTGAACACCCGGCCTTGGCCTATGGGTCTTTGCCACCAAGGCAAGGCAGCGTCTGCGTCGCTCCCGCTGCCCGAGGCGATGGCCTCCACCAGCAAGGGCACCAGCGACTGCGCCCGCAATTGGGCGCGTGCGGTTTTCAGGCTGTCGGCCTCCAGGGTGCCTTTGCGTGTGCTGCCATTGGTTTGCAGGGCTTCAAAACGGTAAGCGGGCATGTCGTGTTCTCAGCGGCTGAAGTAAAGCAGGCCCAGTTGGCCGCTCCATCTGAATTGGCTGGGGCTGACTTCGTTGACTTGTCCCAGGTGGCGAGCGGTGCCCAAGTTGCCAAACCAGGCCCACTGCGGGGTGATGGCATAGCGGTAGCCCATGCCCAAGCCCCAATCGCCCAGACCGGATTGCCAGCCGCCCTCTGGCACCGGCCTCAAGCGCATTTGGGTGGCCCAGTGCCGGGCCGTGGCCCAGGAGGCACCGCTGCTCAGGCTCAGGGCGCTGCGCTCGCTCAAGGGCCACAAGTAAGACACGCCCATGGACAAGGTGGTGCCATCACCCCGGTTCAACAGGTCTTGAGTGACATCGCTGCCCAGCGACCAGTGTGGGTCCAGTCGATAGCCCATGCTGACGCGTGCGCGAACGGTGTTTTTGCCCGAACTGAAGCCGTCAAAACTGGTGTTGTCCTCGATGTTCTGGATGCGTGCGGACAGGGCGATGTGCAGTTTGTCGTCATCGCGCAGGTCATAGGCCAAATTGGTGGATTCGCGGTAGCCGCTGAATTTGAACCATTCGTCCCCCGTGGCATGGCCCAGTCGCCAGCGACCGTAGCGCAGGCCCAGCACGGGGCGCAGCGCCAGACTTTTGCGGCCATCGGCTTGCTCGCTGGACTTGAGTTTGAGGCCCAAGGTGTATTGCCAACGCTTGGCCGGGTTCTCGCTCGGGGCGGGGGCCTCAGGTGCGGTGTCCTGTGTGCTGCGGTCAGCGGGGGCTGCAGCCTCGGTCGCCGTGAGCGCCTTGTCCGGGGCTTGGCTTGGCGTCAGAAGGTCTGCTTGAGCTTGTGCGCCACCTGCCATCATCACCCAAGCCCAGCCCATCGCCTGCAGACGCAGGAACCCAAGGCATTTCATGGCCGCTGCAGCGAAGCTGGGACGGGGCAAGGATGTGGTGCGCACGGGGCTTCAGTCCCGCGTCACGCGCAGCAGTTCTTCGGCGCTGGTGATGCCCGCATCGACCAAACGCTGACCGTCTTCACGCATCAACACCATGCCCTGGGCCAGCGCGGTGGCCCGCAAGTCGGCTTCGGCGGCGCGGTTGTGGATTTGGGCCTTGATGGCGTCACTCGCCACCAGCAGTTCAAACACCCCGGTGCGCCCGGCGTAACCGGTGAGGCCGCAGGCTTCGCAGCCCGCGCCGTGGCAGGCGGTGCAGCGTTTGCGCACCAAGCGCTGGGCCAGCACACCCAAGAGCGACGAACTGAGCAAAAAAGGCTCCACACCCATGTCAATCAGGCGGTTGACGGCACTGGCCGCGTCGTTGGTGTGCAACGTGGCCAGCACCAGGTGGCCCGTGAGCGAGGCCTGGATGGCGATTTGTGCGGTTTCAAAGTCGCGGATCTCGCCGATCATGATCACGTCCGGGTCTTGCCGCAGAATGGCCCGCAAGGCTTTGGCAAAGCTCAGGTCGATCTTGGTATTGACCTGCGTCTGCCCCACGCCGGGCAGCTCGTATTCGATGGGGTCTTCCACCGTCATGATGTTGTTGCGTGTGGCGTC
>CAITSG010000009.1 GCA_903894995.1 uncultured Burkholderiales bacterium
AACCGTCAAATCAGACGGCCACTCGTCTTCGGTCGGGGCTAAAAGCCATTGGGTCATGGCGGCTTGGGGCGAGGTCACGGTCTGGATCAGCGAGACCGACAAGCCGCCCATCACGTTCATCAATGCCGACATCACTTCGTCGGCCTTGCCCTGGCTGCCTGCATTGATCACCAAACGGCGGTTCTCCAAGTCCATCCACACCAGCACGGAAGATTGGCGGGCAAAGGCCTGCGGCAGCAGCGACAGCAGCACGTCGTCCATCAGGTCGCGCTTTTCTTTTTTGCCCGGTTTGCGGCCGGTGGCCGCTTCGATTTCGGCGACGCGTTCGTCCACCTTGCGGCGCACCACATTGCCGGGCACGGCCTTGGACTCGATCATGAGTTTAAAGATCCACTGACCGCCGACCGATTCGACCAGCGGACCATGGGCTTCGCCCCTTGGCGGCACCCAGCCAATCGACTTTTCTTGGCTGGCGCCACACTCCACAAACTGCACCGGCTCCAGCGCCGCCTGCACATCGGCCAATGAAGGGGCAAAGCCCTCGCCGATGCGGTAAAACATCACATTTTTAAACATCCGTCACACTTTCATGCCCCTTCAGGGCCAGCGCGGCATCTTACCGGAGTGACGCGGCTTTTATTTGGCCACGCCCATCATCATGTCGGGCAGGATGGTGACGATGGATGGGAACACGGTGATCAAGCCAATGCCCAGGAGCAAGCAGCCGAAAAAGGGCAGGGTGACCGTGGCGATGCGGTTGCTGTCGATGCCGGTCATGTTTTGCAGCACAAACAGGTTGAAGCCCACGGGTGGCGTGATTTCGGCGATCTCGATCAACATGATGATGAAGATGCCGAACCAAACCAGATCAAATCCGGCCTTTTGGATCATGGGCAGCACCACTGCGCTGGTCAGCACGATCATCGAGATGCCGTCCAGCGCCGTGCCCAAAATCAGGTACACCAGCACCAGAACCCCAATCAGCCCAAAGGGCGAAAGGTTCATGGCATGCACAACCTCGGCCAACTCGCGTGGAATGCCGGTGAAGGCCATGGTCTTGGTCAAAAACGCTGCGCCTGCCAGTATGAACATGATCATGCAGCTCACGCGGGTGGCACTCACCAGGCCTTGCCAGAAATTTTGCCAAGTCAGGCTGCGGCCTGCAGCGGCAATGGCGAGCGACCCCAGCACGCCATAAGCCGCGCATTCGGTGGCCGTGGCGATGCCTGCCACCAGCACCCACACGATGAAGACAATCAGCAAGCCACAAGGAATCAAGCTGCCTGAGCGGCGTATCTTTTCCATAAAGGTCGTTGGAGCTTCTGCAGGCGGCACCTTGTCTGGGTTGCGCAGGCTCCACCAGATGATGTAGCCCGAAAAAAGCCCCATCAGCAAGAAGCCGGGCAGAAAGCCCGCCAAAAACAAGCGGATCACGCTGGCGTCCGCCGCCACGGCGTAGACCACCATAGTGATGGACGGCGGAATCAAAATACCCAAACCGCCTGCGGCAGCCAGCGAGCCGAGCGCGATGTTGCGGTCGTAGCCGCGTTTTTCGAGTTCGGGCAGGGCCACCTTGGCAATCGTAGCGCAGGTGGCGGCCGACGAGCCCGAAACCGAGCCAAAAATGCCACAACCCAAAATGGTGGTGTGCATCAGGCGCCCCGGTACTTTGGACAGCCAGGGCGATAGGCCGTCGAACATCTGCTCGGACAGCTTGGTGCGGTACAAAATTTCGCCCATCCAAATGAACATGGGCAGGGCTGCAAGTTCCCAGCTAGAGGAGGTTTCCCAAAAGGAAGAGAACAGGTTCTTGCCGGGCAGGGTATTGGTGAAAAAAGCCTGACCAACCCAGCCCACAATGGCCAGCGTCATGGCGATCCACACGCCGCCGCTCAGCATCAACAACATCAAAAAGAGGAGCAGGCCTCCGATTTCAAGCAGGCCCATCACAATTCCTCAGAAAAATCACCACGGGCGTGCCGCTCTTCGACGCGTGCCACATAGCTGGGCTTGCCACCCCGGAACACACACACGCATTCGTCGATCACCGCGATCACCAAAATGGCCGAGCCAATCACAAAGCTCATTTGCGGAATCCAGATCGGGATCGCCACCATGTTGCCCGCAATGTCGTTGAACTCGTAGCTTTCCCAAGTAAATCGCGCCGCCCAATAACCCAGATAGCCAATGGCCACGGTCGCGACGGACAGTGAGATCAGTTCCAGCCAGCGGCGCACGGGCGCGGATACCGATTCGAGCACCAGTGTCACGCGTACAAAGTCGCCGTTGCGAAAGCTGTAGGCCATGCCCAAGAAAGCAGCTGCCGCGCACAGCCAAGCCACGATGTCATTGACCCAGGAGACACGCCAATCCATCAGACGCCCCACTGAAGCACCGATCATCAAAATCAGGATGGCCAGCACGCACAGGGCGGCCAGTTGCCCCCCGAGCAGGTACAGGCCATCCAGAAAGCGACGCACCGATGAGGCGCGGGGGGGAAGACTGGCGTTCATCCGGTGTTACTTCTTGTTGTAAGCGTCCACCAAGGCCTTGCCTTCGGCGCCGGATTTGTCCATCCACTCCTTGAGCATGGTGTCGCCCACTTTGGCCATGTCGGCCTTGAGCTGCGCCGATGGGGCCGTGACCGTCATACCGTTGGCTTTGAGGGTTTCCAAAGTGGTGGTGTTGACCTTGCGCGATTCGGTCCAGCCACGCGTTTCGGCTTCGGCTGCGGCTTTCATCAAAGCGTCTTGACTGGCTTTGTCCAGGGCATCAAAAGCCTTCTTGTTGGCGATCACCGCATTTTTGGGCAACCAGGCCTGCACGTCGTAGTAGAACTTCAGGTGCTCAAACAACTTGCTGTCCACGCCGGTCGCGCCGGAGGTCATGGTCGACTCGACCACGCCGGTCGCTAGGGCTTGGGTGAATTCAGCCGCTTGCACTGTCACAGGTTGGGCGCCCACCAGCTCGGCAATGCGGGCCGTCGATGGGCTGTACGAGCGCCACTTGATGCCCTTGAGGTCGGCCACACTGTTGATGGGCTTTTTGCTGTAGATGCCCTGTGGTGGCCAAGCCACCGAGTACAAGAGCACCATGCCCTGCTCGGCCAGTTTTTTCTCCATCAGGGGCTTTTGTGCCTTGTACAACTTCATGCTCTCGTCGTAGCTGTCAGCCAGAAAGGGCAGGCCATCGGCCGCGTAAATGGGCCACTCGTTGCTGAAGTTGGCCAACAAGATTTCACCCGCTTGGGCTTGACCACCCTGAACGGCACGTTTGATTTCAGGCGCTTTGAAGAGGGACGCATTCGCGTGCACCGTGATTTTCAGCTTGCCCGCTGTGGCTTTGTCCACGTCGGCCGCAAACTGGGTCATGTTGACGGAATGGAAGTTGGTGGCCGGGTAGGCGGCGGGCAGGTCCCATTTGGTTTGGGCCGACACAAAGCCGGAAACAGCGAGCAGGCCAGCCAGCAGGCTGAGGTGTAAGGCACGACGTTGCATGAAAACTCCTGTGAAAGATGGAAGTGAACGGTTCACTGGGCAGTGCAAGAAAGGTGCCCGCTTCACGCGTGCATCGGGTGCATCTGTCTGGTGCCCACTGTAGGCAAGGCGGAGCCAATCCGTGCTCGGTGTTTTCCCTTAACGTCAACAAATTGTTGGCAAATTGTCGGCATCGGGCATAGACTTTCTCATCTCTCCAGCCTTGACGAAACCCATGCCGCGCAAAAATTCCCTGAGTACCTCAGCCGCCAGCCCCATCGTGTCTTCGGCCCATTTGGTCTCGCCCGACAGCGCGGAGATGAGCGAGTTCGAGTTCGGCTTGATCGTGGCGGGCAATGCCTTTCACCGCTGGATCATCCATTGCATGGCGGCCGCAGGCTTGAAGGATTTGACGCCCTTGGATGTGCTGGTGCTGCACCACGTCACGCACCGCGCCCGTGACAAGCGCCTGGCCGACATCTGTTTCATCATGAACATCGAAGACACCCATTTGGTGAATTACGCCCTTAAAAAGCTGCAAGGCTTGGGCGTGGTGGTGTCGCAAAAGAATGGCAAGGACGTGACCTATGCCGCCACCGACGAGGGCCGTGCTTACGTGCAGCGTTACCGCGAAATCCGTGAGAGCTGTTTGATCGACGCCTTGAAGGCCGACGATGGCCTGAACCGCGACATTGGCGAGCTGGCCCGGTTGCTGCGTGTGCTCTCGGGCATGTACGACCAAGCGGCGCGTGCGGCGGCCTCTTTGTAAAGCTGGTTTTTGAATTTGAATTTTGAGCAACATATGACCGAATCCCACATCTCACCCGCTGGCAAAAACCGTTGGCAGTTCTGGATAGACCGGGGCGGCACCTTCACCGACGTGGTGGGCAAGCGGCCTAACGGCACTTTGGTCACGCACAAGCTGCTTTCTGAAAACCCCGAGCAATACCGCGACGCGGCGGTGGCGGGCATTCGCCATTTGCTGGGCCTCAAAGCTGGCGAGCAAGTCACACCCGAGCTGGTCGAGTGCGTGAAGATGGGCACCACCGTGGCCACCAATGCGCTGCTGGAGCGCAAGGGCGAGGCCACGCTGCTGGTGACCACGCAGGGTTTTGGCGACGCACTGCGCATCGCCTACCAAAACCGCCCGCGTTTGTTTGACCGCCAGATCGTGTTGCCCGAGTTGCTCTACAGCGCGGTGGTGGAGGCGCAGGAGCGCGTCGCGGTGGACGGCGAGGTGTTGCGGTTGCTCGACGAGGTGCATTTGCGCACCCAATTGGTTGATGCGCACCAACAAGGTGTGCGCTCGGTGGCCATCGTGTTCATGCACGGCTGGCGACACACGGCGCACGAGCAGGCTGCAGCGCGGCTGGCGCGTGAGGTGGGTTTCACGCAAGTGAGCACTTCGCACCAGACCAGCCCGATGATGAAGCTGGTCAGCCGGGGTGACACCACGGTGGTGGACGCGTATTTGTCACCGATTTTGGGGCGCTATGTGAACCAAGTGGCCAGCGAGATGCCGGGCGTGAAGTTGATGTTCATGCAGTCCTCTGGCGGCCTCACGGACGCGCAGGTGTTCGCGGGCAAAGACGCGATTTTGAGTGGCCCAGCGGGCGGCATTGTGGGCATGGCCCGCACCGCGCAGCTGGCGGGGCATGACAAGGTGATTGGCTTTGACATGGGCGGCACCTCCACCGACGTGTCGCACTTTGCGGGGCAATTCGAGCGCGAGTTTGAAACCCAGGTGGCAGGTGTGCGCATGCGTGCGCCGATGATGAGCATCCACACCGTGGCGGCAGGCGGTGGTTCGCTGTTAGCCTATGACGGTGCGCGTTTCAGGGTCGGCCCGCAAAGCGCTGGGGCCAACCCGGGTCCGGCCAGTTACCGCCGGGGCGGGCCGCTGGCCGTGACCGATGCCAACGTGATGGTGGGCAAGGTGCAGCCGCAGTTTTTCCCTTCGGTGTTTGGGCCGGAGGCGAACCAGCCGTTGGACGCCGAGGTGGTGCGTGGGCATTTTGCAAAACTGGCTGCACAAACCGGCCGCGCTGCCGAAGACGTGGCGCATGGTTTCATCCAGATCGCGGTGCAGCAGATGGCCAATGCGATCAAGAAAATCTCGGTGGCGCGGGGCTACGACGTGACGCGCTACACCTTGCAGTGCTTTGGTGGCGCGGGTGGGCAGCATGCGTGTTTGGTGGCCGATGCTTTGGGCATGTCGCAGGTGCTGGTGCACCCGCTGGCGGGTGTGCTGTCGGCCTATGGCATGGGCCTGGCCGACCAGAATGTGATGCGCGAGGAATCGGTGGAACGACGCTTGGACGCAGCGGCCATGCCCCAGATGGCCGAGCGCTTGAAAGCTTTGGGCGAATCCACCCGCTTGGCCTTGCTGGCGCAAATGGGCGGGGATGCGGCCCATGCTGACCGCATCGAGCTGCGCCAACGTGTTCATTTGCGCTACGAAGGCACCGACTCGGCGTTGGTCGTGCCTTGGGGCGACCAGACCCAGTTGGTGGCCGATTTTGAGGCGGCGTACCGTCAGCGATTTGCCTTCTTGATGCAGGGCAAGGCTTTAGTGGTCGAGGCGGTCTCGGTCGAGGCGGTGCTGCCCGGCGA
>CAITSG010000010.1 GCA_903894995.1 uncultured Burkholderiales bacterium
CGGGCCAAAGTAACGGAGCTTTTTTTCAACCGCACCGCGGTAATACGCCACGCGGGGAAAGGATTGCGGCTCAGGGGCTCCGTCGACCGCTTTCAAAAACAAGGTGCCGTTGCCCGTGAGCTTGAGGTAGGGGTAAGTTTTGTCGTCCCGAACCAGGATGTTGAAGCGCGGGCTGAGTGACTTAATGAGGTTGTTTTCGAGCAGGAGCGCCTCGGCCTCGGAGCGCACCACCGTGGTTTCCATGCGGGCGATCTTGCTGACCATGTGGCCGATGCGCGTGCCGCCATGGTCCTTTTGGAAATAGCTGGATACCCGCTTTTTGAGCTGCTTGGCTTTGCCCACGTAAAGCACTTGGCCCTGCGCATCAAAGTAACGGTAAACCCCCGGCAAAGCCGGAAGCGCGGCCACCTGGGCCAGCAAAATGTCGTCGTGTGCCGCTGTCATGGCGCGTATTGTGACGGGCAAACACTTTGCCCCGACAATTCCCCACCATGAACTCGCACCGGCTTTGGGACATTTTTTGCACCGTCATCGACAACCACGGCGACCTGGGAGTGTGCTGGCGGCTGACGTGCCAGCTTCTGGCCCAAGGCCAATCGGTGCGCCTGTGGATAGACGACGCCTCGGCCCTTGACTGGATGGCCCCTGACGCCCATGCCCTGCCCCACTTGCGAGTGTTGCCCTGGGTCGCAGCCAGCCAAAGCGAGGTGCTGAAGAGCTTGAAGCCTGCAGACGTGTGGATCGAAGCGTTTGGCTGCACCCTGCCAGAAGCCTTTGTGGCTCACGGTGTTGCCAAGCACCCGCAACAACCGGCCTGGATCAACCTCGAATACCTGAGCGCCGAAGACTGGGTGCCCCGCATGCACGGCCTGCCTTCACCCGTGATGAGCGGCCCGGCCAAAGGCTGGAGCAAGCGCTTTTTCTACCCCGGCTTCACGGCAGACACGGGCGGTCTGCTGCGTGAAACCGATTTGCAGGAACGGCAACAACGCTTTGACCGCACGGCTTGGCGACAAAAACACGCCCCCCACTTGGCACCGGGCAGCATGCTGATCAGCCTGTTCTGCTACGAACCTGCCGCCCTGACCCAGCTCCTGAAGCAACTGGTGGGCAGGCCGCACCACCTGCTCGTCACCCCCGGCAGGCCGCTGGCGGCGGTACAGCAAGCACTGGCGGGCATGGCCGTGCCGCCCAGCTGGAGCGCCCTGCCCTACACCGACCAAAACGGCTTCGACGAGATGCTCTGGGCCTGCGACCTGAACTATGTGCGCGGTGAAGACTCGCTGGTGAGGGCTCTCTGGGCTGGCCAGCCCTTCATCTGGCACATCTACCCACAAGACGACAACGCGCACCATGCCAAGCTGGAAGCCTTTTTAGATTGCATTCAAGCACCGGACAGCCTGAGGCGGGTTCATCGGGTGTGGAATGGGATAAAGAGCGGGGAATTGACCGCGATCAATTCCAACGCGCTGACAGACTGGACGGCATGTGCGCAAACTGCGCGGCAACGGCTGCTTCAACAAACTGATTTGGTCAGCCAATTGATGTCACTCGTAATGTGACCACATGCGCAGCACCTTGACGGTGTTCTGCTCGGCCAATACCTCGTAGACCAAGCGATGCTGGATGTTGATCCTCCGTGAGTACGCCCCAACCAGATCGCCCACCAACTTTTCATAAGGCGGCGGATTCTGAAAAGGGTTTTCTTGAATCAGGGCCAGCAGCTCTTGCGCTTTGGGCTTGAGCCCGGCAGAAGCCAGTTTTGGAGCATCCTTTTGGGCATGCTTGGCAAACACCAGCTCCCAGCTCACCAGTTTAGCTCCTTTGCGCATTCTTCCAACGATTCGGCCATGCCCTCCTTGATGGACTCGCGCATGCCTGGCACAGACAGCAAATAAAGCGTCTCCTGAATCGCTTGCCAATCTGCTGCAGACAACAAGATCGCATCGTGGCGCTTGCCCGTGATGACAATGGGTTGATGCGACTCGGCTGCCTGATCCATCAAACGGTAAAGGTTGGCGCGGGCGTCACTGGCGGAAAGGGTTTGCATCTTGGGCTCCTGGCTTTTTATCGTACGCTATCAGGTACGATTAGTCAATCTACACACAATCTCACCCTTGTCCATAGAGCTACTGAATTTCACCAGAATAGTTAGACCCACAGGTTAGAATAGTGAGCTTGGCTTTTGGCCACCCCTTTTCATTCCAGACTTAATTCCTATGAAAACCGCTCAAGAAATCCGCGTCGGCAACGTCATCATGCACGGCAAAGACCCCATGGTCGTTCTGCGTACCGAATACCAACGTGGCGGCCGTGGCTCTTCCACCGTGCGCATGAAGCTGAAAAGCCTGATCGCCAACTTCGGCACCGAAAACGTGTTCCGTGCTGACGACAAGATGGACCAAGTCATCTTGGATAAAAAAGAGTGCACCTACTCTTACTTCGCTGACCCGATGTATGTTTGCATGGACACCGATTTCAACCAATACGAAGTCGAAGCCACCAACATGGGCGACGCTTTGAACTACCTCGAAGACGGCATGGAACTCGAAGTGGTGTTCTACAACGAGAAAGCCATCTCGGTCGAATTGCCCACCAGCGTGGTGCGCGAGATCACCTGGACCGAGCCTGCCGTCAAAGGCGACACCTCCGGCAAAGTCATGAAGCCCGCCAAAATCGCCACCGGCTTGGAAGTGCCCGTGCCTTTGTTCGTGGCCCAAGGCGACAAGATCGAAATCGACACCCGCACAGGCGAATACCGCAAGCGCGTCTGATCCTCAGATCACGACCTCCAGAAAGCCCCGCAAGGGGCTTTTTTCATGGCCATGCACAATGAACGCATGCCCAAAATACCCAACGCACCCAAGACACCCGACACACCCAACATTCAGGATTCCGCCTTGCCTCATGCTTGGGCGTATTTACAAAACGAAGCACCCACCAGCGATTGGCTGTTACCCGAGGCGCACCGCTTGGCATTCGCAGATCCTGAATTTTTGTTACGGCGTGAAACACGAGGCATTCGCTTTCAGCTGGAAATGCTCAAGCCCGATTTAGCCCAAGCCGAGGCGGGTATTGAACACACGATCGTGGTTTTCGGCAGTGCCCGATTTGTCGACCGATCCACCGCACAAGCACGGTTACAAACCGCACTTCAAGAGGGTCAAGCTCAGGCCATTGCCCAAGCGCAAGCTTGGGTGCGCAATGCCGAGTACTATGAAAACGCCCGAGTTTTTGCCCAAATGGTCTCGCGTTCATGCGATTGTTTACCTTCACATCAAAAGCTCTTCATCTGCACAGGTGGCGGCCCCGGCATCATGGAAGCAGCCAACCGGGGGGCTTCAGAAGTCGGTGCGCTGTCGGTGGCCTTGAACATCGCCCTGCCCCATGAACAACATCCCAACCCCTATGTGACACCGAACTTGAGCTTCAAGTTCCATTATTTTGCTTTGCGCAAAATGCATTTCATGATGCGGGCCAAAGCCTTGGTGGCGTTTCCGGGCGGTTTTGGTACGCTGGACGAGTTGTTTGAGGTGATGACTTTGGTCCAAACACGCAAATCCAAGCAGGTGCCGATTTTGTTGTTTGGCAGCGATTACTGGCAGCGCTTGCTCAACTTGGACTTGCTGGTGGATGAAGGCATGATTTCTGCGGCCGACCTGAATCTGATCCGTTACGTGGACACACCCGAAGCGGCTTGGCAGGCCATATGTGAGTTTTACCAACTCAAGGTGTCTTAAGGCTTGGGCGCATGGGCATGGGCATGGCTTGGCCGCAAAAACCAAGCGGCGCGAGAACCCGTACCCACCGCTGCACCCACCACCCAAAACACAGGCGCCACGCCTGCAATCGCACCCACTGCGCCAAACACCATGGGCATGAACACACTGGACGCGTTGATGCTCATCAGCCGCAAGCCCAGCGCCTCGCCTTGCCGGTGTGGCGGGGTGATCTGGTGCAAAGTGCTCATGATCATGGGTTGCACCATGCCCAAGACCAAACCCAGCATGACCGAGCAGGCACCCATGGCCCAGGGTGTGGGCATAAGGGGGTAGAAGGCAAAAATCACGCCCGTGCAGGCCATTGCGAAGGTGATGATTTGGTGCTCTTTGACGTGCCGTGAAATGAAAGGCAAACAGATCCGTATGAAGGCCGATGCCAAAGCGAACGCCCCCAAAATAGACCCAACGACTGAAGCGCTGTAACCGCGCTCGTGGCCCAGCACCGGCACCAAAAAGGTGTGCACATCCCAGCACGAGGACAGCAGCCAGTTCACACCCAACAGGCGGCGCATCATCGGCTCGGCCAGCAAGTCCAAGGCGCGACGCGGTTGGGCATTGGGCAATTCGGGCGACAGCGGCAGCTCGGGCACCTGACGCACCCAAAACCAGGTGAACAGCGGAAACACCGCCATCAACAAAAACGCCCAGCGAAAACCCGCAACATCACCCGCAGACGGGCCGGCAAAGTCGATCAGCAAACCCGCCGCGACGGGCCCCACAAAATTGGACACCGCAGGGCCGAGTGACAACCAACTGAAGGCCACTTTGAGCTCGGCCGGATCTTTTGCCATTCGGCCCACATGGCGCTGCAAAGCGATCAGCACCATGCCCGTGGCGCCGCCCACAGCCAAAGCGCTCAAACACATCACCGGGAAAATCGGCCACACCGCCGATAAGAAAATGCCGGATGCGGCCAACACCACACTCATGCGCGTGAGTTTTTGCAAACCACGGCGGTCGCTGTAACGGCCCGCGGGCAAGGCCAAAAACATGGGTGCCAATGCAAACAAGGCCAACAACCCGCCCACCGCGACAGGACTGAAGCCTTGCTTGAGGGCCAACAAGGGAATGGCCATTCGTGCGCCCGCCATGCAGGCGTGCAGGAACATTTGGCCAGCGATCAACCGAGCCAAGTCTGGGCTCACTCGGTCCCCTCGTCGGGTAAATCCGGGCCACCCGGCAGCAGTGCCTGAGACTGCGATTCGGGCAGCGCGTCCACCTGACGCAAGGCTCGGCTCATCACATTGCTGCGAGTCTGAGCTTGGTCCAGCGTGTTGAGCACCGTCTGCGTTTGGTTGCGCACCTTGGACAGCACATCGCCAAACTTGCCAAACTCGGTTTTCACCGCACCCAGCACCTGCCAGACTTCGCTGGAGCGTTTTTCGAGGGCCAAGGTTCTGAAGCCCATTTGCAAGGCATTGAGCATGGCCATCAAATTGGTCGGCCCCGCCAGCGTGACGCGGTGGTCTCGCTGCAAGGTTTCCATCAGGCCGGGGCGACGCAGCACTTCGGCGTACAGGCCTTCTGTGGGCAAAAACATGACCGCAAAGTCGGTCGTGTGTGGTGGTTCCAAATACTTTTCGGCAATCGACTTGGCTTCCAGTTTGATGCGCGTCTCGAGCGCCTTGGCACACAACTCGGCTTGCACCGGGTCTGCCCGGCCTTGGGCTTCGAGCAAACGCTCATAGTCCTCGTTAGGGAACTTGGCGTCGATCGGCAGCCACACGGGCTGGCCGCTGTCCGAGCGGCCTGGCAGGCGGATGGCGAAGTCCACCCGGTTTTTGTCTCCGGGCTTGGTGGCCACTTGCACGGCGTATTGCTCTGGGGTAAGCACTTGTTCGAGTAACGAAGCCAGTTGCGCCTCGCCAAACATGCCGCGCGTTTTGACGTTGGTCAGCAGGTGTTTGAGGTCGCCCACGCCTTGCGCCAGGGTGTGCATTTCGCCCAAGCCTTTGTGCACCTGCTCCAGTCGGTCGGCCACTTGTTTGAAGCTCTCGCCCAAGCGGGCTTGCAGCGTGGCCTGGAGTTTTTCATCCACGGTCTGGCGCATCTCGTCGAGCTTGGCAGCGTTGCTTTGCTGCAGCTGAGCGAGCTGCGTTTCCATGGTTCCGCGCATCTCGGTCAGGCGGCGGGCATTGGCTTCAGACAAAGCATTCACCTGCTGGGCCAGGCTGTCGGTCAGGCTTTTTTGCAGCAAGGCCAGTTGCTGGGCCAGCGCGTCGATTTGCTGGTTTTGCGTGCGGGTGGCCTCGGCGCTTTGCTGCAGCAGCGATTGCTGGAACAGCGTGAGGTTGTGCATGGCTTCTTGCCGGCCTTGCACGCCGGACTGGCTGATCTCGGTGCGCAGTTCGCGCTCCAGGCGCTCCGATTGCGCCTGCGCGGCAGCAAACTGTTGCTGCTGCCACGCGGTCTGCATCGAGGCTTGAGTGGCGGTTTGTTGTGTGGTTTTCTCTGCCAGAAGTTCTGCGATCTGGTGGGCCTGCGCCTCAGGCGACACCGGGGAACGCACCAGTAAAAACACCAGCACCAGCAGGTTTAGCCCACCCAGTGCCAAAAATCCCCACCACACCCATTCGTTCATGCAGTCAAGCCAGTCACCGTGTTCAGTGGTGTCAAAGTTTGGCCACGGGTCAAGTAAGCCACCAAATTGTCAGCAGCCAACTGCGCCATGGCCAAGCGGGTCTTGATGGTGCTGCTGGCGATGTGGGGCGTGAGCACCACGTTGGGCACCTGGAGCAAGTCGGGGTGCACCGAGGGCTCGCCCTCGAACACATCAATGCCTGCCGAAGCGATTTGACGCGCCGCCAGCGCTTTGGCCAAGGCCGCGTCGTCCACAATGCCGCCGCGCGCGATGTTGACCAAAGTAGCTGTGGGCTTCATTTGCGCCAGCTCGGCCGCGCCGATGGTGTGGTGCGACTCGGCGCTGTAAGGCACCACCAGCATGACGTGGTCCGCAGTTTTGAGCAGCTCTTCTTTGCCCACATAACGGGCTTTGCACTGCGCCTCCAGCTCAGCACTCAGGCGCGAGCGGTTGTGGTAGATCACATGCATGCCAAAGCCATGCGCCGCGCGGCGGGCAATGCCTTGGCCGATGCGGCCCATGCCGATGATGCCAATCGTTGAGCCGTGCACCTCGGCACCGGCAAACATGTCGTAGCTCCATTTTGTCCACAAACCGGCACGCAGGTAGTGCTCGCTCTCGGTCACGCGGCGAGCTGTAGCCATAAGCAAAGCAAAGCCAAAGTCGGCGGTGGTCTCGGTCAGCACATCGGGCGTGTTGCTGGCGAGCACGCCTGCAGCCGTCATGGCGGGCACGTCAAAGTTGTTAAAGCCCACGGCCATATTGGCCACGATTTTGAGCTGGGGGTTGGCCTGCAAGAGCGCCGCGTCGATGCGCTCGCTGCCCGTGGTCAGTGCCCCCACTTTGCCTTGCATGCGGCGCGTCAGCTCTGCGGCAGACCAAACCTCATCGGCTTGGTTGCTCTCGACTTCGAACACCTGCGCCAAAGACTGCAGGACCTCGGGGAAGATGGCGCGGGCCACCAAAATGGAAGGTTTGGACATCATTGGAACCAGATAAAACTCATGACCACGAACAAAGGAATCAGGACAGCGCCCGACCACAACATGTAACCAAAGAAGCTGGGCATTTTCACGCCACGGTCTTCGGCAATGGCTTTGACCATCAGGTTGGGCGCATTGCCAATATAGCTGTTGGCCCCCATGAACACGGCACCCGCAGAAATCGCCGCCAAAGTCGGGGCCAAGGTGGTCATCAAGACCTTGGGGTCACCGCCTGCGGTATTGAAGAACACCAAATAGGTGGGTGCGTTGTCGAGGAACGAACTCAAAGCGCCTGTGATCCAGAAATACATCATGACGTCGGGACTGCCGTCGGGCTTGGTGACCGCTTGGACCACCGCGCCAAACGGGCCATTGACACCCGCTTTGAGCATGGCAATCACCGGGATGATGGTGAGGAAAATACCGGCAAACAATTTGGCCACTTCGGCCATGGGTGCCCAGCCAAACTGGTTGTCCGCGTGCACTTTGGCGGGGGTGATTTTGAGGGACAGGAACGTCACAGCCACAAGACCCAGATCTCGCAAAACGCCAGGCAAACCAACTTCGGTGCCGTAAATGTCGAAAGACACAAGGGATTTCCAGAGCCCGCTCATCAACACCAAACCCACCACCGCGGCCAGCAGCCAGAAGTTGATGGCGCCGTCAAAACCGATCGCTTTGGAATCGGGTGTCGGGTCTTGGGGCAACAACTCTTCACGGCGGTAGAACCAGGAATCGAGCACAAAGAAGATGGCCAACAAGCTGCCCACAAGGAACAGGGTCTCAGGAAAGATGGTTTTGATGGTCCAGAAGAAGTCAACGCCCTTCAAGAAGCCCAAAAACAAAGGGGGATCGCCCAAAGGCGTCAAGGAGCCGCCCGCGTTGGAGACGATGAAGATGAAAAACACCACCACATGCGCCACATGCTTGCGGTGGTCGTTGGCGCGGATCAAGGGGCGGATCAACAACATGGATGCCCCCGTGGTGCCCATGAAACTGGCCAGCACGGCACCTATGGCCAAGATGGCGGTGTTCAGACCTGGGCTGCCATGCAAGTTGCCGCGAATGTAAATGCCGCCTGACACGGTGAACAAAGCCGTCAACAAGATGATGAAGGGGATGTATTCGGCAAACAAGGCATGCACCGTGTTGGCCCCAGCTGCGGCAGGGCCAAACACCAAAGCGAAGGGCACCAAAAAAGCCAGACCCCACGCGGCGGCCACTTTGCCGTAATGGTGGTGCCAAAAGTTGGCCAGCAGCAAAGGCATCAAAGCAATGGACAGCAAGAGGCCCGCAAAAGGCACCCCCCAGATCGCCGACAGCTGCGCGCCGTCAAAATCGGCGGCCCAAGCCCCGCCGGACATGGTCAGCAAAATTGGCAAAGCCAGCCAAGCGGTCCACCGCATACCCCATCGCGTCATGAATCAACTCCTTTTAATTGGTGCCGTATGTTAACGGCCCCCAGAGCCGTTTCAGGCATTGGGGGTGATTTCAAATACCTGGCTCAAATACGCCAAATACTTCTCGTCGTCACACATGCCTTTGCCAGGCGAGTCCGACAACTTGGCCACAGGCTGGCCATTGCAGCGGGTCATTTTGATGACGATTTGCAGCGGCTCGTACCCGAGGTCATTGGTCAGGTTGGTGCCCACACCGAAAGCCAGTTGGCAACGGCCCCTGAATTGCTCGAACAAGGCAATGGTTCGGGGAATCGTCAAACCGTCGCTGTAAATCAGCGTCTTGGTTTTCGGGTCCACCCGGTTCAACTGGTAGTGCGCGATCATGCGCTCGCCCCAGCTGAACGGGTCGCCGCTGTCGTGGCGGGCCCCGTCAAACAGCTTGCAAAAATACAGGTCAAAGTCGCGCAGGAAGGCGTTGAAACCGTACACATCGCTCAGGGCAATGCCCAAGTCGCCCCGGTACTCTTTGGCCCAAGACTCGAACGCAAACACTTGGCTGTCGCGCAATCTGGGGCCCAAGGCTTGCGCCGCTTGCAAATACTCATGCGCCATGGTGCCCAGCGGGGTCAGCCCCAGCAAATAGGCGTAGTACACGTTGCTGGTGCCCGCAAATTGCCCCTTGGGTCCGGTGCCCAAACGCGCCGAGAGCACGCGCAGCACCTCTTCATGCCAAGCGCGTGAAAAACGTCGGCGCGTGCCGTAGTCTGCAATCTTGAGGGTCTCAAGGCCTTGTGCCTGCAGCTGGGCGATTTTGGTGTCCAGTCGGCGGCGGCCCTCCATCAAGTCGGGCACTTTTTGGGTGTTGCGGAAGAACACCTCGTTGACGATGGCCAGCACCGGGATCTCAAACAGAATCGTGTGCAGCCAGGGGCCCTGGATGGTGATGTCGATCTCACCCGATGGCAAAGGCGTGACTTCAATGTACTTTTCGTTGAGCTTGAAAAGGCCCAAAAAATCAACAAAGTCGCTCTTGATGAAGCGCATGGAGCGCAGGTACTGCAGCTCCCCTTCCTTGAAAGTCAAGCTGCACAGGGAACGAATTTCTTCGCGGATTTCTTTGACAAACGGGGCCAAGGGCACGCCCGGGTTGCGGCACTTGAACTTGTATTCGACCTGCGCACCCGGAAACTGGTGCAGCACGACCTGCATCATGGTGAATTTGTAAAGGTCGGTGTCGAGCAGGCTGGTGATGATCATGGTGTGTTGTCTCTGGCGGCTGGGGCCGCTCGTTGTTGGAAGTCAGTGTAAGGGATGCCCAACCCAGTCAAGCAGGGCTCATGCCGCCAAGTTCATGCGCCCACTGGTCAGCACCAGCACCCGCTGTGCATGCCGGGCCAGGATGTTGTTTTGCTCGGCCACCAGCATGGCCACGCCTTCGCGGGCCAGTTGCAGCAGCGCATCACGCATGGCCGCCACCAGCACCGGGGCAATGCCTTCACAAGGCTCGTCCAGCAGCAGCAGGCGCGGGCCGGTCATCAGGGTGCGGGCCAGGGCCAGCATTTGTTGCTCACCCCCGCTCATTTGGCTGGCTGGGCGGTTCAGCATGGTTTGCAGCTGGGGAAACAAAGCCATCACGCGCTCAAAGCGCTGCGCGGGCGTGCCCTGAGCGTTTGAGCCCGAGGGTGCGGCGATCCACAGGTTCTCTTTCACCGACAAGCCGGTGAACAAACGCCGGTCCTCGGCCAC
>CAITSG010000011.1 GCA_903894995.1 uncultured Burkholderiales bacterium
GTCGCCAGCGGTAGAGATGATGGCTTCGAGTTGGGCCTGCTCGGCGGCCAGGGCGTCAAAGTCGGCGTCTTCTTCGGCGTAGGCGGCGTACACCTCTTCCAGGCGAGCCTGCGCAGCCTTGACTTCGCCCATGCCGCTTTCGACGGCTTCACGCACGGTTTGCTCGGCGTCCATGATGGGTTCCTGCGGCAGATAACCGATCTTCAGGCCCGCCATCGGGATGGCTTCGCCTTCGATTTCCTTGTCAATGCCGGCCATGATCTTGAGCAAGGTGGACTTGCCCGAGCCGTTGGTGCCCAGCACGCCAATCTTGGCACCGGGGAAAAAGGACAGTGAAATGTCTTTGAGAATATGCCGTTTGGGCGGCACGATCTTGCCAACCCGGTTCATCGAAAATACGTATTGAGCCATTTATACCCGCCTAAAAAAATACCAGTAACTGCGCATTATCCCAGCTTGCAACGGTGCGGTATCAAATAGATGAGGCGGCCCCTGTGGGAGGCGGCCCCTGTGGGAGGCGGCCCCTGTGGGAGCGACGCCCTCGTCGCGATAAACCACCCGCAGACCACAAGCATTCGCATCGAAGGCAAGGGTCCCTAAAGCTGCCGCTCGGTCTGCAAGCCCAGACGGCTGGAAAACTGCACCAAGCTGTCCAAGACCTCCAGCATCACCTTGGCGCTGCGGCGGCCATACACCTCATCGCGCAACCAGTCGCATTCGGCGTCCAACAATGCGTCTGAACCCACACTGCACCACCAGACTCGGCCTTCGCTGTCCCAGCGGTAGCCGCGTGCCTTGAGTTTGTCTTTGGCCTCAAACGGCGCACCCGTGGCCTGCAACTTGTAACGCGTCTGCCCGGCGCCCGCCAAAAGGCGGGACAAACCGGTCAAACCATCTCCTAAGGGCGAGGCCAGTACCAGAAGCAAGGCGTGGCAATCCACCTGCGCCCGGTGCGCGTCGTAAAACCAGCCGCGCTCAGACGCCAAGAACTCCAGCTTGGCCGAGCCACTGCCCTCTTTTTTCCAGTCAATGCCCAAAAAAGAGCAGGCCCAGGCCTTGCGGGCAAACACCGGAAAGCGAGCCTCGACAAAAGGCCGGTCAAAACCGGCGTTGTGCGCGACGATCAGGTCAGCTTGCTCAACCATCGCGGTCACAGCCGCATCGTCGATGCGCAAACCTTTGACCATGGTGTCGTCAATACCCGTGATCTCTTGAATGGCAGGCGGAATCGGTTTACCCGGGTCTTCAAACGATTCGTAAACCAAGACGGGCCCTACCGGCCGTCCCGTGGCCACATCCATCTGCACCGACAACATGGCCAGTTCGATGATTTTTTCGCTCTTGCTGTCCAGCCCGGTGGTCTCCGTATCGAGCACGATCACCCGCTGCGTGGCTTGGCCATGCAAGCCGCCGTAGTCGGTGCACGGCACCAGACGGCGCAGCACCCGAAAGTCGGAATGCTGCGACAGGGCCTGGGCCATGGCTTCGTATTCGCTCAAGGTGCCGGGGCTCTGGATCGGGGCTTGCAACGTCGCCTGCACCCCATGCGGTAAAACTGAGGGCAGGGCCAGTTTGGCAATGCCTGGAACAGTGGCCGCACCCGCTTGTGGCAGATCCAGCCAGGCAGGCTCGTCTGCCACAGGCCCAGTCGCGGCAGCCGCACGAGGCCGACTTGGGGCCTGAGCCAGCCGAGGACGCCCCACCTTTTTGGGCTTGTCCACCCCGCCCGGCTCAAAACCGAAAAAACTCATCTGGTCGCTTGTGTTCATAGGGCAAGATTAAACCGCGACTTCGGGCACTTCGACCCCCAGATCACCCGCAATCCACATGAATTACTGCAGCGCAGCCTGAAAGGCTTCCAAGATTTCTTGGGCAATCACCGCCGATGCAGGCAAGTTGGCGCTGTCGGCCATGCAAGGCGCAGTGCTGACAGCCCTGAACTTTTGGCGCTTGCTGCGCCGCCGCTCAGTCCAATTTGATCCCCAAATCCACGGCCAGCTTGATCCACACCGGCACTTCGCCTTCCCAGTCCTTGCGCGTGTCGACCAGGTTTTTGGGCTTGTTGGGAATGGCGAAGGTTGCGCGCAGTTTTGCGGCTTTGTCGGTATTGGCCCAGGCCACCGCTTCGTCGGCCATGCGTTTGAGGATGGCTTCGGGCGTGCCCGCAGGGGCCACCAGGGGCAGGCCGCCTTCAAGGGTGACCAGTTTTTCGGTGTTGCCTTGCTCGGTCAGGGTGGGCACATCGGGCAGTTTGGGCGAGCGGTAGCTGCCCGTCACGCCAATGGGGCGCACGCCGCGTGAGGACACGGTGTTGAAAGCCTGGAAACTGCCCACAGCGATTTGCAACTGGCCCGATGCCACATCGAGCCACATGGGCGCTTCACCCCGGTAGTGCACCGACTGGATGCTGGTGCCTTGCTGGCGGTTGGTCTGGTCGGCCAGCATGTGCGGGTAAGAGCCCGGCGCATAGGTGCCCATGGAGGTCGGGTTCTTTTTGGCCCAAGCCACGAACTCGGCCATGTTTTTGGCGGGGATCTTGTCGGGAATACCCACCACCAGCGGACCGGACGGGAACACGGTCACGGGCGTCAGGTCCTTGTCCAGGTTGTAAGGCAGCTTGGAATAAAGGATGCGGTTTTGCCAGTAAGTGCCCGAGGTGCTCATGCCGAAGGTGTAGCCATCAGCAGGCGACTTGGCCACAGCGTCAATGCCAATGATGGCCCCTGCACCGGGTTTGTTTTCGATGACCACCGGCACCCCCAGCTTGCTGGACAGGTATTCGCCGTAATTGCGGGCATAGGCATCGGTCAAGCCACCCGGTGGAAAAGCCACCACGATCTTGATGGGCTTGGACGGCCATTTGGCAACTTGGGACCAAGCCACCCCAGACGAAAGCATGCAGGCGGCCATGGCCACCGAGGCCGTCCACAAATGTCTGCGTTTTAGTTTCAATTCAATCGACATGGCGTTTCCCAAAGTGAGTCATTGATCAGCGAGCACTCAGTCTAGAGGCAGATCTGCCCGCTTTGAATTGGGGTTTGAACCCATGTGGGCAGCGGTCATCGAAGATGTCCGGGCATGGGTTGCACAATCAGAGTTGATTGGGTAAATCAATGTCAATGCAGACCAAAGATCCCCAATCCAGGACTTGTGCGACAATCGCAGTCGTTGTGGCCTCCAGTTGCTGCAACATCAGCACTCCTGCTGGGGCCTGACCCAGGCAACGCTCAAATCAAGCGCCTGTGGCTTGCATGCCCACCTTAAGATTTATCGGCCAACACTGGACACTGCCAACAGCAGTTGAATGAGCCGATACCCGCGCCGGACATGGCGCTCTGTAAAAATGAACTTCGAAGAATTGAATCTGGCCCCGGCCCTCATGCAAGCTGTGCGCGAGCTTGGCTACGACACCCCCACCCCCATCCAGGCCCAAGCCATTCCTGCCGTTCTGGCTGGACAAGACTTGTTGGCTGGCGCCCAAACCGGCACCGGCAAAACCGCCGCATTCACCCTGCCCATGCTGCACAAGCTGAGCCTGAGTGAGCCGGGCAAAAACCGGTTTGGCGGCAAAGCCATCCGGGCCTTGGTGCTCACGCCCACCCGCGAATTGGCTGCTCAGGTTGAAGAGTCGGTGCGCGACTACGGAAAATACCTGCAACTCGACTCCACCGTGATCTTTGGTGGCGTGGGCATGAACCCGCAGATCAGCAAGGTCAAAAAAGGCGTGGACATTTTGGTGGCCACACCGGGCCGTCTGCTGGACCTGCAAAGCCAGGGCTTCCTGGACTTGTCCAGTGTCGAAATTCTGGTGCTCGACGAAGCCGACCGCATGTTGGACATGGGCTTCATCCATGACGTGAAAAAAGTGCTGGCCCTGGTGCCCAAAGACAAGCAAAGCTTGCTGTTCTCGGCCACCTTCAGCGACGAGATCCGCGAATTGGCGGGCAACCTGCTCAAGAACCCCCAGAGCATTCAGGTCACGCCCAGCAACACCACGGTGCAGCGCATCACACAAGTCATCCATCCGGTGGGCCGCAGCAAGAAAAAAGACGTGCTGCTGCACATCATCCAAAAGCACGACTGGAGCCAGGTGCTGGTGTTCACCCGCACCAAGTTTGGTGCCAACAATGTGGCCGACTTCTTGACCAAAAACGGCGTCAAGTCGATGGCCCTGCACGGCAACAAAAGCCAAACCGCCCGCACACAAGCGCTGGCCGGTTTCAAGAGCGGCGAGATCCGCGCCTTGGTGGCCACCGACATTGCTGCGCGCGGTATCGACATCGAAGACTTGCCACACGTTGTGAACTTTGAAATCCCGAACGTGTCGGAAGACTACGTGCACCGCATTGGCCGTACAGGCCGCGCCGGTGCAAGTGGCGAGGCCGTGAGCTTGGTGTGTTTGGATGAAGAAGGCTTCATGATGGACATCGAGCGCTTCACCAAGCAAGAGATTCCCGTGCAATTGCTCGAAGGCTTTGGCCCTGAGCCAGGCGAAGTGGCCGAGCCCATCGCCATGGGTCGCCAGACCCT
Source organism: uncultured Burkholderiales bacterium (assembly GCA_903894995.1). Lineage (GTDB taxonomy): Bacteria > Pseudomonadota > Gammaproteobacteria > Burkholderiales > Burkholderiaceae_C > Limnohabitans_A. The sequence goes on from CAITSG010000011.1 coordinate 4,531, forward strand.
GTGGGGCGGCGCGGGCAAGCCGCCCAGCCGCGATGTCATGGCCGCAGCGGCCAAGGCCGCTCGCAGCGACATGATGCAACGTATCCGTGACAACAAAGTTGCTGTTGGTGGCGCTGGCGGTCCGCGTCAAGCCCGTGGCGAAGGCCAAGGCCCCGCCCGCGCACCGCGCAACGGCCCCGCACCTTCACGCCGCACCGCCCCCCAAGGCGCACCGCGTTTTGAAGGCCAAGGCGACGGTCGCCGCGAAGGCATGAACCGTGACGGCGGTCGCGGCCAAGATCAACGCAGCGACCCACGCTTTGACAACCGGGGCGATGGCCAAGGCCGTCCCGCTCCGCGTGGTCCACGTCCTGAAGGCCGTGGTCCAGGCCGTGGCCCACAAGGCGGGGAACAAGGCGGTGGTCAAGACCGTCGCAACCACGATGACGAATTGCCACGCCACATCGACCCCTTGAAGACCACACAGTTTGCGCGCCTTGATTTGCCCAACCGCAAGCCCGTGCGCACCAGCGGCCAACCCGACCCGACCCGCACCAGCATCGACAGCCTGGCCAGCAGCGGTCGCCGCCATGGTGGCGGTGGTGGTTACGGCGGTGGCAACCGTGGGGGCAATGGAGGTGGAAATGGCGGCGGCGGTGGCGGCGGCAATCGCGGTGGCTTTGGTCGCTGATCCAGCGTTTTTCACGTCCACAAGAGCCTGCTGATGCAGGCTCTTTTTTTTGGGAGCTCACACCCCCCAGCCGCTTGAAGGCTATCGCATCAAAGCGCACCGTCTCGAACAAACAAAGTCACCAAGGGGTCTGCACCCACTTGGCGGCTCCAATGGCCGTGCACCGTGGCGTCAAAGCTCGCACCTTCGGGCAAGGTATCGGCCGAATAGAAAAACTCGCCAGGGCCAAAGACACGCGAAGTGCCATCTTGCAAAAAAATCTCCATCTGACCGCCCAAAACAAACAACCACTGCGGGCTGCCCGTGCAATGAAAGCTGCTGCGAAAGCCCACAGGACTTTGCCGCAACTGACAAGCACTCGCGGCCATCAAGGCCGACAAACGGCTTTGCGGCGTGCCTTCAGTCAGAGGAACCCATTCCTCACGAAAACGTGCGAGGCCATCGGTATCGGTGAACAAAACAACTTTTTTCAGCTGGGTCATGGTCAAGCGCCTCACAAAAACAAGGCCCCATTGTCGCTGACGGGTCGCACCCGCAACACGCGGCTGGCTTGGAACTTGGGGGTGTCTGGCTTAGTTCAAACCACTCAACGTCCTCACACCCCCCCAAAAAACGCCATGAATCCCCAACCCTTGAAAATCGTTTTTCACGGTCAAAACGCCGCCAATTTTCGGCCGGGCTTTGAATCACTCATTGGCCCTGAACACACCATTGCAGACCTGAGTGACGCGCTCGATCAGCCGGGCGAACGGACCCAGTACGAAAACGCGGATGTGGTCATCGGCATCCAATTGCACAGTCACATGCCCGTGCCGCACAAGGCACGCCTGTTCCATGCCCCGGCCGCAGGCACCGACGCGATCAACACCGCCTTGCTGCCCGCTCAATGCACCTTGTCCAATTGTTTTGGCCACGAAAACGCCATCGCCGAATACGTCATGTCGGCCTTGCTCATGCGCCATGTGCCTTTGGCTCAGGCAGACCAAGACCTGCGCCAGCAACGCTGGACCTATTGGGCCGGTCGCCCTGACGCCCCGCGCACCGAAATGGGGGCGCAAACCTTGGGTTTGTTGGGCTTTGGGCACATTGCCCAAGCCATTGCCCACCGCGCCAAGGCCTTTGGCATGCGCGTGCATGTGGCCAACCGCAGCCCCATCCGCCATGCGCATGTGGACCAAAGCTGGACGCTGGACGGCCTGCAAGACTTTCTGGCCAGTGCCGACGCCGTGGTGGTCAGCTTGCCGCTCACCGACACCACACGAGGCTTGGTGGACGCACAAGCCCTGTCGGCCATGCGATCGGACAGTTGCTTGATCAACGTCGGTCGCGGCGCGGTGATCGATGAACAAGCTCTGTACAACGCCTTGGTCTCGCGGCAAATTGGCGGCGCAGTGATCGACACTTGGTACCAATACCCCACGCCCACACAAAGCGAATGCGCCCCGTCCCAATTTGACTTTGCGGCGCTGGACAATGTGCAAATGACGCCCCACATGTCGGGCTGGACTGAGGGCACCGTGCGCCGCCGACAAAACACCTTGGCCGACAACATTGGGCGATTGAGCCGGGGAGAGCCCTTGATCCATGTGCTGCACGGCCCTGCCTGAACCCGCTCATGCGCAGACCCAGGCTTTTTAAAACCCACCTTATTTCAGAAATCAACCACGCCGGGAGATGAGTTGCCCACACAAGGGCCTCAACGCATTCAAGGCACTCAAGCCGCCCAGGTCACCAGACCAAAATAGCTCGTGCCCAGCACCACCAGACCGAACACGATCCGATACCAGGCAAACACCTCAAAGCTGTTGGTCGAGATGAACTTGAGCAACCAGCGCACACACACCCAGGCGCTCAAGAACGAGAAAAGCAGACCCACCACAAACATGGGCGCATCGGCCATGCTGAGCAATGCGCGGTCTTTGTACAGGCTGTAAGCCCCGGCGCCAATCAGCGTGGGGATGGCCAGGTAAAAAGAGAAATCGGTCGCCGCTTTGCGCGACATGCCCAGCAACATGCCGCCAATGATGGTCGCGCCGCTGCGGCTGGTGCCCGGAATCATGGCCAGGCACTGCACCAAGCCCACCTTGAGTGCGTCTTGCCAACGCATGTCTTCGACCTCGGCAATATGTACGGCGCGAGCCTGTCTGCGCTCGGCCCACAAAATGATGAAACCGCCAATGATGAACGTGGTGGCCACCACCTCGGGCGTGAACAGGTTCGCCTTGATGGCCTTGCCAAACATCAGCCCCAAGATCACGGCAGGCACAAAGGCGATGAACACATTCAGCGCAAAACGCTGGGCATCGGCACTGTGCGGCAAAGCGCGCACCGTGCTGCTGATCTTTTGCCAATACACAATGATCACGGCCAAAATCGCGCCCGTCTGGATGGCGATGTCGAACACCTTGGCCTTGTCATCGTCAAAGCCCAGCAAAGCGCCCGCCAAAATCAAATGCCCGGTGGACGAGATCGGCAAGAACTCGGTCAGCCCCTCGACCACGCCCATCACGGCGGCTTTTAGCAACAACATCAGGTCCACAAACGCTCCTCGAAAAATCTGGGGAGATTATCGTTGCTTGGGCATGGCTGCCTCCAAAAATTCGGCGCACACGCCTGTTTGCTTCCGCCATTCACACCCGCCCATGGCATCTCGCGCCGCCTGAAAGGTCAGCCGTCGCATACGCATTGATAAGGGGCTCCTGACACGCCACAGTCCAGTCACCACAAGACATTCAAGAGAAAAACGTGCCACTACCCTCATCCCTGACACCCACCATCGCCGTCCACATGAGCCTGGCGCTCAGCGCCGTCGCCATCGGCCCTTGGGTCCTCTGGGCCCGCATGGGCGCCACGCTTCGCCCCCAACTGCACCGCGCCTTGGGATACGCCTGGGTCACCTGCATGCTGGGGGCGGCGCTTACAGGCGTGTTCATCCGCGACTTCCGGCTGCCCAACCTTTGGGGCTACACGCCCATCCATTTGCTCATTCCGCTGACCCTGTTCAGCCTGTTCCGGGCCTTCCGGTATTTGGCGGCGGGCAACATCACCGGCCACCGCAAAACCATGCAACAGCTGTATTTCTGGGCCTGCATCGTCACAGGCTTATTCACCCTGTTGCCCGGGCGCTTTCTGGGCCAACTGGTTTGGGGCCAGTGGCTGGGTTGGATCTGAATTCAGACGGGAACCTCAACATGCAAACACTCCAACACATCCCCCTCTGGGTTTTGGGCCTGTTCTTCTGCTTGGTCGCGCTGGGCTGGCTCCAAACCCGCACCCGGCAAGTGCGCAAGCTGCAACTGCTGGGCGTGAAAGTAGCACTGACTGTTGTGACCTTGATCAGCGTGGTTCAACTTTGGTGGCCCACGCCTTGGTTGGCCATCGCCCTGATCAGTTGGGCACTCACGGGCCTGTTCGTGAGCTGGGCCTTGAGCCAAAGCGCGGCACCCACTGGGGCCAGCTTCAACCCCGCCACCCAGCGCTTCACCCTGCCCGGCAGTTGGATGCCACTGGCTTTGTTCATGGCCATCTTTGCCTGCAAATTTGTCGTTGGCATGCTGAACACCATCGCGCCAGAAACCATGCACAGCTTGCAAGCGGCCATCGGCATCAGCGCTTTGTATGGGCTGTTGTCCGGCATCGTCATCGCTCGGGTTTGGCGTTTTTTGAAACTTCAATGAAAGAAACTGTATGAACACCCCCCTCCAAACCTTCACCCGCTTGGCTTGCGCCTTCAGCTTGCTGGCCGCCAGCGCCAGCCAGGCCCAAGTCACCTCTGTGGGCATGCGCCAGATTCAGTCGAACGGCATGCCCATCACCTTGGTCTACCCCACGGCGGCAGCGGCCCAAGACGTCACTTACGGCGCATTCACCGTCCCCGTCGCCAGCAACGCTGCGCCTTTGCCAGCAGATTCAACAGCGGCATCGGGCAAACGGGCGCTGATTGTCTTGTCGCACGGCAGCGCAGGCAGCGCCCTGCCCGAACACACCCTGGCCGCCACACTGGCCCGCGCCGGTTTTTTGGTGGCCCAGCCCGAGCACCGGGGCGACAACTGGCAAGACTTCAGCAAAGCAGGCCCTGAGAGCTGGAAAACCCGCCCGCAAGACGTGAGCGAGACCATCGACGCCGTGGCGCGTGACCCGGCACTGGCCGCGCTGGTGGACACCCGCCGCGTGGGCGTGCACGGCATGTCGGCGGGCGGCGTGACTGGCTTGGCGCTGGCCGGGGCGCAGTGGCGCATGTTGAATTTGATCCAGCACTGTGCACAGAACCTGGACGAAGACATCGGCTTTTGTCTGAACGGCTTGGGACAAAGCCCAGAACTGCAAACCCAGCGCCGACGTCAATTTGAAATGGCACGCGGCGCATCCGAGCCCTACATGCCAGCGAACTTGAAAGTGGCCTATGGAGGGCAAGGCGTCGAAGCATCAGACCCCCGCCCAGACCGGCGTGTGGTCGCCGTCAGCTTGGCGGTGCCCGTCGGGGTCATCTTCACCCCCGAAAGCCTGGCGCGCATGCGCATTCCCGTGGCCTTGAGCACATCGGGCGATGACGGCGTGCTGCTGCCAAGTTTTCACAGCCAGCATGTGCTGAAACATTGCAAAACCTGCACCACCCTATCGAACCACCCGCAAGCAGGCCACTTTGATTGGCTCTCACCCTGGCCTGCCAGCATCGCCCGAACCGTGGCCGCCACGCAAATGCGCGGCGGCTTGCCCAGCCCCGCATTCACCGACGCAGACCGCCAAAAAGCCTTCGACCAGATCGCGGTATTCTTCAAGCAAAAGCTCTCTCAGCCATGAACACCCACACCCTCCTTGCCTGGCTCCCGCCCCATCACCGACGCCCCATGCTGCAGCGCTTGCTGATCGTGTGGGGCGTGGCTTTGCTGATCGGCTTGGCCACCTGGAACGGCAACGTGGCCAAAGGACACCCCAGCGCCCTGGATGTCTCGATGGTTTACGCCTACGCCATCTCCACCTTCATTTGGCTGTTGACCGATGTGCCGCGTTTTGCCTTCAAGCGCCTGCTGCGCTCACCCGCGCCCTACTACTGGCCGCCTGCGCTGCCCGCCACGCTCATGCTGTTGGTGGGCATTCCGCTGGGCTATGTCTTGGGCACGCTGGTGGGCGATGCCTATGCGGGCTGGTCTACCTGGGAGTTGTGGCACCTCAATCGCAACCGCTTTTTGGGCCTGATGGTCAGCTCCATCGTTATCAGCTTCGCCTTCGTCGCGTATTTCCAGCAACGCGGCAAGGCCGAATCGCTGGCCAACGAGGTGACACAGGCGCAGCTCATGCTGCTGCAGTCGCAGCTGGAGCCGCACATGCTGTTCAACACGCTGGCGCATTTGCGGGCATTGATTGGGCAAGACACCGCACGCGCCCACGCCATGCTGGACCACCTGAACGACTATTTGCGCACCACGCTGCACGCATCGCGCCAGCCACTGCACCCGCTGGCCGACGAGTTTTCGCGTCTGGGCGACTACCTGAGCCTGATGGCGATTCGCATGGGGCCGCGACTGGTGTTTGAACTCAACTTACCACCCGCGCTGGCCACCTCCTCGGTGCCCAGCTTCATCTTGCAGCCCTTGGTAGAAAACGCCATCCGCCACGGCCTGGAGCCCCAGGTCAGCGGCGGCCGCATCGAAGTGCAAGCCCAAGTCGAAGGCCAGCAGCTGCTGCTGACGGTGCGCGACAACGGCTTGGGCATCAGCGAACTGGCGCTGGCCGAATCAGCTCGGCCTTTGACGCCAGCCACCGAACGACCCCGCGCATCTTGGGGCCTGACCCATGTGCGCCAGCGCCTGCACACCTTGTATGGCGAGCGCGCCGGCATGCACATCAGCCTCGTGGCCACGGGGGGCACCTGCGTGGTGCTGACAATGCCTTTCAACAACCCGCTTGACAAAGCATGAAATGCGGCCATCCACTGCGCATGCTTTTTGTAGGAGCCCACCCCAGTGGGCGATGGGCGTGGCACACGCCCTGAAAACCATCGCCCACAGGGTGGGCTCCTACAAAGACAAAATATCCATCACATGAACACCCCCGCCACCGCCCTGATCGCCGAAGACGAGCCGCTGCTGGCCCAAACCCTGCAAAACGAACTGCACGCCCTGTGGCCTGCGCTGCGCGTGCTGGCCACTGCGGGCGACGGCCTGAGCGCCGTGCAACTGGCGTTGCAACACCGCCCCGATGTGCTGTTTTTTGACATCCGCATGCCGGGCCAAACCGGGCTGGAGGCTGCCGCCGAGCTGGCCGAAGAATGGCTGGAACAACAAGCTTTTCCGCTGCTGGTGTTTGTGACCGCCTACGATCAATACGCCATTGCCGCGTTTGATGCGCAAGCGGTGGACTACGTGCTCAAGCCCGTGCGCGCCGACCGTCTGGCGCAAACCGTGGCGCGGCTGCAAAACGACCTGCGCCAGCGCCAGCCCGGTCCCCAAACCAGCGAGCAACTGGACCCGGTGCTCAACCAGCTGCGCGCCTTGCTGAGCGCGTCCACCGAAGCCGCCAAACCCGACGCTCCCTTGCAACTGCTGCAAGCCAGCGTGGGCAACCAGCTGCGCATGGTGCCTGTGGCCGATGTGCTGCACCTGGAAGCGGCCGACAAATATGTGCGCGTGTTCACCACCGATGGCGCAGAAGTGCTGCTGCGCACCCCGCTCAAAGAACTCATGCAGCGGCTCGATGCGCAAGTGTTCTGGCAGATCCACCGGGGCTCTGTGGTGCGTGCCAGCGCCATCGACAGCGTCACCCGCGACGACACGGGCCGCTTGAGCCTGCGCCTCAAAGGCCATGCAGACATCCTGGTCGTGAGCCGCCTTTACGCCCATTTGTTCAAAGCGATGTGAGCGCACTGCCACGAAGTTCTCGGGTTCTCCTCAGGCTCACCAACGTCATCCCGGACTCGATCAGGGATCCATGTTTTCGTTCGGGCAAACGCGAGAACTCCAGAAGATGGACCCCGGGTCAAGCCCGGGGTGACAGCTAAGAGTCCAGGGTGACAGCTAAGAGTCCAGGGTGACAGCCAAGAGCCCGGGGTGACATATGAGAGTCCAGGGTGACAGATATGAACTGGATACGTTACCCTTGGGTCTCTTCGCTGTAGCAGCCCTCCACTCATGCCACCGCCCTCTGTCCACAAAACCGCCCGCCTCGGCGCGTTCGCCATCGCCGCCGTGTGGCTGGCCGTGGCCGGGGTGTTGTATCTGGTGTTTGATCGCATGGAGCAAAACCGCCAGGTCAGCCTCAAGCCCTATGCGCTCAGCTCGGGCGACCTGGTCATTCCGCGCCAGCGCGACGGGCATTTTCATGTCGAGGGCGAAGTCAACCGCCAGCCCGTCACGTTTTTGGTGGACACCGGGGCCAGCCATGTCAGCGTGAGCCAGGCGTTGGCCACCCAAGCCGGGCTGCCTGCGGGCCAGAGCATCACGCTGCACACCGCCAACGGCCAACGCCCGGGCCAACTGGTGCGCGGCGTGCCCGTGCGGGCGGGGCATCTGGTGCTCAATGACACCAGCGTCACCGTGGGCCTGAGCGGCATGCCACCCGAACAAGCGCTGTTGGGTCAGGCATTTTTAAAACACTTTGACGTGGAAATCCGCCGCGACGAAATGGTTCTGCGCCAGCGGCCCTGAAACAGTGGTGATGTGTTTTTCATCCGTGCTGACTGAAGTCGCCACGGTAAGGAGGTGCGGTCACTTGTTTTACGAAGATTTTCGTGCTACAGTTGAAAACTCGTACAACGCCTCAGGATGTAAAACCATGACCACCGTGTCCGTCTCCCCCAAATTCCAAGTGGTGATCCCCAAAGAGATCCGCGAAGCGCTGAAGCTCTTTGTGGGGCAGCGCATGGAGGTGCGGCTCCATGACGGCAAAGTCGAGTTTGTGCCCGAACAAGCGATCCTGTCCTACAAGGGGCGCTGGCCCGGCATCGACAGCACCGTGGTGCGCGACGCCGATCGGGTGTGAACATGGCCCCCGTCACCCGGCCAGACCGGCCATGGCATGTGGTGGACAGTTGCGGTTGGCTGGCTTTTTTTGGTGGCGAGCCCAACGCCCCGTTTTTTGAAGCCGCTTTTGCCAAACCCGACGCCTTGATCGTGCCTGCCCTCACCCTCTATGAAGTGGGCAAGCGCATGCTGCAAGAGCGCGGCGAGGAAGCCGCTTTGGAGGCTTTGGCCGTGATGCAAAAAGGCAAGGTGGTGCAACTGGCACCCGCCGACTTGTTTGAAGCCGCCAAGACGGCCGCCCAGCACAAACTGTCCATGGGCGATGCCATCATTTGGCAAACCGCACAAGTACACCCCGCCATGCTCTACACGCAAGATGCGGGCTTGCGCCACATGCCGCATGTGCTGTTCAAGGCCAAGTGAGCACCTGAACAGACAAGGCAGCCGCTCAGTGCCTCTGCCACTGATCGCGCTGATCGCGCTGCCCCCGCCCGCCACCGCGCTCACGCTCTTCCTCGCGGAACTGCCTGCGCTCTTGGCCACGGTACCCACGGTCGTGCCCTTGACCCCAAATTTGCGCTGGCGGATGCCCCTGGGGCACATGAACACGAGGCACATGAACCCGGGGGACATGAACCTGAGGCACAACCACCACACGCGGCGGCGGTGCCGGGGCATAAACCACACGCGGTGGCGGTGCCGGGGCATAAATCACACGCGGCGGGGCGTAATAGACCGGGCCGGGCACGCCCACATGGCCATAAACCGGGGCATGGCCAATGCGCGAATGCACCGACACCGACGGCTCCACAAACACCGGGTGAGCGCAGCCCCCCTGCATCAAACCCAGCCCCAACAGCCCGAGCAAGGCCAGTGATCTCGAAAACGGCGACTTGAACTGAAAAAGCATCACAAAGTTCCTTTGGTGACGTTGGCTTTTCTTGAAAGCAGGCTCCCTGTCCATTTAGCGCGCCAGCCTGGACTTTGGTGCACCACCGCTGCTTTACAGTGGTGTCCAGTCGTAACGTCACTGACGCAGCCAGCCCCGCGCCAGCCCCTAAAATCAATGGCTATGACCACCCCCACCGCCCCAGACACCAACGCCGACCACAAAGTCAGCAACTTCCTGCGCCAAATCATCGAAAAAGACATCGAGCAAGGCACTTACGCCAGCCGCCGCTGGGCAGGCAGCCCGGGTGATGCCGCGCACCACGCTGCGGGCCAACCCGACCCGGCCAAGATCCGCACCCGCTTTCCGCCCGAGCCGAACGGCTACTTGCATGTGGGCCACGCCAAAAGCATCTGCATCAACTTTGGGCTGGCCAAGGAATACGGCGGCGTGTGCCACCTGCGCTTTGACGACACCAACCCCGAAAAAGAAGACACCGAATACGTCAACAGCATCATCGACGCCGTGAAGTGGCTCGGTTTTGACTGGGCGCAATTGGGCCAAGCCGCAGGCTCTGCCGCGCCCTACCAAGCCAGCGACTACTTCGACTTCATGTACCGCGCCGCCGAGGCCTTGATTAAAGCCGGCCACGCCTATGTGGACGAACAAAGCGCAGAAGACATGCGCGCCAACCGGGGCGACTTTGGCAAGCCCGGCGTGGACAGCCCTTTCCGCAGCCGCACCGTGGCAGAAAACCTGGCGCGATTCCGCGAAATGCGCGACGGCCAATTGGCCGACGGCGCCGCCGTGCTGCGCGCCAAGATCGACATGGCATCGCCCAACATCAACCTGCGCGACCCGGCCATCTACCGCATCCGCCGCGCCACGCACCACCACACGGGTGACACATGGTGCATCTACCCGATGTACACCTTTGCCCACCCGATCGAAGACGCGCTGGAGCAAATCACCCACAGCATTTGCAC
>CAITSG010000012.1 GCA_903894995.1 uncultured Burkholderiales bacterium
GTTGACGGTGGCGATCACGGCAGAAAACGCGGTCACGATGTCCATGCCACTGAGCAAGAGCAGCATGCTCAAGCCCATGGTAGCCCCACCATAAATGAGCATGAAACCCAGCACCGCCGTCATGACCGACATCGGGATCACGGCACCGCCCAGCGTGACCGGATTGATAACTCGTGGGTGGATGATGCGCACCAACTCACGACGCGCTTGCTTGACCAACAAAACCATGCGCACCATCTTGATGCCGCCGCCTGTGGAGCCTGCGCACGATGCAAAGCAGCCTAGAAACATCAACAAGATCGGGGCAAACACCGGCCACTGCGCGTAATCGGTGGCGGCATAACCGGTGGTGGTGGCCAACGACACCACATGGAAAGCACTGATGCGAAGAGCCTCCAGCCCGTCTTCATAAACACCATGGACCAAGAGCAAGGCCATCACCAACAAGGTGGAGGCCAACAAGACAGCCAGGTACGTGCGGATTTCGCGGTCGTTGCTGATGGGCAGTATCGAGCGGCTGCGCAGAACAACAAAATAGCGCACAAAGCTGATGCCCGCCAAGGTCATGAACACGATGGCGACCCACTCGATCACGGGCGAGTTGAAATGCCCAAAGCTGGCGTCGTATGACGAAAAGCCGCCCAAACCCATGGTGGTGCACATGTGCATGAAGGCATCGGCCCAGCTCATGCCGGCCCAGCGGTAAGCCAGCAGGCACGCACCTGAAAACAAGAAGTACACGCCCCACAATCCGCGTGCGGTCTCTGCAATGCGCGGGGTGAACTTGGTGTCTTTCATGGGGCCAGGGGTTTCGGTCTTGTAGAGCTGCATACCGCCCAGGCCCAACATGGGTAAAACCGCCACCACCAGCAGCATGATGCCCAGGCCACCGATCAGCTGCAAAAAGCAACGCCAGATGTTGACCGACACCGGCAAATGGTCAAGCCCCGACAAGGCCGTGGCCCCGGTGGCGGTCAAGGCACTCATCGCCTCAAAGTAAGCTTTGAACCAAGTGATCTCGGGCACCAAAAACATGAGGGGCAATGCCGAGTAAGCGGGCAGCACCAGCCACACCATGTTGACCAGCAAGAAACCGTCTTTGGTCTTTAACTCGCGCCGATGCTTCTGCGTGATGGCCGCCAACACCAAGCCACTCAAGGCTGTCAAACCAAAACCGGCCAGCCAGATCCACTGCAAATCTCGGTGATCTTCAAACCAGGCCCAGATACCGGGCACCAAAAACGTGACCGAAAACGCGATCAAGATGCGCGCCATCAAGGACAACACGGGAGCGAAGAAGGTGAACATCAACCAAAGAAGGTCGCGCTGACCTGAAAAAGTTTTTCCACCGCACGCACATCGCGCTTGTTGGGAATGAACAAGATGATGTGGTCATCGGCTTCGATCAGGGTGTCGTGGTGCGGCATCAACACTGCTGATTTTTTGCCCTCACCACGCACAATGGCCCCCATGCTCACGCCTTGGGGTAGCTTGATTTCCTCAACACGCCGCCCCACCAGTTTGGAGGTCTTGATGTCGCCACGCGCAATGCCCTCCAGGGCTTCTGCCGCCCCCCGGCGCAGGCTGTGCACCGCCGCCACATCGCCCCGTCGTAGGTGCGCCAGCAACTCACCGATCACGGTTTGCGCAGGCGAGATCGCGATGTCGATGGTGCTGCCTTGCATCATGTCGGCATAAGCGCGGCGGTTGATCAGGGCCATGACGCGGCGCGCACCCATGCGCTTGGCCAGCATGGCGGACATGATGTTGTCCTCGTCGTCGCTGGTCAGGGCCAGAAACAAATCCATCTCGCCCACGTTCTCTTCTTGCAGCAGGTCTTCATCGGCACCGTCGCCGTTCAGGATGAGCGTGCTCGACGGCAACTGACTGGCCAGGTATTCGCAGCGTTTTTTGTCGCGCTCGATCAACTTCACATCGTAGGTGTCGGCCAATTTGCGCGCCAGGCGCAAGCCCACCTTGCCGCCACCGGCCAGCATCAGGCGCTGCACGGGTTTGTCGGCCTTGTGGATGCCACCCAGCACGATGGGGATCTGGCGGGTGTCGGCCAACACAAACACCTCGTCGCCGGGAAGGATGCGGGTATCTGGCAGGGCGTCCACCAAGGCATCCTGCCGGTACAAGGCCACCACGCGCATCTCGGCATGCGGCAAGCGGTCGCGAAACTCGGCAATGGTGTGGTTCACCAGCAGGCTGTCGGCCGCCGCACGCACCACGATCAGGCTGACACGACCCTCGGCAAACTCAAGCACCTGCAAGGCCTCGGGGTACTGGATCAGTTGCTCGATGTAGCGCATCACCGACTCTTCGGGACAGATCACATGGTCCACCGCAAAACCGGACTTGCCCAGCAACTCGTCGCCCTCGTTGAACTCGGGCGAGCGCAGGCGGGCGATGGTGGTGGGCACGTTGAAGACATCGTGGGCGATCTTGCAGACCACCAGATTCGACTCGTCGGCCGCCGCGCAGGCAATCAACATGTCGGCATCTTGTGCCCCGGCTTCGCGCAGCACCGAAGGCTGTATGCCATTGCCGACCACACCGCGCAGGTCCAGACGCTCTTCGAGCAACCTCAGACGCGCCGGGTCCTGGTCGATGACGGTGATGTCGTTTTGCTCGGAAACCAGGCTTTCAGCGACGCTTTCGCCCACACGGCCAGCGCCGAGAATGATGATGTTCATAAGCCGAAATCATACGTGAATGACCGGCGTCAATCGGTCATTCGGGCGCTCAAAGCGCGCGCTGGATGATGATTTTCTGCACGTCGCTGGTGCCTTCGTAAATCTGGCAAACGCGCACATCGCGGTAAATGCGCTCCACCGGGAAGTCACTCACATAGCCGTAACCGCCCAAGGTCTGGATGGCGGAGGAGCACACCATTTCAGCGGCTTCACTGGCAAACAGCTTGGCCATGGCGGCTTCTTTCAGGCAGGGGCGACCCGCATCGCGCAGGCTGGCCGCGTGCCAAATGAGTTGGCGCGCCGCTTCGAGTTGCGTGGCGCAGTCGGCCAAACGAAAACCCACCGCCTGGTGGTTGATGATGGCGGTGCCAAAGCTTTCGCGCTGCTTGGCGTAGTCGATGGCCACATCGAGCGCGCTGCGGGCCATGCCCAGACTCTGCGCGGCGATGCCGATGCGACCACCTTCGAGCGAGGACAGAGCGATCTTGTAGCCCTCGCCCTCTTGGCCAATCAGGTTTTCAGCGGGGATGCGGCAGTTGTCGAAGTTGATCTGCGCCGTGTCACTGCTGTGCTGGCCCAGCTTGTCTTCCAGGCGCGCAACCACGTAGCCCGGTGTGCGGGTGGGCACGATGAAAGCGCTCAGGCCTTTTTTGCCCGCGGCTTTGTCCGTCACCGCGATCACGATGGCCACGTCGCCGTTTTTACCGCTGGTGATGAACTGCTTGACGCCGTTGATGACGTAGCCATCGCCGTCTTTCACGGCGGTGGTGCGCAAGGCAGAAGCGTCCGAGCCCACATGCGGCTCGGTCAGGCAAAACGCACCCAGCATCTGGCCTTGTGCCAGGGGCGTGAGCCACTGCGCTTTTTGCGCGGCGTTGCCGTACATCATCAAGATGGCATTCACCGGGCAGTTGGTCACGCTGATGGTGGTGCTGACGCCGCCATCGCCCGCTGCGATTTCTTCGAGCACCAGCGCCAGCGTCACATAGTCCAGACCCGCGCCGCCCAGCTCTTCGGGCACACAAATGCCGTACGCGCCCAGCTCGGCCAGGCCTTTGTGCACGTCTTTCGGGAAGTGGTGTTTTTTGTCCCACTCGGCCGCATGGGGCCAGAGTTCACGTTGTGCAAAATCGCGCACGGCTTCGCGGATCATTTCCTGGTCGGGGGTCAGCAGCATGGGGCTCTTTCTTTATCGGGTCACCACGGCAGGGTCTGGCCGTCGTGGTTCAAAAATGCGCCACGGTATTTTAGGTCGCGTTGTTCAAGGATCGCACACATGGTTTGGCGTAGGCTGCTTGCGCTTTGCTCGGGCGTCAGCGGTGCAGCAGCGCCGCCCATGTCAGTCTGAACCCAACCGGGGTGGATGGCCAGCACGGTGATGTCCGGCTGCTCGGCCTGAGTACAACGGACCACCATGTTGAGCGCGGCCTTACTCACGCGGTAAAGCGCGGCGTTGCCGCTGGTGGTCTCTTGCATACTGCCCATGACCGAGCTGATGCAGGCGATCACGCCTTTTGTCTCTTGCACCATGGGCACGATTTGGGGGATGACCTGCATCGCGCCCATCACGTTGGTGTGCATGACGGCGTCAAAGCTGCCGCGTGTGGGCGGGGTACTGGCTGAGGCACGGTCCATGGCTCCAGCCACGTAGATGGCCAAGTCGATTTTTTCGCCATTGAGCTGCCGGGACAGCCCCGAGTTGCTGGCCGGGTCGGCCACGTCTAAACGCAAAGTTTGTGCGCCCAGCGCCTTGAGCTTGGCCAGACCGTCTTCAGAGCGAGCGGTGGCGATTACGCGCCAGCCGTCATCGATGTACTGGCGAGCCAGCTCGAAGCCGATGCCGCGGGAGGCGCCGATGAGAAGGACAGTGGTCATGTTGTTTTGCTTTTGTAGGAGCCGCGCCCTCGCGGTGATGTTTTGTGGAAGGCTAACGCCCATCGCGACGATGGCGTCGCTCCTACAAGGGATGCGTTAGACCAGTTCCAACGCCACTGCCGTGCCTTCGCCACCGCCAATGCACAGCGTGGCCAGGCCTTTTTTCAGGCCGCGTGCTTTGAGCGCGTGGATCAGCGTGACCATGATGCGGGCACCGGACGCGCCGATGGGGTGACCCAAGGCGCAAGCGCCACCGTTGACGTTGACCTTGTCATGCGGCACGTTCAGCTCTTTCATGAGCGCCATGGGCACCACGGCAAAGGCTTCGTTGACTTCCCACAGGTCCACGTCTTGCACCGTCCAGCCGGCTTTGGCCAAGGCTTTCTGTGTCGCGCCCACGGGTGCGGTGGCAAACCACTCGGGCTCTTGGGCGTGGGTGGCGTGGCTCACGATGCGGGCCAGGGGTTTGCAACCGAGCTTGGCGGCGGTGCTCTCGCGCATGAGCACCATGGCGGCTGCGCCGTCGTTGATGGACGAGCTGCTGGCGGCGGTGATGGTGCCGTCTTTCTTGAAGGCGGGTTTCAAACTGCTGATCTTGTCGAGCTTGACTTTGCCAGGGCCTTCGTCGATGGACACCACGCGTTCGCCGCTGCGGTCTTTCACCGTGACGGGCGTGATCTCGGCGGCAAATGCGCCCGACTCGGTAGCGGCCTTGGCGCGCTGCACGCTGGTGGTGGCGAAGTGGTCTTGCTCTGCACGGGTGAAGCTGTATTTGGCGGCGCAGTCTTCGCCAAAGGTGCCCATGCTGCGACCGGCTTCGTAAGCGTCTTCCAGGCCGTCGAGCATCATGTGGTCGTAAATTTTGTCGTGGCCCATGCGGTAGCCGCCACGGCCCTTGAGCATGAGGTAAGGCGCGTTGGTCATGCTTTCCATGCCACCGGCCACCAGCACGTCGTGCGAACCTGCGATCAGCATGTCGTGCGCGAACATGGCCGCGCGCATGCCGGAGCCGCACATTTTGGACAGCGTGACCGCGCCCGCGCTCTTGGGCAAACCGCCCTTGAAGCCCGCCTGGCGCGCTGGAGCTTGGCCTTGGCCTGCCATCAGGCAATTGCCAAACAGCACTTCGGTGACGAATTCAGGGCTGATGCCAGCGCGCTCCACGGCGGCCTTGATGGCTGCGCCGCCCAAGTCGTGGGCGGCAAGCGTCGAGAAGTCGCCCTGAAAGCTGCCCATGGGGGTGCGCGCTGCGCTGACAATGACGATGGGATCGGACATGGTTTTCTCCAAAAAATTCAACAACTCAACTTTGGGGCTCGGGCTCAACTAAAAATTCAAGCCAGAGAATCAACAAAGCGCCTGCCCATAACGGACTTCACAGACCGCCGCGTGGATAACGTTTGAAGGCGCTGCGGAACACGTCCACCACCTCGTGGCCGCCGCTCATGCTGACGCCCAAATCTTTGGCCAGACCGTCCTTGATGCCATAGCACCAGCCGTGCACGCTGAGCTTTTGCCCGCGTGACCAGGCGTCTTGCACCACATTGGTCAGGGCCACGTTGCCCACCTGCTCGATCACGTTCATCTCGCACAGGGCGTCTTCTTGCTCGGGCACGGTCAGGTGATCCAAACGGCGACGGTGGCGCACCTTGACATCGTGCACATGGCGCAGCCAGTTGTCGGCCAGACCCACACGCATGCCCCGCAGCGTGGCCAGCACACCACCGCAGCCGTAATGCCCCACCACCATGATGTGCTCGACCTTGAGGGCGTCCACCGCGTACTGGATGACCGACAAGGCGTTCAGATCAGAGTGCACCACCACGTTGGCCACGTTGCGGTGCACGAACACCTCACCCGGGTCCAGCCCAGTGATCTGATTGGCGGGCACGCGGCTGTCCGAGCAGCCGATCCACAAGTACTTGGGGTTTTGCTGGTTGGCCAGTCGTGAGAAAAAAGCCGGGTCATCGCGCACCATGCGCTCAGACCATTGGCGGTTGTTGTCCAGAAGATGTTGCAGTGAAGTGGTCATGGTGAGATTGTCGCTGGACAGGCCTACCGCAGGATGACAAACCGCCTCAGCAGGTTTCGGCAAACAACTCGCGCCCGATCAGCATGCGGCGAATCTCTGAGGTGCCAGCCCCGATCTCATACAGCTTGGCATCGCGCCACAAACGGCCCAAGGGGTATTCGTTGATGTAACCGTTGCCGCCAAAGATCTGCACGCCTTCGCCCGCCATCCAAGTGGCTTTTTCGGCGGTCCAGAGGATGACCGAGGCGCAGTCCTTGCGCACCTGGCGTACATGCTCTGTGCCCAGCAGGTCGAGGTTTTTGGCCACGGTGTAGGCAAACGAGCGACCCGCTTGCAGCACGGTGTACATGTCGGCCACTTTGCCCTGGATCAGCTGAAACTCGCCAATGCTCTGGCCAAACTGCTTGCGGTCGTGGATGTAGGGGATCACGTTGTCCATGACGGCCTGCATGATGCCCAGCGGGCCACCCGTGAGCACGGCGCGTTCGTAATCCAGACCGCTCATCAGCACCTTGGCGCCATTGTTCAGGCCACCCAAGATGTTCTCGGTGGGCACTTCCACGTTGTTGAACACCAGCTCGCCCGTGTGGCTGCCGCGCATGCCCAGCTTGTCGAGCTTTTGCGCGATGGAAAAACCCTTCATGCCCTTTTCGATCAAAAAGGCCGTGACGCCGCGTGCGCCCAACTCGGGCTCGCTTTTGGCATAGACCACCAAGGTGTCGGCA
>CAITSG010000013.1 GCA_903894995.1 uncultured Burkholderiales bacterium
CAAAATGCAGGGCATCCACAAAATGCCGGACATCCTCAAAAGGCGGGGCATCTCGCTGTAGGAGCGGCGCCCCCGCCGCGATCAAGCCTCGCAGACCACGACCCATCGCCCCGAGGGCGGGGCTCCTACAAAATGCAGGGCATCGCACAAAATGCGGGGCTCCCACAAAATGCAGGACTCTTACAAAGGGTGGGGCTCCTGTTTCAGGCTTGTGATGGTTGCAGCAACAAGCGTTGGTGCAGCAGCGTGGAGGTTGTGGTGTATTGCAAGAGCTGTTTTTCGGCTGGCCGCAGCAAGGCCACCGCTCCAAAGGCGGCCAGCGTGGCTTCGTGGAAGCCGCAGAGGATGAGCTTCTTTTTGCCGGGGTAGGTGTTGATGTCGCCCACGGCAAAGATGCCGAGCTCCGAAGTGCCGAAGTTTTCGGTGTTGACCACCAGTTGCTTGCGCTCCATGGCCAGGCCCCATTGCGCCACGGGGCCTAGCTTGGGTGACAAGCCCAAACAGGTTTGCAGCACATCCAGGCTCAGCCATTGGGCCTCGCCCTGCGGGTTGAGCAGTTCCAAGGCCTGCAAGCGGTCAGCTTCGGCGCGCAAGCCGGTGGGCTGTCCGGCTACAAAGCGCATGCGGCCCTCGGTGCAGGCTTCGCGCATTTGTTGGATCAACTCGGGTGCGGCGCTGAACTGGTCGCGGCGGTGCAGCAGGGTGACGCTGGCAGCGGCTTGTGCGCCTTGGCTGGCGTCCAGGCAGGTTTGCAAGGCCGTGTCGCCGTCGCCTGCCACCACCAGATGCAGGCCTGCCCAGTGTTCTGGCGCGGGGTGTTCGGCGAAAACCTGCGTGCCTTCAAAAGCGCTCAGGCCATCGAGCACCATGCGGCGCGGCACAAAAGCACCAACGCCCGCTGCGATGAACAAGGTGGACGTGAGGAAACGTCGACCAGCATCGGTGGTGATGGCCAAGCGCTGGTCGGCTTGGCGTTCGATCTGGGTGACTTGCTGATCGAGGTGCAAGCTGGGTTTGAAGGGCGCCATTTGTTGTTGCAAGCGTTCGACCAACTCTTGGCCGGTGCAAAACGGGATGCCCGGGATGTCGTAAATCGGTTTGCCCGAATACAACTCGGCGCATTGCCCGCCGACGTGGGGCAGGGCGTCAACAACTTGGCAGTGCACGCCTTGCAGGCCCAGCTGAAACACCTGAAACAAGCCCACGGGGCCTGCGCCAATGACCAGCGCTTCGGTCTCGATGGGAGCCAGGGTCATGGATGGTGATTGAATAAAACTAGCCAAAAAATCGGCCCCTGTTTGAACGGGGTCGGCAAACGATCAGCGCTTGCTGAAGATCTTCAGCGTACCAGCTCGGCCAATTTGCCGGTTTTGTCTTTCCAGGCATCGGCGTCGGCCATGGGTGTTTTGCGTTTGGTGATGCTTTTCCAGCCGGGCAACAAGGCCAACTCGGCGTTGAGTTGGGTCATGTGCTGCTGGTCGGCGGGCAGGTCTTCTTCGGCGTAGATCGCGTTGACCGGGCATTCGGGAATGCACACGGCGCAGTCGATGCACTCATCGGGGTCGATGGTCAGGAAATTGGGGCCTTCGCGGAAGCAGTCCACGGGGCAAACGTCCACACAGTCGGTGTATTTGCACTGGATACAGGATTCGGAAACAACGTGGGTCATGATGGATTCGGAAAATGGAGTTACGCGATGAGGTTGGCGCGGAAGTTTGGATTTTAAAGGAGATCGTTGGCATCGGGACGATGGGTGGTGCGCTGCAAAGCCCCATCGCGGCGAGGGCGCCGCTCCTACAAAAATGCGTTCATGCAAAACAGTTTCTACAAAAGCATGGTGTCTTTCAGCGGCTTGAGCCCGGACATGCCGACTCAGTTCACCAGCACAGCCCCCGAGGTCTTGTGGCTGGCTGTGTCCACCAACACCAGAGCACCCAAGATGCGCGACTGGGCAAAGGGCAGGGTGGCCAGAGGTTCTTGCAGGGCCAGCGTGACGTGGCCGATGGCGTTGGGGGACAGCTCGGTGGCTTCTTCCTCTGCCAAGGTATTCACATTCAGGCGGTGCACCACGCGCTGCACCTTGACTTTGACCCAGCGGTGGCCGTGCAGCGCCCAGTACAGGCGACCTGCGACCAAGGGTTCGTCATCCATCCAGGCGATGGTGGTGTTCAGCTGGCGCTGGCCTTCGGGGCTGCCGTGTTCTGCCAGCAGCCAGTCGCCGCGCGATACATCCACTTCGCGATCGAGCACGATACCTGCGCTGTGGCCAGCGGCCTTGTTTTGCGGCTGGCGGGTGGCCGACAGCACCTGCGAGACCACGGCGGTCTGGGCGCTGGGGAAGACCTTGACGGTCTGGCCCGGCGCGATGCTGCCGGTGGCCACGCGGCCCCAAAACACACGGCGGCCTTGGGCGGTGACGCCAGAGTCGTGGAACTTTTCGACCCACTGCACCGGGAAGCTGAAGGCCACATCGGTCTCAGCGGGCGTGACGGGCAGGTCTTCCAGGATACTGAGCAAGCTGGGGCCGGTGTAGCCGCACCAGTCGGTTTGGCCATTGTTCTCTTTGTCCACCACGTTCCAGCCTTTCAGAGCCGACACGGGCACCATGGCGGTAACTATGATGCCAGCTTCCTTGGCGAACTTGTTCAAAGCGTCTGAGATGTTGTTGTAGGCCACGGTGGCATCGGCCACGGCGTCAAGCTTGTTGATGGCAAACACGACAGACGGCACGCGCAACAGGTTCACCAGCAGCGAGTGGCGGCGAGTTTGCGGCAGCAGTTGCAGGTCGGGGTTGGCCCAATCGAGCTTGATGGCGTCGACCAGCACCACAGCGGCATCGGCGCTTGATGCGGCGGTGACCATGTTGCGGGTGTACTGCTCGTGGCCGGGCGCGTCGCCTATGATGAACTTGCGCGCTTCGGTGTTGAAGTAGCGGTAGGCCACGTCGATGGTGATGCCTTGCTCGCGCTCGGCGCTCAGGCCATCG
>CAITSG010000014.1 GCA_903894995.1 uncultured Burkholderiales bacterium
ACGAGCACCACAAAGATCAGCACCTTGGCCGCGACCGACAAGGCTTTGACGCCGGGAAACAAAAACGGCGCAAAGGCCAGCCCGAGCAAGATGACGATGAGCAAAGCGGCCAGCAGGCGGCTGCGGGGCTGGTCGTTGGAAATCAAACGGTTGAGCATGGAAATGTCCTCAGCGGTTGGCCACGGGGTACACGCCCTGCGGACGCCACAGCAAGATGCCCGCCATCAGCGCAATGTTGGAGAACAGCGCGACCTTGGGGGCCAGAAAACCTGTGTAGTTGGCCATCAGGCCCACCAGCAAAGCACCGATCAGGGCTCCACCGGTCGAGCCCAGCCCGCCAATGATGATGACGATGAAGATCAGCACATTGACCTGAGCGCCCATCTGCGGCACCACGTTTTGCTGGTACAGCCCCCACATGACCCCGCCCAAACCCGCCAGCGCACTGCCCGCCACAAACACACCCACAAACAGGCGGCGGATGCGGTAGCCCAGCGACTCGACCATTTCGCGGTCTTGCACGCCGGCGCGTATGAGCAAGCCGATCTTGGTGCGGCCCAGCACCCACATTTGCAAGGCAAACACGGCCAAACCCACGGCCACGGCCAGCAGGCGGTATTTTTCAATCGCAGCGTCGCCCACCAGCACGGCACCGCGCATGGCCTCGGGCAAGGGCAAGGCGATCTGTTGCGGCCCCCAAACCACTTTGATGAGTTCCTCGCCAATGATCATGCCGCCCATGGTGATCAGGATCTGCTTGAGGTGCTGGCCATAGACCGGCCGCACGATGAAGCGTTCAAACGCCAGGCCCACGGCCGCAGCCACGGCCATCGCAATCAGCATGGCAGGCAGCACCGCCACCATGTTGCGCCACCACTCGCCAGCTCCCGTCCAGTCGCCCATGGCGCCCAGCACGCTGGTGGCCACAAAGGCACCCAGCGCAATGAACAGGCCATGGCCAAAGTTCAGCACGTCCATCAGGCCAAACACCAGCGTCAGGCCTGAGGCCATGATGAAAATGATCATGCCCATGGCCAAGCCCGCAACAGTCAGCGTGAGCCAAGTCGAGCCCGAGCCAATCAGCGGAAATGCCAGCAAAGCCAGCACCGGAACCAGCAGCAAGGGTCGCGTGTCGATGTCTTCGAAAAATGTCATAAAGCCAGCCCCAACAAGGATTGCTGCAAAGCCGTGTCTTCGGTCAGCGCCTGCATGCGGCCGGCATGCACCACGCGGCCGTTGTCCATCACGGCCACGCTGTCGCCCAACTGCTGCGCGAAGTGGATGTTTTGCTCCACCAGCAAAATTGTCACGCCGCTGGCCTTGAGCTGCTGAAAAGCCTCGATCATGTTCTGGATGATGGCCGGGGCCAGGCCCTTGCTGGGCTCGTCGATGATCAGCAAATCACGCGGCTCCACAATCGCCCGCGACACGGCCAACATCTGTTTTTGTCCACCCGAGAGCTTGCCCGCCGGGTGGTTCCAGAACTTTTGCACAGCCGGAAAGAGTTTAAAAATCCACTGCAGCCGCGCTTCGTCCATCTGCGCTGCGCGCTTGGCACAGCGGGCGGCCAAAAGCATGTTTTCCTTCACGGTCAGGTCCGAGAAGATGCCCATGTTTTCGGGCACGTAGGCGATGTTCTTTTGCGCAATGGCGGGGGTGTTGAGCTGGGTGATGTCTTCACCGCCAAAAGTGATGCGCCCTTGTGAGGCTTGCCAAAGGCCCATGATGGTGCGCAGCGTGGTGGTTTTTCCCGCGCCGTTGCGTCCCAACAGCAAGGTGAGCTCGCCACGCGGCACGACCAAGTCCACCCCGTGCAAGATGTGGTACGCCCCAATGTGCGTGTGCACGCCTTCGAGGGTCAGCAGGTTCTCACTCATGCAGCCTCCCTGGCTTTGCCCAAATAAGCCTCTTGCACGATGGGCGAAGCAATCACCTCGTTCGGCTCGCCATCGGCCACCAGCTGGCCGTTGTGCAGCACGATGATGCGGTCGGCCAACTCTCGCACCACGTCCATCTTGTGTTCGACCAGCAAGATGGTTTTGCTCTTGTCTTTTTTCAGCTGGCGGATCAGGTCGAGGATCACCGGTGCTTCGACGTGGCTCATGCCGGCGGTGGGCTCGTCGAACATGTACACCGACGGTTCGAGTGCCATCAAGAGCGCCACTTCAAGCTTGCGCTGGTCGCCGTGGGGCAGGCTCGCCACCGGGTCGTCTTGCTGCGCGGTCATGGTCACGGATTGCAAAATCTCCAGCGCCCGCTTCGTGAGCTGCGCGTGATCGCTCCAGATACTCCACAAGTTCAGGCCCCGGCGGTGCGGGCCTTCTTGGGTGGCTTGCACGGCCAGGCGTACGTTTTCAAGGACCGACAAATTGGGGAACAAATTGGTCAGCTGAAACGCCCTGCCCAAACCAGCGCGGGTGCGCGACGAGGCAGGCAAGCCGGTCAGCTCACGGCCGTTCAGGTGAACCGAGCCAACCGTTGCAGGCAGTTGCCCCGAGATCAGGTTGAAGTAAGTGGTTTTGCCCGCGCCGTTGGGGCCAACGATGGCCGTGAGTGTGCCGGGTTCAAAGCGACACGACACCGCATTCACGGCCACATGACCGCCAAACCGCACCGTCAGGTTTTGGGTTTCTAACATGAAGTCAGTACAAAAAATATGGAAAGCCGTGAGAGGAAACCTGGACCCCGGATCAAGTCCGGGGTGACAGCTTCATATTGCCAACCGATGAATGTGTCATCCCGGGCTTGACCCGGGATCCATTTCAGCGTTTGTTACGGATCGGCACGTTCATCTCTTCAGGCTTGATCTCGCGGATCAGCTCAGGCACGCCCCAAGCAAAAGCCGGGTCGATCTTGATCTTGAAGTGGTACATGCTCTGCATGGCCTGGTGGTCTTCCTTGCGGAAGGTCATCTTGCCCTTGGGCGTGTCAAAGCTCATGCCTTCCATGGTGCTGATGAGTTTGTTGGTGTTGGTGTCGCCATTGGTTTTCTTCAATGCCGTCACCAAAGCCATGGCCGACGAGAAGCCGCCAGCCGTGAAGAAGTCTGGCGGTGTCTTGAACTGCTGGTAGTGCGAAGCCACCATGGCGTCGTTCACCGGGTTCTTGGGCATGCCAAAGTAATAGTAGGCCGCGCCTTCCATGCCGGGGAACTGCTTGTAGGCCACCATGGCGGGCAGGATGTTGCCACCCGTGGCGATCTCGATGCCGTAGCGCTTCAGGTCCATGTCGGCGATCTTGAAGGGGTTGCCACCGGCCCAAATGATGAAAATGATCTTGCGGCCAGGCAAAGCCTTGAGCTTGTCGATCATGCGTTGCGCACCGGCGGTGAAGTCGGTGGTGGCGGGCGGCAGGTACTCTTCGTGCACCAGCTTGGATTTTTTCAAGGCTTCCTTGAACGCCTTGACGCCGTCACGTCCAAAGGCCGAGTCCTGCGCCATGGTGACAATGCTCACGCCCTCTTTGTCCACCGCCACAGCATTAGAGATGGCGTCCTGACTGCTGTTGCGACCGGTGCGAAAGATGTATTTGTTCCACTTGTCACCGGTGATCGAATCGGCCACAGCGGGCTCGACCAGCAAAATCTTTTTGTACTCTTCGGCCACAGGCAACATGGCCAGCGCCACGGGCGAGGCGGTCGGGCCTACAGCCAGGTCCACCTTGTCGTCGCCGTATGCGGCGGCCAACAAGTTTTTACCCAGGTCAGGCTTGCCTTGGTCGTCTTTTTCAATCACGACGATCTTGCGGCCAGCCACTTCCATGGTGCCGCCGGTGGCATAGCTCAGGCCCATCATCAAACCGGTCTGGGTCTGTTTGCCATAGGCCTCCAGCGGACCAGTCTTGCTGTAAATGTGCGCGATCTTGATGTCTTTGCCCTGGGCCATGGCGGCAGGGATCAAAGCACTTGAAACGGCCAAAGCGGCCAAAGAAACAAGGTGTCTACGGAACATGAGGGTCTCCTGTGGGAATGGTCAGCTGAGGTGCAGCACAGAGTCATTGTGCACAAGCCGTGCCAACTGAAGTGGCGCACACGGCTCTCGTAAACCCTTGTCAAATCAGCATTTTTTGACAAGGCTCAACATCCCCTCATCAATATGCCTGAAATTAAGACATTTAAAATGTATTTTTTTCAGGCATATGCATGAAATTAAGACAGACGTGACAAGCATTCGTAGAGTTTGGCACGCGAAATGCCCAGCGACTTGGCCGCCGCCTGTTTGTTGCCTCGGCTGTACGCCAAAGCATGCTGCACCGCATCGAGCTCCAGCGCCCGAACACGTTCGCCCAAAGGCGTGGGCGGTCGCTTGGGATCTTCCGGCAAGAGGTCTGCGTCGAGCGATGGATGGGTCACACAAGCGGGTGCAATGTGACTCAGCCCAGACTCGCGCAACACAGCGCCGACCGCCTGCTCATCGACCATGCCCGAATCGCAGCGCAGCAAAAGTTGCTCAATCACATTGCGCAACTCGCGCACATTGCCCCGCCAATGTTGCGCCGACAGCAATGCCAGCGCCTGTGCTTGAAATTCGGGCTGCGGCAAGGCACTGCGCAAAGCCAGGTCTTCGGACAAAAATTCCACCAACGCAGGAATGTCCAAGGCCCGGTCACGCAATGCGGGCACGCGAAGTGGCAACACATTGAGGCGGTAATACAAATCCTCGCGAAACAAACCTTCGCGCACCAACTTGACCAGATCGCGGGAAGTAGCCGCAATGATCCGAGCATCAAAAGACACCAAACGGTTGGAACCCAGAGGTTCAATTTCGGTTTCTTGCAAAGCCCGCAGCAACTTGGCTTGCAGCCCTAAGGGCATGTCACCAATTTCATCCAAAAACAAACTGCCGCCGTCGGCCAACTTGAATTTGCCGTCACGCCCCTTTTTGTCTGCGCCGGTGTAAGCCCCAGGAGCCACTCCAAAAAATTCGGCCTCCAACAAGGTTTCGGGTACGGCGGCAATGTTCACGCTGACCAAAGGCCCCCGGGCACGCGGCGAACTGGCATGAATGGCATGGGCCAACAACTCTTTGCCCGTCCCGGTTTCTCCTAACAACAAAACAGGACTGCCCGACTGCGCCGCACGCCGCGCTTGGCGTTTCAAATCAGCCACCAACGCACTTGAACCAATGAAACTGGCAAAACTGTGCCGCGCTTGACGCAATCCACCACCCACCTTGCGCTGCGCGGCCAAAGCCGAACGGGCTTCGTCCAATTCCCGCTGCATCAAGGCAAACTTGGCCATCAAGGGCTGCAAATTGGTTTCAGGCTGATCAAACAACACCACGCCCAAAGCACCAATGACGCTACCGGCCTCGTCCCGCAAAGGGAAGCGGCTGACCAAAAAAGTTCCCGCCCGGTTGCTCAACAGGTCAATGAGAATGGGCTTGCCAGTCTCCATCACTTGGTTCATCAAGGTGTTTTGCACCACCTCGACCACAGGTTTCCCCACAAAGTCAGCTTCTCGCTCAAATCCCAAAGCCGGCAAATACCGACGGTAGTGGTCATTGATCCACACCACACGACCTGAACGGTCCACCAACAACATGCCCTCGCTGGCATTGGCAAAGACATCAAACAAAGACCGTGCAGCCAAGCCCAAAATACTCTGGGCATCGGTGGGTAAGGCGGGTGTCAATCCGATAGGGTCCATTTGCGAAGTCATGTCAGAGGCCGCCATGGCCATGCCCCTCAAAATAAACAGTACTTTTTGAGTATGTATTCATCAAAAATATTGGCAAGTCCAGATAAAATTTACCAAAGTAAACAGAGTCGGCAGTCTCGAAAAAGAAATCATCCTCAGGCAATCCATGAATTTTGACGATTTCAAAGGCCATATCTACCTGATTGATGACGACCCATCCATCCGCAGAAGCTTGGCTTACAGCCTCAGTTCGGTCCGCTATTCCATCCAGACCTTTGACAGCCCAACGGCTTTTTTGCGCGACGCTTTGCCGATCACACCGGCCGTCATTTTGCTGGACATTCGCATGCCCGGCATGAACGGACTCTCTTTGCAAAACGAGATGATTGCCAGAGGCAGAAAAACCCCCATCATTTTCATCTCGGGCGAGAGCCAACCCACCGAAATCATCGAAGCCATGAAAAAAGGCGCGGTCGATTTTTTGATCAAACCTTTTGGCCTCGAACCCCTGCTGGAGGCCATCGACTTGGCCTTGCAAAAAGACAAACACCAGCAAAGCCAGAAAATCCTCACCCTGAACGTGCGTGATCGCTTCATGCGCTTGACCGACAAGGAGCGCGAAGTCTGCCGATGGATGGTCAAGGGCTATGGCAACAAGGAAATTGCCAACATGAACGGCTCTGCTCCAGCCACAGTCAAGCTCCATCGCAGCCGGGTTCTGGAAAAAATGGGCTGTGCATCCCTGCCTGAATTGATGGCCTTGGCGCTGGACACAGAACGCAAAATCATCGACATCTTCACCGAACCCGAGCCAACGCTGCCCCCGGACAATCAACGCGGCTTGGAATGACTGACGTTGGGGCGGCTCACATCGTAGCCAAACCAGCGGTTCGAGATGTCCTTGAACGAACCATCTGACAACATGGTTTGAATGGCCGCCGTCATGCGTGCGGCCATGTCTTTGTTGCCCTTGCGCACCGCCAGACCCGAGGCCATGGGGGGTGCAAAGGGTGCTGTGATCTTGATGGGCAAGCCATCGCGTTCGATGTAGTAATCGGCAATCAGACTTTCTTCGAGCACGGCATCGAGCTTTTTCTCGGCCAGTAGCTTCAGGGCTTGGTCAATCACGGGAAATGGCAAGACACTTTTGCCCAAAGCCCCTTTGGCCTGGTCTTCAACGCCGGTGCTGGCCAAGACCCCCAGTTTTTTCCCGACCAAATCGTCCAAGCTTAAAAAATCCCGGTTGTCGTCTTCATGTTGAATGCACACCAACTGGTTGGCGGCATAAGACTTGGCAAAGTCAAACAAACGGCGATTTTCCGGTGTAGGCAAAAGTTGATTGCCTATGACAGAAATTTCATCGGCCTGCAATTTTTTTTGCAAGTTGGCCATGCCATCCGGATGAATTTGAAGTTGCAGCTTCATGATGGCCGCCAAGCGCTTCATCACATCCACGTCAAAACCCTGCAAAGAACCTTCGGTGAAACTGAAAGGCTTGTAATGGGCCAAAACCCCCACCCGAAGCACACCATCGCCTGGGTTTTGAGCCTGCACAGCGCTTCCCCATGCCGTGCTGAGCGATGCCAGCGCCAGTCGCAAAAAATCTTGTCGACTCAATTTGAAGCCTGTGCTCAACAACGACCGTTCAATCATGAAAGGCCCCCTCAAAACAATGCCGTAACTCATGGCCTAGGTAGTTGAAGCCAGTGGTGATAGGGGTGATGATGGTGCACTCTTTGCGGCGCACATTCCAAAAAGCACAAGCCATGGGCCGTGAAGTGGGGGTGACCGGAATGCCGGTGATGCGGGCGCAATATTCAAACCCATCGGTGCGCACCAAATACTTGACTTTGGGCTCAGCCAGAACCCGCTTTTCTGTGACCATGGGGATAAATCGAACCGTATCCACTTGGGGAGGTTTCATGGTCGTGGTTTCACAGCCGGACAAAAAAACCAGCAAGAACACCCACATCACCCCAAACCAACGTCGATCCCACACAGCCAGGGAATTGAACTGTGACCGAATCATCAGCGTCCCTGAAGGCAGTGCAAAAAGAGATGCCCCAGCTGTGAATGGCTGGTGTGCGTGGTGGTGACAATGGTGCAACGGGCTGTGGCCAAGTGCCAGTACACACAACCTTCGGGCCTTCTGGCCAAGCCATCTTTGGGCTGGGCCTGCGTGCACACCGCCTCAGGGGAGGACCGAATCAGCCAACTGACCATGGGCTCGGCAATTTTTCGCTGACTGACCTCCGGTGGATTGAACATGCTGAAATCCATCAAAGGATCGGCCGTGGCAGTGCCAGCCCAGAGGGCGGCCACCACCATGCATTTCAGTTTGTTGATCGCGGTCACAACATCACTTCATCGAAAAAATCAGTTGACCCAGCCACACTCAAATCAAGTTGAGGGTGATGCCGGTTTGCACAAACAGGCTCAGACCCAACGCATCGTTGGTGTAGGCCGCATAGTCTTTGCCGCCGAGTGTGACAGCTGAATTGTTTTTAGTCCAATCCAAATCTGTAGTGCCGACCAAATCATCCAAATTAACGGTATCTGAAGCATCCCCGTCAATTCGCATTTGAAGGTGATCTTTGTGTGCTGCGGCTATGCTGAAACTGTTTTTCACACCCAGGTCCAACACATCACCCATGGTCAACTTCAGGACATGGGCACCCTGCGTGATGTCAACATGGTTGACGGCCGTCAAATCGCCCAGTGCAGGGATGCCATCGTAGAGCGAGGCCATGTCGAAATCTTTGGCGTCGGAGGACTTCAATTCAATCGTGCCCACCGAGCCGACCAATTGATCGACATTAAAACCAGGTGTGGGCAACACTGTGGTGGAGGTGCTTGTTGCCATGGTTGCACCGGTGAAATCCATGACTTCAGTGGTGTTGGCTATCGTGAAAGAGTTTCCAGCCCAATCTTTGAATTCAAGGCTAAATTTGCCTATTTCAAATTTCTTGCCTTCCAAATCCTTCAGATCAAAGAGTCCACCGGTGTATTTCTTTTCAACAACACCCGATCCCGTTGTGTACTTGTAATAGCCTTGCTCGTCCGTTGAGTAATTGATCGATTTGAATGTCCAAAGTCCTGCTTCTTTCTTGGCACCTGAATCGTCAAAAATAGACACGGATCGGTCAATCACAAAAGATTGATCTGTCGCTTGAAGCGTATTACCGGCCGCATCCACCAATACCGATTTCACGGTGTAGGTAGTTGTCTTGTTCTCAATCCCCAATTTGGTCAAATTGTCAAAATCCCAAGTTTTCCCCGTTGGCAAGACATATTGCTGAGAAACCACTTTGCCATCTACCCCAAACACCTGCACCAAAACCCGATCACCGTTGTCGACAAAATCCTTGTCAAAACCACCCCGGAAGGTCAACAGTTGGTCGTTGGTGAGGTAATCGGTGGTGTTGATGCCGGTGTCGTCCTCGAAGGTGACGGGCAGCATTTTCAGCTTGGCGTTGGGGTCGGTTTTGCCACCGTTGTCGGTGGTGCTGTTGTCGATCACCAAAGCCTGCACGTCGGTGTGAATGGGGTTGCCGGCTTTGTCAATCAATGAAGCCTGCAAGTCATACGTGCCATCGACCAAGCTCAAATCGCTTTGCTTGTCCCACGTCCACCCCCAAACACCTGCGGTTTTGACCGGCTTGACGAAATCCGTGGCCACCACTTTGCCCGTGGCATCTTTGAGGACCACTTCTACAAATGCGCCGTTGTCATTGAAATCGGTGATGCTGCCAGCGAACTTGAGCGTGCGGTCTTTCGTGATGAAGTCCTTGTTGCTGTAGCCCGTGTCTTGTGTTGCAGACACGATGTCCACCTTGAAGTCGCTGTTGGGATCGGTGGCTTTGTCGGGTGAGTGGTTGTTGGTTTTGTCGGTGTCAATGAACACATCCTGCGCATCGACCGTTGATGGCACCGTAGCGTTGTCCTTGACGGGGGTGCCTGCGCCATTGACCAAGGATGCGTTGAGCGTGTATTGACCATCGGCCATGGCCGCAGACTTGCTGCGATCCCAAGACCACGTCCACTCACCTGATTCGTTTTTTACAGGTTTGACATACACCATTTCCATCTCGACTTTTTTGGCGTCGAGCAAGGACAGTTTGACCTGATCTCCATTTTCGCTAAAGGTGCTGAGCGTGCCCTTAAAAATGAGCTGGTTGTCTTTGGTGTAGAAGTCGGTCGTATTTTGGCCCGTGTCTTCGGTGATGGCCGTGATGTCGAGCTTGACCCCGGCATTGGGGGATTTGTCGGTCGGAGCGTTGTCGACCTTGAATTCGGTGCCCTTGAACACTGGCGATTTCAGGCCATTGATGGTGGCAGTCACCTCTGGGGTGTGGGGACCGTCAGGCAAAGCGTCGGCATCCGGGATCTGGATCACAAACTCACCAGTGGGAGAGGCTTTGCCGGTGTAGGTTTTGCCATTGACCTTCACTTCAACATCGGCATTGTCCGATGCTTTGCCCGAGATTCGGGGGGTTTTGTCGGTGGTGACGTTGTCTTTGGGTCCCGTGTCGTCCTCGGCCATCAGGGCGGCTGAGGTCACCGCTGGCTGCTGCGGGTTCTGGTCGACGTAGATCAGTTGGCTGTCGGCGTTGGTGGGCTTGGCAGAGCCGTCGCTGATCAAAGCACCGGCACCGTTGACGATGGTGGCATCGAGTATGTATTTGCCATCGGCCAATTTGGCGTTGGTTCTGTCCCATGACCAAGACCAGGCACCGGCTGTTTGCACGGGCTTGACGTAGACCATGTCGATCTCAGCACCCTTGTCGTTTTTGAGGGACAGTTTGACGTGGTCGCCGTTGTCGGTGAACTTGTTCAAATCGCCTTTAAAGACCAAGGTGTTGTCGGCGGTGTGGAAGTCTGAGCCGCTAAGACCTGTGTCTTCGGTGATGGAGACGATGTTCAAAACCAGGCCAGCGTTGGTTTTGTCGGTGCCATTGCCGTTGTCAACTTTGAAGGGGGTTCCCGCAAAATCTGGCGACTTGACACCGGCCAAGGTACTGGTCACCACAGGGGTGTAGCTGCCGTCCACCAAGGCGTCGACATCCGGAACCTGGATCACAAACACACCGGTTGAAGAAGCCTTGCCGGTGTATGTTTTGCCATTGAGCACAACAGAGACGTCTGAGTCGGGCGTGGCTTCACCGGTGATGCGCGGCGTTCTGTCGGTCGTGATACCGTCTTTGGGGCCGGTATCGTCTTCAGGCATCAATTTGGCCGAAGTGACTTTGGGCGTGGCGGCCACGGCGGTGCTGCTTGAGCCACCGCCGCCCGCTGCGGCACCCAGCAAGCCCAAGGGGGCCAGCAACCAAGGGTTGAACGCAGCGGCGGCCAAAACACCCACAGCCGCGCCCGATGCATTGATTTCTGCCCCGCCCAAGGCCATGCCCACCTGATTGGAACCGTCGGCCAACAAAGGCACCGCCGTGTTGCCCACAGCGGTTTCGGGGATGTATTCGTAAAAACGACCGGTTTCAGCCTCACCAATCAGGCCATTAAAACCTTCAGGGGCCACCTCGTAATAGTCCTCAACCACCAAGTCGGCCGCGCTGCGTCCTTCAAAGAAAACTCGCAAATCTTTGCCTGAACGGCTGGCCCGGATGTTTTCAGGGGCATAGCCCGTGGTCGCATCCAACAGCTGGTATTTGCCCCCGGGGACAGCCTTCACCACCATGGGGGTTTTGCCGTCCCCTGTGGTGGGAATGTCAACAAACTTGGCCTCGCCTTGGCCTTGGTTCACTTTGATTTTGTATGTTTTGCTCATGGTGTGTGACAGTCAAAATAAGGTTGATGAATGGGGCCGATTGAACTTAGCGGCGTGCGCCGGTGATGACCACCACAACGCGTCGGTTGGGTGCGTGGCAAATTTTGTTTTCAGGTGTGGGCTCGTTTCTGCAACCCGTTTTGCTCAATTCGATGGATCCTCGACCTTCGGCTTCGATGCCTCGGGTAGGCTTGACGTTGCGGGCGGAAATTTGTCGGGCGACCACATCGGCGCGTTGCTGTGACAATTTTTTGTTGATCTGAACCGAGCCAATGGCATCGGTGTAACCCACGACACGGATGCGGTCGACCGAGGAATAGTCTTGATTCAGTCGCTGCACCAAGGCCTCAATGGCATTAAAACCTGAGGCACGCAACTCGGCCTTGCCAAACTCGAACAGGGCATCGGTTTCAAGCGCGTATTCGCGTGGTGCCGGTGGCCGTGGTGGTGGCGGCGGCGGCGGGGCAGTGACCACTGCGGCCTTGCCCGGTTCGCCACAGGTGAGCGCGGCCTTGGCGCGGGAAATGGTGTGGATTTGACGCCGGGTGTTGGACATCTCGGCATTGGCTTGCGATGTCGGCATGCTGAGCACAGCAATGCCGGGCTGCCCAGCCTCGTCGATCTTCAGGAACAAGGTCTGTCCGACTTGCATGTTCAGGCGCTGTCCACCGTCTTGTTTGCTCAAATGCAAGCGGGATGCGTCATCCAGCGCAGCTTTGATGCTGACGTTGCCCGGTTCTGCACAAAACTCGGTGTAACCACCACGGAGCAAGGACGCGTGGTATTGGCCATTGAGGTAAATGTTCACCGGTTGCTGAGACACCCCTTGCAAGTTGCGGTAAACGAAGACACGCGTCTGATTGACCGGTGCCAAAGCCGCTGTAGCGTAAGGCTCGCCAAATGAGTCGATGATCACCCGGGTGGCCCCCGATTGGGCCAAGGCCAGCTGCGAGAAAGCCGCTACGGACAAGCCAATCAGCCACTGATTGAACGGTGAAGAGAAAATTTTCATAAGGGTCACCTCAAAAAACTTGTGTCAATTCAGAAACTTAGAGTGACTAATTCATCTGTCACCCGATGACACAATGATGCGTGAGGATGCCTCGTTGTAAACGCGCCAAAAAGCGTACTCTTGTAATCAGTTTTAACAGTATTGAGTTTATAAAAAGTGCGCAAACCTCCTTCGAATTGATCCAATTCTTCAACTGACCGGTCAAATCTTGGCGTTGCCTCGTTTGCTTGGAGATCGCGATGCCCCAATGGGGTGAACAAATATCAACATAAACACACTTTTCATTGAAGACATGTATTTTTAGAAAGAAACTCTAAAAAAACAAAAAAGCCATCTGGTGCAAGAGCATCAGATGGCTTTACCAAGCTTAGAAAAATCAAAAATTCAATGCATCCAATTCATATTTGATTTTTCAAATTCAGCAATCATTGATTTTTGAAAACAGTCAATTGAATTGATAACCAAGGGACACGTTCATCGACGTCAAGCTGGCTTTAGCAGGCGTCAATGCATCACCCAATGACACAGCTTTTGATTTGAATTTAGTTGTCAGCACTTCAAATTGAACAAAAACATCGCTGTTGATGTAAGACTTGAGGCCCAAGCCCAAACCTGTGCCGTGGATGGATTCACTGAAACCACCGGCCTGAGAGAAAAGACCGCCTTCGCCGACAAGAACAGCCGTGTGGTAACCCACTTTTGCAAAGGCAGCAGTGCTCGGTGTCAGCAACAGTGTGGGTTGCAGGTACAAAGAACTGTGGTTTTTCACTTTGCCATTGAGCAAAACCACATCAAGAATTCTTGATTCGCTGAGGTCATAGCTTGCGCCCATGCCCAGCGCCCACTTGTCATTGAGCGGCATGCTGTAGCCAACATCGAAGGTGGCAACAATTTTCGTGCGACCCAGATTGCCTGCTTGACTTTGGTTCAATTCATTGATTTTCAAGTTACCGTCGACCACCGAGCCGCCCAAGGCAGCAGACCAACCCGAGAAATGGGTGCTTTGGGCTGAAACATGGCCTGCGCCCAACGATGCAGCAAGAAACAACACTGAATTAATAATTTTGGATTTCATTTTGTAACTTTTAAATAATGAGACTCAATATTTTAACATGGATTAACTTGTAATTCTCATCATGATAATTAAGCTTAATGAATATATATTATTTAAATCAATATTTATTTGAGCTTGAAATATATTTTCAAACACGATTGATTTTGGAGAAAATCACCATCACGGCCATAAATCCACGAAGCGGATCCACGGTCTGTGCGTTGACTCACCGTCACGGCTCCATGAGGCAAGCTGAGTCTCAGGCATGTCTTTCAAGCTCAATTGCCGTTCAGCTTGGCTGACAGGCGGCCCCTTCAAAAACCGTCTGTGTCCTGAACTTGGGCTTTGGCCAACTGCCACTGTTCTTTGAGCCAACGCTTGAGCGCAGCATCATTTTGAATGCGGCGCAAATCCGCCTCCAAGCTGTCGGTGACGTGGCGCTGATCGGCCTGAAGGCGCTGCAGCGACTGGGTCATCTCAGCCTCTTCGGCTTGTGCCAGCACGTTCACGCACAACTCACGGCTCAAGCGGCTTTGCAACTGGTCCAAATCTTCT
>CAITSG010000015.1 GCA_903894995.1 uncultured Burkholderiales bacterium
CCGGCACGTTGTTGAGCCAGAACAAATCGCCACGCTCGGCCCATGGGCGAAAGCTTTGCAACACGGGCCCTTGGTCCCAACCGGTGTTGCCGACCACCACGAGTTTTAAATTGGGGTGTGTGCTGTAGCGCAGCATTTCCCAGGCTTGCATGAGCAGCTGGTGGTTTTTGCGCGGCTCGATGGTGCTGACCATCAGCAGGTACTCCAGCGGTGCTTGGCTGGCGACGTCTTGATGCGCAAAGCTCTTGGGCAGTTTGGTTTTGACCGTGTCGTCCACCGCAATGCGGTTGCGTATGACCTGGTACACGATTTGTGGGGGCGAGGTGTCGGGGTAGTACTCGTCCGACACGATGTTGGGGATGACCACGCTGCGTTGTTCGGCCTGCGGGAAGATGGTGAGCAGGTCACTGCGTGTGGCCTGGGAGATGCACGAAAACCAGGCGCCTTGTTTGAGGTTGTCTTTGAGCGCATGAAAATGCGCCGCTTGGTCAAAGGCTTTGTCACGCGTGGTGTGGGGCATGAGGATGGGCACCGCGTCGTGGTAGCGCACCACCATTTGTGTGCCTTTGGCCACACGGCCCGGAAAAGGGTTTTGTGTGACGAAGGCGTCAAAACCCCGCGTGTCAATTTGTGCGTAGCTGGGGGTCTGAGAAAACTTCAAGCCATCGAGCCCGGCTTTGTGCATCATTTGCCGGGGCACGCTCAGCACCCGGTGGCGGGTTTGCATCAGCTGTGCTTGGCAGTCGGCATTGAGCGTTTTGCTAAAGAAGGTGCGCCACACAAAGTCTTCAAACAAATCGGCTTCGAAGCGGCTGAGCGGCAAGCTCAGGCCCAGGTTGGCCCGCAAGCGCAAAAAGCCGCGTGAAAACCGGCGCTGGATGTCGTACAAAACGGCCTGCGCAAAATTGTCAAACGGCTTTTCGTACATGGACACCACAAACTTGGACAAACGGTCAATTTGTTTGTCTTGGCTGAATTGGTGCTGTGGTGGCAGTGCGGCACGCAGGCGGCGTCCGCCGTGCTGAATGAGGCCTTCCACACCAAAGCCACCCATTTGGCTCAGGCCTTTGAACAGCAAACGGCATTCTTGGGGTATGCCGGCATAGCCGTCCAGAGCGGGTTTTAAGTCAACAAGTACGTTCATGCAGTCAAGGGTTCGGTGATGGCCGTGTGGCCAGTTAGGCCTTTGGGCTGCAGGCTGGCCTGATAAAAAGCAAAGGCTTGTTCGTTGGAGGCAAAGCTGTGCAACTGGCCATTGACCAGCACCGCCGCATGGTCGCAGTGCTCACGAATGAAGGGTTCGCTGTGCGAGACGATGACCATGGCTTTGTGGCCACGTTTGCCAAAGAGTTCAAGGTTGCAGCGTTCGGTGAAGGTGCTGTCGCCCACGGCCACCACTTCGTCAATCAAAAAACAATCGAAATCGATGACCATGGACACGGCAAAGGCCAGGCGGGCCATCATGCCGTGCGAGTAGCTTTGCACGGGTTCGTCAAAGTAACGGCCCAGCTCGGTGAAGTCGAGCACAAAGTCGAGTTTGTCGCGCCACTCGACGCCGTAAATGCGGCACACCAGGCGCAAAGAATCGCGCCCGGTAAGCGACCCACCAAAGCCGCTGATGAGGGCCAGCGGCCAGGACACGCGCATGCCACGGGTGATGTGGCCGCTGCTGGGCTTTTCTGCGCCACCAATCAGCCGAATGAGTGTGGATTTGCCCGAGCCGTTGCGCCCCAAGATGCCCAGTTTTTCGCCGGGGCGCACCGTGAGGTTGACGTTTTGCAGCACGGTGCGCATGCCTTCGCGCATGGGGTACTGCTTGCAGACGTTGTGCAGCGCAATCACTGTTCAATGCCTCGGCGGGTGATGTCGCGCACTTGGGCCAGGGCAAACAGCGTCAGCACGGTGTTGCACACCAGCACATAAGCGATGTCGTAGTGGGCTTTGAACA
>CAITSG010000016.1 GCA_903894995.1 uncultured Burkholderiales bacterium
CTGATCATCAGCGGCGGCTACAACGTGTACCCGGCCGAGATCGAAGGCTACATCAATGAGATGAAGGGCGTGGCCGAAAGTGCGGTGGTGGGTGTGGCGCACCCGGACTTTGGCGAGGTGGGCGTGGCTGTGGTCATTGCCAAGCCTGGGGCCACGGTGCAGCCTGAGGCCATCCTGGCCGAGCTCAAGGCCAAGCTGGCGAATTTCAAGATTCCCAAGCGCTGCTTTGTGGTGGCCGAGTTGCCACGCAACACCATGGGCAAGGTGCAAAAGAACTTGCTGCGCGAGCAACACAAAAACCTGTTTCTGGCCTGAAGGGTTTCACCCGCCCATCACGGGCGTTCCCACCCGTGACCGCATTCCGTGGTCACTGGAGGGCGCGCATCATTTGAGGTAAGCGTTTTTCTCGTGCACGCTCTGGATGTGCCGGGCCGCTTGCTCGGGCGTGATGTCCTGGTTGATCACTTTCACGTTGGCATACCAAAGTTCCTCTTCCATGGAGGGCCAGACGCGGTTGATTTTCTGGGCGTTCAGGCGGATCGTGTCCTGACAGCTGCGCCGCCAACCCATCATCTCCTGACCCAATGGGTCGTTGAATTGGACCGGGTGGTCCGCCAAAGGAAAGTAGCCGGTCAGCGTGTCGGTGAGCAACTGCGCGAAATCGGCGGTGCCCAGCCAGGCGATGAACTTGAGAGCCGCAGCCTGGCTCGGGCTGTTTTTGTTCACGCCAATGCCGAAATCGGGGTGCACCGAGATGTGGCAAGCCTGACCTTCTTGTTCAACTGGAGGCTTGAAGACACCCAAATCGATGGGTTTTTTGTAAGCAAAGCTGGTGCTGCGCAAAAAGTCGATGTCCCAGGAGCCTGAGGGGTAGACCGCTGCGTTGCCCGTGGCAAACAGCAGCTGAATGTCACCGTTGGACATGCTGTTTTGATCGGGGTGCATGTAGGGCTTGAGCCGGGCCATCATGTCCCAAGCCTTGAGAAAGCCCGGGTCGGTGAATTTGACGGTGCCTTCCATCAACCCTTGCCGGGCCTTTTCACCTTCCCAAAAATTGGGTCCCAAGCCGGTGAACACCACTTGGGTCGATTCCCACATGTCGGCGGTGCCCAGTGCCAGCGGTGTCACCGTCTTTTTTGCGGCCACTTGGCCGAGCAATTGGTAGAACTGTGCCCAAGTCTTTGGGGGCTCGAGCTTCAAGTCATGCAGGATTTTCTTGTTGTAGAACAGGCCGTGCATCACATAGGCCACGGGCAGGCAGTAGGTGGTGCTGCCGTCATCGGTGGTCCAGGCCCGGCGAGCTTGCGGGTTGAAGTTTTTGAGGGCCTCTTCTTTCAGGGGCAGCAGGTAGCCCTTGGCCTGCATGCGCACGCTGGCGTCAAAGGGCCTGCAAAAAATCAGGTCGCCTGCGCGCCGGGTGGACAGCCGAGCCTCCAGCCGCGAATCGTAGGCCAGTGGTTCCTCGGGTTTGAATTGCAACTTGATTTCAGGGTGCCGTCGCTGAAAGGCTGGAATCAGAACCTTGTCCCAGAAAATTTGATCGTCTTTGCGCCAGCTCTCAATGGTCAGCACCTGGGCTTGCGCTGTGCCCGCGCCCAGTCCTGAGGCGATGAGCAAAACCATGCACGAGGCCTTTGACCAAGTTGGGCAAGGGTGGCTGGGACTGGGCCGGTCGGTGCTGAGGCATTGCCTGAAAAGTGTGCGCATGGGCTGAGGGGATGGGTTAAAGTGAATTCATTTTAGTTAATTATTCTTTGCAAACCCATTGACCATCGGCTGGCGTGCCCACCCGCAGCGCCGCAGCGCCGCATCGCTGCCGCGCACGGACCACGGGGCCTTGCATACCCTCAGGTGCCCATCAGCGCAGCACCAGCACCGGAATGTGCGAATGCGTTAGCACCTGCTGGGTTTCGCTGCCCAGCAACAGGCGTTTGATGCCTTTGCGGCCGTGCGAGGCCATGACGATCAGGTCGGCTTTGTGCTTTTTGGCTGCCGCAATGATGGCGTCCGAGACCACATCCGATTTGACGGTGATGGTTTTGGTGCTGACGGCTTTGGCCTTGGCGCTTTTTTCGACTGCGGCCAATTGCATTTGAGCGGCTTCGGTCCACTGGCTTTCCACGCGCGAGATCTCCTCGCTCGACAGGGGGATGCTGCCTTCAAAGTAGGCCTGCGGGTAGTGAGGCACCACTTTGATGGCAATCAGTTCTGCGCCGCATGTGGCAGCCAGTTCGATGGCGCTGGCCACCGCTTTTTTGGACAAGGTGGAACCGTCGGTGGCCACAAGGATGCGTTTGTACATGAGGTGCTCCTGTTGAAAATGACAAGAACCCAGCTTAAAAGAGCAGCAAATGGGGGCGCTTGATGTACATCAAGCTTTGATCGGTCGGGCTGTCGTATCTTCGAAACATGACCCACGTCAATGTTTTGCCCAGTCTGCGGCCCGCTTCTCCACAAGCGTTGGAATCGGCTGCGCCTGAGTTGGCTCAGGCCCAAGGCGACACCCCGCAGCAGCGGCTGGAACTGCTCGATGCGCCCGATGAGTGGGCGGCGTTCAGCTTGCCCGAAAAAACCGAGTCGGGCTGCTGGCGCTCCAGTGTGGTGTTCGAAGGCATGCATTGCGCGGCCTGCGCCATCACCCTGGAAGATGCTTTGCGTGCCGTGCCGGGTGTGTTGTCGGTGCAAATCAGCGGTGCCAGCCACCGGGGCCAGATCGTCTGGTCGCCTGAGCTCACGCGCCCCTCCGAGTGGATGCGTTCGGTCGAACGCCATGGCTACAAGGCCTTGCCCGCCAACGACGCCCACGCCCACGAGCGTCGCCGCGCCGAAGCCCGGCGCATGGTTTGGCGCTGGGCGGTGGCGGCGCTTTGCATGATGCAGGTCATGATGTACGCCGCACCGACGTACTTGAGCGAGCCAGGTGAGATCTCGTCCGAAGCCCAGCACCTGTTGCGCTGGGCGTCGTGGGTGCTGTCTTTGCCGGTGATGTTTTTCTCATGCGCGCCTTTTTTGAGCAACGCTTGGCGCGATTGGCGCGAGCGCCAAATCAGCATGGATTTGCCCGTGGCGCTGGGCATGGTGGTGACCTTTGTGGTCAGCACACTGGGCACCTTCGAGCCCCAGGGGCCGTTCGGTGCCGAAGTCTTTTTTGACTCGTTCACCATGTTTGTGTTCTTTTTGCTCACGGGCCGCTGGCTGGAGCTGCGCATGCGCGACCGCACGGCTGGCGCACTGGAGGCGGTGCTCAACCGCTTGCCCGACAGTGTGCGCAAGCGCCAGAGCGATGGCACTTGGGTGCTCATGTCCGTTCGCCGCTTGCAAGTCGGTGATGTGATCGAGGTCTTGCCCGGTGAGGCTTTTGCGGGCGATGGTCTGGTGTTGGTGGGCCAAACCCAGGTGGACGAGGCCCTGCTGACCGGGGAGTCAAGGCCGCTGGCGCGCTGCGTGGGCGATCGCGTCATTGCGGGCAGCCACAACCTGAGCGGTGCGCTGCAGGTGCAGATCGAGCAAATTGGCGCGGCCACCCGCTATGCACAAATCGTGGCTTTGATGGAGAGCGCCTCGGTCTCCAAACCCGCCATGGCGCTGTTGGTGGACCGCTGGGCCAAGCCCTTTTTGGTGGCGGTGATGTTGGCCTCGCTGGCCTCGGCCATTTATTGGTGGTCAAGCGACCCCGCGCACGCGATGATGGTGGCTGTCGCCGTGCTGATCGTCACCTGTCCTTGCGCTTTGTCATTGGCCACACCGGCCGCCATGCTCGCCACGGCCGGGGCTTTGGCCCGCAGCGGTGTGCTGGTGCGTAGGCTCAGTGCGTTGCAAAACCTGGCCCTCATTGACACCGTGATTTTTGACAAGACGGGCACCCTGACACGCGATGCGTTTGAAGTGGTCCGCATCCACACCCGCGATGGTGTGAGTGCGGTCCAGGCCTTGGACTGGGCAGCCAGTTTGGCGCGCCATTCCTTGCACCCGGTCTCGCGCGCCTTGTGGTCCGAGGCCCGCCGTCGCGCCGAAGCCGCAGGCCGTTTGGATGCGCTCGAATCGCTGGATGCCCAACACATCTGTGAACTGGCAGGGCAGGGTGTGCAGGGGGTTTTGCAATGTTCAGGGCCTTCTGATGGGATGTTGCGCCTGGGCTCGTCCGCTTTTTGTGCAGCCCCACCACGCGCCGGGCACCACTTGCAGGTCAGCCTGTCCGATGCTTCGGGCTGGTTGGCCAGCTTTGAATTGGCCGAGCAAGTGCGCCCCGAGGCGGCGGGTGTGGTGCGTGCCTTGTCGCAAATGGGCTTGTCCTTGAAGGTGCTGTCTGGCGATGGCCTGGCTGCGGTGGCCCAGGTGGCCCAGGCCGTGGGCATTGCCGATGCGCAAGGCGGCTGCAGCCCCCAGCACAAATTGCAAGCACTGCTGGCCCTGCAGGCCAATGGTCACAAAGTGGCCATGGTGGGCGACGGCTTGAACGATGGCCCGGTGCTGGCCGGGGCCGATGTGTCTTTTGCGCTGGGCCAAGCGGTGCCGCTGGCGCAGTCCAAATCCGATTTTGTGCTGATGGGTGGGCAACTCGGTGTGTTGGTCAGCACCTTGCAGCGCAGCCGCAAAACCATGCGCATTGTCCGGCAAAACCTGTGGTGGTCGGCAGCTTACAACGCCACTTGTGTGCCACTGGCCCTGATGGGCTGGCTGCCCGCCTGGGCCGCAGGTCTGGGCATGGCGCTCAGCTCTTTGCTGGTGGTGCTCAATGCTTTGCGCCTGTCGCAGGCCTTGCCAGATTCGCTGCAGCAGCAGGCACTGGTCCCGCAACCCGTTTGAGAAA
Source organism: uncultured Burkholderiales bacterium (assembly GCA_903894995.1). GTDB lineage: Bacteria > Pseudomonadota > Gammaproteobacteria > Burkholderiales > Burkholderiaceae_C > Limnohabitans_A. The sequence goes on from CAITSG010000016.1 coordinate 4,811, forward strand.
ACAGCATGGACATTCTGTATTTGCTGATTCCCTTGTCCGTGGCCCTGGTGTTTTTCATCCTGGCTGGGCTGTGGTGGGCGATTGACCGAGGTCAATTTGAAGACATCGAGGCCGAAGGCGAACGAATTTTGCGTGACGATTGATTTCGATCAAGTCCTTGCAACGTGCGCCCGTGCACACTCGTTTTGAAGATTTAAAAACAAGAGGTAAAAATGAAATTTGCCAATATGCAGGCCACGTCTTACAACGACAAAGTTGTCAGGCAGTTCGCCATCATGACGGTGGTCTGGGGTGTGGTGGGCATGCTGGTGGGCGTGATCATCGCGGCCCAGCTGACTTGGCCGGAACTCAACTTCGGCATTTCCTGGCTCAGTTATGGCCGCTTGCGCCCCTTGCACACCAACGCGGTGATTTTTGCGTTCGGTGGTTGCGGCTTGTTCGCGGCCGCTTATTACGTGGTGCAGCGCACCTGCAACGTGCGCTTGTTCAACGACAAGCTGGCCGCTTTCACTTTTTGGGGATGGCAACTGGTCATTGTGCTGGCCGCCATTTCCTTGCCCTTGGGCTTTACCCAAGGCAAGGAATACGCCGAACTGGAGTGGCCCATCGACATCTTGATCGCGCTGGTCTGGGTGGCCTTTGCCGTGGTGTTCTTTGGCACTGTGGGCACCCGCAAGGTGCGCCACATTTATGTGGCCAACTGGTTCTTTGCTGCGTTCATCATTGCGGTGGCCTTGTTGCACATCGTCAACGCTGCGGCCTTGCCCGTGGGCATGATGAAGTCGTATTCGGCCTACGCCGGGGTGCAAGACGCGATGGTGCAGTGGTGGTACGGCCACAACGCGGTGGGTTTCTTTTTGACGGCAGGCTTTCTGGGCATGATGTATTACTTCATCCCCAAGCAAGCCGAGCGGCCCGTCTATTC
>CAITSG010000017.1 GCA_903894995.1 uncultured Burkholderiales bacterium
CTGCAAATGACGCAGGTCGCTGCCAAAATGAACGACCGCGAAATCAAGGCAGTTTCGGACTACATTGCCGGTTTACGCTGAGGATCTTGCCGGGCAGCTGCCCGGGTATGCACCGTGTTTACCCTGAGGACTTCAGGGGGTTTTAAAGGCCGTGACCTCCCACTGGGGCACAATCAAAATCCGGTCGACAAGACATGCACCAAGGCCGGTTTTCCGACCTTGATCGTTTTTGGCGGGCCATGTCCCGCCATTTCCTTGTCTGCTTCATTTTTATACACCCCATGACGACTGTTGCACCCCGCCCCGAATCCGAGCGCGGCTCTTTCCGAGGGCAGGCCGTGATCGAGTTGCTGTCGTCCATGCGCTTTGCCATTTCCTTGTTGACGATCATCTGCGTTTCTTCGGTGATCGGTACGGTGCTCAAACAAAACGAACCCAGCAACAATTACATCAACCAGTTCGGTCCTTTCTGGGCCGAGGTGTTCACCACGCTCAAGCTCAATTCGGTTTACAGCGCTTGGTGGTTTTTGCTGATTCTGGCCTTTTTGGTCATCAGCACCAGCCTGTGCATTGCCCGCAACACGCCCAAAATCCTGGTAGACCTTAAAAACTACAAGGAAAACATTCGAGAGCAAAGCCTCAAGGCGTTTCACAACAAGGCAGAAGGTTCGCTCAATGAGTTGCCCCAAGCTGCCGCCCATCGGTTGGGGGCCTTGCTGGCCACGGGCGGCTGGAAGGTCAAGCTGCAAGAGCGCGACACCCCGGCAGGCAAGGGCTGGATGCTGGCGGCCAAGGCGGGTGCTGCCAACAAAATCGGTTACATCGCGGCGCACTCGGCCATTGTGCTGGTGTGTGTGGGGGGCTTGCTCGATGGCGACCTGGCGGTACGCGCCCAAATGTGGTTTGGTGGCAAGGAAATTTACAACGGCGGCGGCATGATCGCCGATGTGCCCGCGCAGCACCGCCTGTCCGAGCACAACCCGGCGTTTCGCGCCAATTTGCTGGTGGCCGAAGACACCGCGTCGGGCACCGCCATCCTGAACCAGTCCAACGGCATCTTGCTGCAGGACTTGCCTTTTGTGATTGAGCTGAAAAAGTTCATCGTCGAGTACTATTCGACCGGCATGCCCAAGCTGTTTGCCAGCGACATCATCATCCACGACAAAGCCACAGGCGAAAAAAAGGAAGCGCGTGTCGAGGTGAACCACCCGGCCAGTTTCAAGGGCATCAACATTTACCAATCCAGCTTTGACGACGGCGGCTCCAGCGTCAAGCTGCAAGCCGTGCCCATGTCGGCGGCCACCAAGTCCTTTGAGGTGGAAGGCACCATTGGCGGCAGCACCGACCTGACCAATGGCAACGAAAAAATGAGCCTGGAGTTCACCGGTCTGCGCGTGATCAACGTGGAAAACATGTCCGGTGGCGCTGGATCTGAGGGCACGGCGGTGGATGTGCGCAAGGTGGATTTGCGCAGCGCCATTGATGAACGCTTGGGCGCAGGCCACAAGACCACCCAGACCAAAGAACTGCGCAACGTGGGACCGAGCTTGAGCTACAAGCTGCGCGACGCGGCGGGCCAAGCCCGTGAGTACAACAACTACATGCTGCCCGTGGATGCGGGCGACGGTGTGCCGGTGTTCCTGTTGGGCATGCGCGAGTTGCCCAGCGAGCCCTACCGTTATCTGCGGCCGCCAGCCGATGAAAATGGCGAGTTGACCGGCTTCATCCGATTGCGTGCAGCTTTGGAAACGCCCGCGCTGCGCGAGCGGGCGGTGCAGCGCTACGCCCGCAAGGCGGTGGACCCCAAGCGTCCCGAGTTGACCCAGCAGCTGGCCGATTCGGCCGAGCGCGCTTTGGGCTTGTTTGCGGGTCAAGAAACAGTCAAGGGCAAGAAAGTGGCCGGCCTGCAGGCTTTGGCTGATTTTCTGGAAACCAATGTCCCCGAGGCCGAGCGCACGCGTGCAGGCGAAATGTTTGTGCGCATCCTGAATGGCACCTTGCTGGAGCTGGACACGGTGGCCCGTGAGCAAGCCGCAGCCAAGCCCCTGCCCGTCGACAAGGTGCAGGGCTTCATGTCACAGGCGGTGTTGGCCCTGTCTGACGCACCGTTTTATCCCGCACCCATGACGTTTTTGCTCACGGATTTCAAGCAGGTGCAAGCCAGCGTGTTCCAGGTGGCCAGGGCCCCGGGCCAGTCCATCGTTTACCTCGGTTGTGCCCTTTTGATCTTGGGTATTTTTGCAATGCTGTATGTTCGAGACCGCCGCTTGTGGGTGTGGCTGTCACCCCAAGCCGATGGCACCCACGCGACGATGGCTTTGTCATCCAACCGCAAGACGATGGATGTCGACCGCGAATTTGACCAATTGACCGCCCGCTTGTTGGGTCGTTCTGAGAAAAAATCATGACCACTGCCACTCTGAATCCCGGTTATTTTTCGACGCGCTCTGCCCTGGACTGGGGCTTTGCTTTGCTGGCCTTGTTGGGCACGGTGTTTGCCTTCACCCGTTATCAGCACGCGATGGATGTGTACGAGCAGGCCATCCTGGTCTGCAGCTTGCCGGCCGTGATTTGGTTGGCTTGGTTCTGGCGGCCGCTGCGCAGCTTGATGCTGGTGGTCACGGGTTTGTCGCTGTTGGCCATTTACCTTTATCAGGGTGATCTGGCCCGATCCGAGCAGGTGTTCCTGTTGAAGTATTTCCTGTCCAGCCAGTCGGCCATCCTGTGGATGAGCGTGTTGTTTTTCATCAGCACTGTTTTTTATTGGGCGGGCATCTTCATCCGGGGTCAGGCAGACGCGATGGAGTCTTTGGGCTCGCGCATGGCTTGGGTGGCGGTGGGCTTGGCCTTGATTGGCACCTTGGTGCGTTGGTACGAAAGCCACCAGTTGGGCCCGGACATCGGACACATCCCGGTGAGCAACTTGTATGAAGTGTTCATCATGTTTTGCTGGATGACCACGGCTTTTTACCTGTATTACGAAGCGCAGTATAAAACCCGTGCTTTGGGTGCGTTTGTGATGCTGGTGGTCAGTGCGGCGGTGGGCTTTTTGCTTTGGTACACGTTGGTGCGCGAGGCGCATGAAATCCAGCCTCTGGTGCCCGCCCTCAAGAGCTGGTGGATGAAGATCCATGTCCCGGCCAACTTCATTGGTTACGGGACTTTTGCCTTGGCTGCCATGGTGGCTTTTGCTTACCTGATCAAGCAGCAAGCGACCGAGACCCGTTGGTACAAGCTGGCACCCTTGTGGCTGCTGGGCATTGTGTTGTGCTTTGAGCCGGTGGTGTTCCGCCAGTCTGCCAACGACCAGACCAGCAGCTACTGGATGGTTTACTTCGGAATATCCGCCTTCATCGTGGCGGGCATTTTGATGGGCCGCAGGCGCATTGCCGAGCGTTTGCCTTCTTTTGAAATCCTCGACGATGTGATGTACAAGTCCATCGCTGTGGGCTTTGCCTTCTTCACCATCGCCACTGTGTTGGGTGCTTTGTGGGCCGCTGAGGCTTGGGGCGGGTACTGGAGCTGGGACCCGAAAGAGACCTGGGCCTTGATCGTTTGGTTGAACTACGCCGCCTGGCTGCACATGCGGCTCATGAAGGGTTTGCGCGGCACTGTGGCCGCTTGGTGGGCCTTGGTCGGTTTGGGCATCACCACGTTTGCCTTTTTAGGCGTCAACATGTTCTTGAGCGGCCTGCACAGCTACGGCACCCTCTGACAGCGGCGGGTCTGGCTTCAGGTTGGCTTGACGCTGGCCTGGGCTTGGAGGCCCGCTTTGATGGCTTGCAGCAGTTGAGCGGTGTGAAATGGCTTGGTCAGAAAGGCGATGGCGTCTGAGCGCTGCGCAGCCAGCGTTTCATGCGGCAGACTTTCCCCGCTCATGAAAATCACGGCAATGTCATCCCCCGTTTCCTTCAGGCGAATTTGCAATTCAATGCCTGACATTTGAGGCATGCGCACATCGAGCAGCATCACGCGTGGGCCATCTGCCCTAGGGGCATTCAAATACGACGTCCCTCCGTTGTGGCTTCGGACATTGAAGCCATGCGACTCCAAAACCATCACCATCATGCGGCGGACGTCATCGTCATCGTCAACGACTTCAATGAGGGCAGGGGTGGTCATTTACGGGAGAAAAACGAAACTAAAAATTAATTTTAACGTAACATGAAATGTATTTTTGATTTTTGATTTTTGATTTTTGATTTTTGACTTTTGACTTTTGACTTTTGACTTTTGACTTTTGACTTTTTGTTAATTTGTTAATTTGTTAATTTGTTAATTTGTTAATTTGTTAATTTTAACATTATTTCTATAGAAAATCAATATTGAAAAGAAGGTTTTTGCGCGACCGAGTCCCTGCATGTCCGCCGTACGGTTCAAAATCAAAATTTGGCTTAATTTTGTTTGGCAAAAAATGATCATCACCCATTCGAACAATGGTTTTCAGCACCCTGTGCCCAGTGAGATCACGCCTGCAGGCGTGTACAACTCGCGTCGCGCACTGGTTCGGCACATGGCCTTGGGCACAGCAGGGCTGGCCTTGGCGGGTTGGGGGCTGCGCGAAGCCCATGCTCAAATGGCGCGGCCTGGCAAGTTGCCGGTGTTGGCCGCAGGCAAGTCGGGGGTCTTGGGTGCCAACACCATGGAAAAGCCCACCCCGTATCAAGATGTCAGCACCTACAACAACTTTTACGAGTTTGGCACCGACAAGGCAGACCCGGCCAAACGCGCCCATACCCTGATCACCGATCCTTGGAGTGTGGAGATTGAGGGATTGGTCAAGAAGCCCGCCCGCGTGAACCTGGAAGATCTGATGAAGTGGGCAGCCATGGAAGAGCGCATTTACCGCATGCGCTGCGTGGAAGGCTGGTCCATGGTGATTCCCTGGGTGGGTTATTCCTTGGCCGATCTGATCCGACGCGTGGAGCCTTTGCCGGGAGCCAAGTTTGTGGAGTTCGTGACCCAGGCCGACCCCAAGACCATGCCGGGTCTGCGCTCCAGTGTGATCGATTGGCCTTATGTCGAGGGCTTGCGCATGGACGAGGCCATGCACCCCCTGACCCTGCTGGCCTTCGGCATGTATGGCGAGGTGATGCCCAAGCAAAACGGTGCGCCCTTGCGTCTGGTGGTGCCCTGGAAGTACGGTTTCAAGAGTGGCAAGAGCCTGGTCAAGATCCGTTTCACCGACAAGCAGACGGTCACGTCTTGGGAGAAATCTGCCCCGCAAGAGTATGGCTTTTACTCCAACGTCAACCCGAATGTGGACCACCCGCGTTGGAGCCAGGCCACCGAGCGGCGCATCGGCGAAGACGGCTTGCTCGCCAAAAAACGAAAGACACTCATGTTCAACGGCTACGAGGCACAGGTCGGCCAGCTGTACGTCGGCATGGACCTGAAGAAATTCTTCTGATGCCGTTGCGTGTCAAAGTCTTGAGGGCATGAGGGCGGCGCTGCGTCATCCCGCCGCTTGGTGGGCTTTGCTGGTGCTCGGTTGCCTGCCCTGGGTCTGGTTGCTGGCGCAAACCCTGCAGGACCAGCTCGGCCCCAATCCCGCTGAAGCCCTGATCCGAGCCACAGGAGACTGGACGCTGCGCAGCCTGTGCGTGGTGCTGGCCGTGAGCCCTTTGCGCGTTCTGCTGGGCTGGCCCGAACTGCTGCGGTTTCGGCGCATGCTGGGTTTGCTGGTGTTTGGATATGCCAGCCTGCACTTGCTCTGCTACGCCTGGTTTGACATGGGCTTTGACCTGGCCGACACGCTGCAA
>CAITSG010000018.1 GCA_903894995.1 uncultured Burkholderiales bacterium
ATTTTTAAATCAAGCTATTGCCAACGACTCCAGTTGCTTCATCTGACCCAGTTCATCGTGCAGCTTTGCCTCCGCTTGCCACAGATCAAACTTGGTCTGCATGTCCAGCCAGAGTTGTGCGCCGTTGCCAAGGAGCTTTCCCAGGCGCAGTGCCATCTCGGCTGACACGCCGCTACGTTCGGCCAGCAAGGAGTGCAGCGTATGGCGGGAAACGCCCAAGCTTCGAGCAAAGGCGCTCACAGACATGCCCGGCAAACTGGGCAGCACATCTTCCCGCAGGATAGCCCCGGGATGGGTCGGTACACGTTTACGCATCATTCAAGCCTAGTCACTTCCCCACCATGGCCTTGATGTCCTTCATCAAAAGGAACAGGTGAAACGGATCAGATGGGCTGGGTTCAAACTCCCAATTGAGATACCGCTGCCTAGCAGGATCGTCCTTGGCATGCACCAGCAGCGCACGAATTCCAGCAATGTCCGCCGCCTGTGCAGTGCGCAGCAGCGCATCTTTTAGCAGTGCTTTGCCAAGCCCCGCGCCTTGGTGCTGAAGGTCCACGGCAAGCCGGGCCAGAATCATCACCGGCACGGGGTGTTGGGGAATGCCTTTGGTCACACGCGGTGCCGCATTGGATGGCTCAACACTGCCAACCGCCAAGCTATAGAAACCAACGACCGAGCCCGAATGGCAACTCACATACGTCTGCGCACTGTTGGATTTTTGGTTAACGAGCGCAAAGCGCTGCAAAAACTGATTCAGTGCAGACTGACCACAATCGAAGGAATCGACGATATCTGTATTGGCCAGTTTACGAACTGGCTCATAAGCCTGCGAGTTCAACCAAGCAACCCAGGCTCAGAGAGAAGCTTCTTGAGCTTAGGCTTAGCGCTCACGGGCTGGTCTAGGGCAGTCTGAAAGGCCAGCCACTTCTCAGCACTCAGTTCAAAGCGGGTACGATCTGCCAAGGTCTGGTTGGCAGCGAGAATGCCTGCATCCAGCAAAAACTCGCTCACATTTTTGTGCGCTACGCGCGCAGCTTCCTGAAGCAATTGCTTCACGGGCGTGCTGGCGCGCACATCGATGCGCTCAGATTTGGAATGAATGACAGCGGTCATGGCGGTCTCGTTTTTAAAAAGTTACACCATCATAACGTCCGGACAACGTCCTGACAAGCGTTTTTTACTGGCCATACCCGTAATGCACCGCCAACACCCCCAGCGCGCCGACCAAGATCCCCTTGGCTTCGTACTGATTCAGCGTTCTGCCATTCCAGCCCTCAAGCGTTGACCACTCCTTCACACTTTGCCCTAAGCCCGCCACGTGCCAGACCGCGCACCCGCCTGGACTTGTGAGGCCACCCACCGCGTCGAGGGCTTGTCCGAGTCTTTTTCGGGCCCAGGCACAACGCTCAGTCATGCTGTCTTGCCAGTGCCCGCCGGGGATACGATCCAAGGCTGGCGCGCCAACGGGATTGAGTTGAGCAAACACAAAGTTTCTCGCAAAGTCCTGACCCGCATCGTGCATCTGAACTGTGATCGCACCGTGACGCAACAACAGACCGAGTGAGTCCACGGTTCGAAAATGCTCCGTGCGAAAGGTCGTACCTTCCTCTTCGATACTCACCCATTCGCCCACCCGACCACCGGACAAGCTGACCAGCGCGCCTGGCTCAATGCCTACAGTTGGTTCTG
>CAITSG010000019.1 GCA_903894995.1 uncultured Burkholderiales bacterium
AGCTGGGCAAGGCCTTGGGGCGCGATGTGTTCATCGAGCGTGTCGCGATCAACCCCCTTGATCTTTCAGTGGATGTGCTGGGGCTTTCCGTTAAAGACCAGGCTGGCGCGGAGCGGTTGGGCTTTGAGAAACTGCACATCGACCTGTCGAGCGCTTCTGTGACGCAAGCGGGCATCGTGGTCGATGACATGCATCTGCAGGCCCCGCGTTTGGCCGTCACGCGCCTGGCCGATGGACGCTACGACATCTCGGACTGGCTGGACCGCTGGGCCAGCGGCGCGCCAACCGACCCGGGACCCCTGCCCCGCTTTTCATTGAACAACATCCAGATCACGGACGGCCAATTGGTGTTTGACGACCGCCCCAAAGGGGTACGGCACACGGCCACGTCGGTGAAGTTCAGTTTGCCGTTCATCTCCAGCCTGCCTTACAAGGCCGATGTGTTTGTGTTGCCCGCCTTTTCGGCGGTGGTGGATGGCTCGCCCGTGGCGCTTCAGGGGCGCAGCCTGCCCTTTGCCAAGTCACACAGCAGCTCACTGAAGATCGACATCGACAAGCTCGACTTGGCCAAGTTGCAAGCGTACTTACCCAGCGGCCTGCCCTTGCGCCTGAAATCGGGCCAGCTGGCCACCCGCTTGAACGTGGACTTTGCCCATTTGCCCGACGGCGCGCCTTCGCTGAGCCTGAGCGGCACGGCGCAATGGCAGGGGCTGGCCTTGAGCGACGCCGCTGGCAAACCATGGCTGGGGCTCGAGTCGCTGGATGTGAACCTTGAAAAGTCAAGCCCCTTGCAACAGCTGTGGCAGCTGGCGCAATTGGATCTGCGGGGTCTGCACTTGGGCCAGGACGCGACCGATGCGCCTTTGCAGGTTCAAACCCTGTCGGCACGGCAAGTTAAGGCCGACCTGCATGCCCGCCGCATCGATGCCGAGTCGCTGCAAGGCTCGGGCATCAAGGCGCGCGTGGTACGGTCTGCCGATGGCACCGTGTCTTGGCTGCCCACGCCCAGCTCAATCAGCTCCGCTGCGGGGGCGGCACCAGCTGCCAAGTCGGACAGTCCGGTTTGGTCGGGCATGGTGGGTCAACTGAGCCTGGATGAAGTTGGACTGCGCTTTGAAGACCGCAGCTTTTCTCCTGCGGCAGTTCAAGAGCTGACACACGCAAGCTTGTCGGCCAAGCAGCTCGATCTCAACCCCGAGCGCGAGAACACCTTGGCACTGAGCGCCACGCTCAACCAGACCGGTCAAATCAAGGCCAGCGGATCGGTGCAGCTGCAGCCACTGGCCGTGCGTCTGGCGCTGGAAACCCAGACTTTGCCGGTGGTGACCATGCAAGGCTATGTAGCGCCTTACCTGAACACATCGATCACGCGGGGCGTTTTTTCCAACAAGGGCACCTTGGACATTCGCCAGCCTGCTGACAAACTCATGGCCAGCTACAAGGGCGGGCTGACGCTGGGCCAGTTTCGCGCCGTGGACCAGGCCAACAGCACAGATTTTTTGAGGTGGAAATCGCTTTACTTTGGCAACGTCGACTTTCAGCTGGAACCCGCTCAACTGACCATCGGCGAAATCGTCCTGTCCGACTTTTACTCGCGGCTGATACTCAACCCGCAAGGACAGCTCAATCTGGCCGATATTCTGCGCAATCCGGCCAACACCCAAGCCAGCACGGCCCAGCCAGCAGCAAGGCAGGCCAAACCATCGCTGCCCATTCAAATTGCCAAAGTCACCCTGCAAAACGGGCGGGTGGATTTTTCTGACCGCTTCGTCAAGCCCAATTACTCGGCCACCGTGACCCAATTGGGCGGCAGCGTCAAAGGCTTGTCTTCAGCGCCCGACACCCTGGCCGATCTGGATCTGCGTGGCCGCTACGCCAGCAACGCCCCGGTGCAGATCACGGCCCGCTTCAATCCGCTGACGGAGAAAAAGTTTCTGGACCTTCAGGCCAAAGTGTCCGACATCGACTTGGTCGATTTTTCGCCTTATTCGGGCAAATTCGCGGGTTACAACATCAACAAAGGCAAGCTGTCCATGGACGCCACCTACAAGCTCGAGGACCGCCAGCTCACCGCGCAAAACAGGCTCTTGATTGACCAACTGACCTTTGGCGACAAAGTGGAAAGCCCGGATGCCACCCAGTTGCCCGTGCAACTGGCCATCGCTTTGCTCAAAAACAACCGAGGGCAAATCGACATCCAATTGCCCATTGCCGGCTCGCTGGACGATCCACAATTTTCCGTCGGAGGTTTGATCTTCAAGGTCATTGGCAACCTGTTTGTCAAAGCCGTCACCTCCCCCTTTGCGCTGCTGGGCTCGCTGTTTGGCGACAGCCAAGAGTTGTCGCAGCTGAGCTTTGCACCCGGCCGCGCCAGCTTGGACGAGGCCGCTGTGCAAAAGCTGCAAACCCTGTCCAAGGCGATGCGCGAACGCGAAGGATTGAACCTGGAAATCACCGCTGGCAGCGACAGC
>CAITSG010000020.1 GCA_903894995.1 uncultured Burkholderiales bacterium
CAGCATTTCGGGGTGCAAGCCTGGATCAAGGCGGTCACGGGCGATGAGTTCCATGACTTTGCTGGCTCGGTGGTGGTGCACGCCATGGGCGGCTGGATTGCTTTGCCTGCGGTGGTGCTGTTGGGTGCGCGTTACAACCGTTACCACAAAGATGGCCAAGTTTCGGCGCATCCACCATCGAGCATCCCTTTCTTGGCATTGGGTTCGTGGATCCTGATCGTGGGCTGGTTTGGCTTCAATGTGATGAGCGCCCAGACACTGGACAAAATTTCAGGTCTGGTGGCGGTCAACTCTTTGATGGCCATGGTGGGCGGCACATTGGCGGCTTTGGTGCTGGGCAAAAACGACCCCGGTTTTGTACACAACGGCCCCTTGGCCGGTTTGGTAGCGGTGTGTGCGGGCTCTGACCTGATGCACCCTTTTGGTGCTTTGGTCACTGGCGCTGTGGCAGGAGCCCTGTTTGTGGTGATGTTCACCCTCACCCAGAACAAATGGAAGATCGACGATGTGCTGGGTGTCTGGCCCTTGCATGGGATTTGTGGCGCTTGGGGCGGCATCGCTGCGGGCATTTTTGGGGCCAGCAGTTTGGGTGGCTTGGGTGGGGTCAATTTCACAGCCCAATTGATGGGCACGGTTTTGGGCGTTTTTTGGGCTTTGTTGGGTGGCGTGCTGGTTTATGGTGTTTTGAAGATCACCCTGGGCCTGAAAATGAGCCAAGAGGAAGAATACGACGGGGCAGATCTGACGGTGCACAAAATCAGCGCCACACCAGACCGTGAGGTCAGTTGGTAAAACCACAAAATATCGCCTCAAAGCCCCTGAATACGGGCTTTGAGGCGATTTTCTTTACACGGTTTTTTGTTTTATGTCGCATAATAATTCTGCTTTTCTGAAAAAAACAGTGAGGCAATGTTTGCGGTGACCAGATCAGTTTCGCTTTCCTTCCGTGGTTTTCAGGCTTGTTGAATGCGCTTTCGGAACTCCATCGCTTTTGTTTATGTGTTTTGAGGAGTCCCTTTTATGGGCAATAAACTTTACGTTGGCAACCTGCCATATTCGGTTCGAGACGCTGATCTGGAACAAGCTTTTGGTGAGTTTGGCTTGGTGACCAGCGCCAAAGTCATGATGGAGCGTGACACGGGCCGTTCCAAAGGTTTTGGTTTTGTGGAAATGGGCAGTGACAACGAAGCCCAGGCCGCCATCAATGGCATGAACGGTCAAGCATTGGGTGGTCGCAATGTGGTGGTCAACGAAGCTCGCCCCATGGAAGCGCGTCCTCCACGCACCGGTGGCGGCGGTTTTGGCGGTGGCGGTGGCTTTGGTGGCGGTCGCCGAGAAGGTGGAGGCGGTTTTGGCGGCGGGCGCGAAGGCGGCGGCTACGGCGGAGCTCGTGAGGGCGGTGGTGGTTACGGCGGTGGACGTGAAGGTGGCGGTTACGGCGGTGGCCGTGAGGGCGGTGGCGGCTACGGCGGTGGTCGCGAAGGCGGTGGACGTGAAGGTGGTGGCCGTGAAGGTGGTGGCGGCTTCCGCAGCCCCTACGGTGCCGGTCCTCGTGGCGGTTCGGGTGGCGGTCGCCGTGAAGGCGGCGGTGGCTACGGCGGCGGTTACTGATCCCGTGCCAGGCTGAACCCATCAAGGTCCAGCCCAAGTCAAAAAAGCCCTGCCCTGCAGGGCTTTTTCAATTGCACAGAGCATCACGCTCAGTCATCTTTTGTGGGAGCCCAGTACAAGGTGCTGCCTGCATTTTGTGGGAGCCCAGTTCAAGGTGCTCCCTGTATTTTGTGGGAGCCCCGCCCCCGGGGCGATGGGGGTGGTGGTCTGCGAGGCTTATCGTGACGAGGGCGTCGCTCCTACAAGGGGAATGTCTGCATTTTCTGAGAGCCCAGCACAGGGGGCTGCCTGCATTTTGTGGGAGCCCCGCCCCCGGGGCGATGGGGGTGGTGGTCTGCGAGGCTTATCGCGACGAGGGCGTCGCTCCTACAAAAAACATTGGGCCGGATCAATATTTGGAGATGGCGGACTTTTCAGTGGTGGGCATGAGCGTGGCCTTGACCCGGCCTTGCATCAGGTATTGGCCCGAGCGGGTGTTGAAATCCAAGGTTTGCGACGTGAAAACGTCGCGTTGGCGGGTGATGACGACAGGCAGCGAGGACACCAGTCGGTCCTCGTTCAATATGGCCGTCAAGCGTTCACCTTGCAGCTTTGTCAAGGGGGTGCGAGCATCGGCTTGTCTAACAGCCCGAACATTTCCGATCAAGGTGAACTTGCTCTCGTTGTCTTTGTCGCTGGAGATGCCTTCGTCGGCCTCGGCGTTCAATTGACTGCCCAGCTCATTTTGGGCAAATATGCGAATGCGCTGAATGTGCAACTCATTGGGTTGGGGCAAATGGGTGGCGGCCTCTCCGCTGACTTGTCGCGTCAAATGACCTGAAGCATCAAAACTTTTGATGGTGAAATTTTGCAATTGGTAGTCTGGGTCGGTGCGCACAGGCCGGTCAGGGTCTGTGGGAAGCAACTCGGGCAAACTTCGCACCAACCACCAGCTGCCTAAAGCCAAAGTGGCCATGATGATCAATGGCACGTAAAGAGTCAGCCGGTCCAGACTGCGACGAAAACGCACCCAAGCATTCATGCCGAGGCCCCGGGGTGGTCGTGGTGCCCGACTTGGGCCAGCAAACGGGCGTAGTGCCCACCCGCGACCAGCAGCAGATCGCAAAAAGCGCGTGCAGCACCTTCGCCGCCGCGCTCCAGCGTGACATGGTGGGCCAGGGCCTTGGCTTGAGCATGGGCATTGGCCGGGGCGCAGGCGAACGCGGCACGTTGCATCACAGGCAAATCAGGCCAGTCATCCCCCATGGCCGCAGCTTGTGACCAAGCCAGGCCTAACTCGGCCAGAAAAGCTTCGGCGGCGGGGCGTTTGTCTTCGGTGCCAAAACGGGCGTGCTGAATGCCCAGTGCTTTCAGCCGCAGCCGAAGAGGGGCCGAATCACGGCCGGTGATGACCACCGGCGTGATGCCCGCTTTTTGCAAAAGCTTGATGCCCTGGCCGTCGAGGACGTTGAAACGCTTGAGGGTTTCACCTTGTTCAGAAAAATACAAACCCCCATCGGTCAGCACGCCGTCGATGTCAAAAAAGGCCACCCGCACAGCTTGGGCTTGCAAGAGCAGTTCTGGCGGGTAATTCAGGGCAGGGACAATGGTTTGCATGTCAGATCACTTTGGCCCGCATCAGGTCGTTGGAGTTGATGGCCCCGCACAAGCGGCCTTGGGCGTCGACCACCAAAATGCTGGTGATGCGGTGCAGCTCCATGAGTTCGGCCGCCTCGACGGCCAAGGCATTTTCTGCAATGGTGTGTGGGTTCGCATGCATCACATCGCTGGCCTTGAGGGCTCGCAAGTCCACCCCTTTTTCAATCAGGCGGCGCAAGTCACCATCGGTAAAAACGCCCAAAACGCGACCCTCTGCATCGGTGATCGAGGTGGCACCCAGCCCTTTGCTGCTCATTTCACGCATGAGCGTGGTGAATTCGGCATCCGGGCTGACCTGAGGCACGTCCTGGCCTTTTCGCATGACATCGCTCAAATGGGTCAGCAGCCTGCGCCCCAAAGACCCACCGGGATGGCTGCGTGCGAAGTCTTCCGGCTTGAAGCCGCGTGCATCCAGCAGGGCCACTGCCAGTGCATCGCCCATGGCCAGCTGAGCCGTGGTGCTGGCGGTCGGGGCCAGGTTCAATGGGCAAGCCTCTTTGTCCACAGAGCAATCGAGCACCACATCGGCATGCCGGGCCAAGGCAGAGGTCAGGCCGCCCGTCATGGCAATCAGCGGCACCCCTTGGCGTTTGAGCACCGGCAAAATGGCCACCAGTTCATCACTTTCACCGCTGTTGGAAATGGCCAGCACCACATCCACCACTTTGATCATGCCCAGGTCGCCGTGGCTGGCCTCGGCGGGGTGCACAAACATGGCCGGTGTGCCTGTCGAGGCCAAGGTGGCCGCAATTTTTCGGCCAATGTGACCGCTCTTGCCCATGCCGGTGACCACCACTCGGCCTTGCACGCCGAGCAACATGTCGACGGCCTGAACAAAACGGTGATCGAGTCGCTCCTTGAGTTTGAGCAGCGCGTTGGCCTCGATGTCGAGAGTTTCGCGGGCCAATTGAAGCGTTTGTTGTGGGTGTGCAGGCATGAGGATCATTTTATCGGTCTGATGGCACGGGGTTGGCTTCACAAACGGCGCTGTCAGATGTTCTCAAGGCCTTGTTAACATCTGAACATGAATGCTCTGGAGTTGACGCTGTTGTATTTGCTGGCCGCCGTGTTGGGCGTGGTCGCTTGCCGCATGCTCAAATTGCCGCCCATGTTGGGCTACTTGGCGGTGGGCGTGCTGATTGGCCCCAATGCGCTGGCGTTGGCCCAAAACTCCGAGGGGGTCAAACACCTGGCGGAATTCGGCGTGGTGTTCTTGATGTTTGTGATCGGGCTGGAATTCAACCTGCCCAAACTGCGGTCGATGCGCAAACACGTCTTTGGCCTGGGTTTGCTGCAGGTGGTGTTGACCTTGGTGATCGTGACGGTGTTTTCCTTGTTTGTGGCCACCCTGGCCCCCACCCTGTGGAAAATGGAGTGGCAAACCGCATTGGCTTTGTCCAGCGCCATGGCCATGAGCAGCACGGCCATTGTGGTCAAGCTGGTGGCCGACCGACTGGAACTGGAGTCTGAGCACGGCAAACGTGTGGTGGGTGTGTTGTTGTTTCAGGACTTGGCCGTGGTTCCTTTGATCGTGATGATTCCGGCCCTGAGTGCTCCGGCCGAAGAGCTGTTCTCGGCTTTGTTGATGGCCGGGGTCAAGGCGGCGATCTTGATCACCGTGCTGATGACCGGAGGCCAGCGGGTCATGCGTTGGTGGCTGACCCTGGTGGCAAGGCGCAAAAGCGAAGAGCTGTTTGTGCTGAACTTGTTGCTGGTCACGCTGGGGCTGGCCTGGATCACCGAGCTGGCCGGGCTGAGCTTGGCCTTGGGTGCTTTTGTGGCCGGCATGCTGATTTCAGAGACCGAATACAAACACCAGGTGGAGCTGGACATTCGGCCTTTTCACGACGTTTTGCTGGGCCTGTTTTTCATCACCATCGGCATGATGCTCGACTGGCACATTGTGGTGGACGGCTGGCCGCTGGTTCTGGTGCTGACCACGCTGCCGGTGCTGTTCAAGTTGGTCTTGGTGACGGCTTTGGCCAAAATCACGGGTGCCACCAACGGGGTGGCGCTGCGCACGGGTTTGTACTTGGCGCAAGCCGGTGAATTCGGCTTTGTGTTGCTCACACTCGGGGCACAAAGCAACATCATTCCGCCTGCCTTGCTCAACCCGGTGCTGGCCAGCATGGTGCTGTCCATGATGGCCACGCCCTTCATCATCATGCACAGCGACCGCATCGTGCTCAAGGTGGTGGCCAGCGAGTGGTTGCAGCAATCGCTGCAAATGACCACCATTGCCCGCAAGTCGATCAACACCAGCAAACACGTCATCATCTGCGGCTACGGGCGTTGCGGCCAGAACTTGGCCCGCATGCTCGACAAAGAAAACATCCCTTACATGGCGCTGGACCTGGACCCTGACCGGGTGCGGCAAGCCGCTGCGGCCGGAGATTCGGTGGTGTTTGGCGACGCCGCGCGGCTGCAATCGCTCATGGCCGCAGGCTTGGCACGCGCCAGTGCGGTGGTGATCACGTATCTGGACGTGCCCGCTGCCATGAAAGTGCTGGACCACACGCACAGCCACGCCCCGCAGGTGCCAGTCATTGTGCGCACGCAAGACGACCTGGACCTGGAAAAATTGCTGGCTGCTGGTGCCACTGAAGTGGTGCCGGAGGCGATTGAAGGCTCCCTCATGTTGGCCAGCCATGCGCTGGCGCTGGTGGGTGTGCCCATGCGCCGCGTGATCCGCATCGTGCAAGACCAGCGCGACGCCCGTTACAACCTGCTGCGCGGTTATTTTCATGGAGCCGACGACGACACGCTGGACGAGATCGACCACGAACGCCTGACGACGGTAGGGCTGCCCATGGCCTCGCCCTGGTTGGGCAAGCAGGTGAAAGACTTGGCCTTTCATGCCATGGGGGTGCGTGTGGTCAACCTGCGCCGCGCCAATGGCCAGCCCGAAAACGTGAGCGATGACACCGAGTTGTATTCGGGTGACACGCTGGTGCTGTCAGGCAAATCCCAAACCTTGGCGGTGGCCGAAGAAAAGCTCTTGCGAGGATAAAAAATGGACGATTTGAACGTCAACGATTACCTGAAAAGCCACATCCGCACGGTGCCCGACTGGCCTGCGCCGGGCGTGCAGTTCCGTGACATCACGCCTTTGCTGCAAGACCCGCGCGTGTTCCGGGTGCTGATCGATGCCTTTGTGCACCGCTACATGCACCCCACACTGCGCCCCGACGTGGTGGCGGGTCTGGATGCACGCGGCTTCATTTTGGGCTCGGTGGTGGCTTATGAACTCGGTCTGGGCTTTGTACCCATCCGCAAAAAAGGCAAACTGCCCTTCACCACGGTGGAAGAAACCTACGAGCTGGAATACGGCAGCGCCACGGTGGAGCTGCACACCGATGCGGTCAAGCCTGGGCAACGGGTGCTGCTGATCGACGACCTGATCGCCACGGGCGGCACCATGATGGCGGGCAAAAAGTTGCTTGAAAAACTTGGTGCCAGCGTGATCGAGGGTGCGGCCATTGTGGATTTACCTGAATTGGGCGGCTCGCAGCGCATCCAAGACAGCGGTCTGAAATTGTTCACCTTGGTGTCGTTCGAGGGGCATTGAGCGCTGTCGCAGCTGTCGCGCAAGACGCTGACAGCTGGGGCGGCGTGTTTTAAGCTGGCCCTTTCAGCTTTTTGCCCCAACAGCCATGAACGCACCCCACACCCCAACAGAGCTTGCTGCCGACCGCGTGCCTTACGCCAAACCCCAACCTTGGGGCATGGCCCCCGACATGGTGGTGAAAAATGTGCAAACCGAAGACGAACGCCTGTGGGCTCCGGTGGGTGAGGGCATTTGGTCACGTCCCTTGCACCTGAACGTGACGGGCGGTTTTTATGTGCACCTGCTCAAGGTCAAGCGCTCGGGCTTGCTGCAGCGCCACCGCCATTCAGGCCAAGTGCACGCCCATGTGCTGCGCGGCAAGTGGCTGTACCTGGAACACGACTGGGTGGCCGAAGAAGGCAGCTATGTGTTTGAACCCCCGGGCGAGACCCACACCTTGGTGGTGCCCGACGACTGCCAGGACATGGTGACCATGTTCACCGTGCATGGCGCGCTGATGTACGTGGACACGCAAGGCAACGCCACCGGCTATGACGATGTGTTCACCCGCATCGAGAAGTACCGCGCCCACTTTGAGTCGGTGGGTTTGGGGGCGGATTACGTGAAGCAATTCATGCGTTGAACGCCGTCCTTGATGAATCCAAACCCCGCCTGGACTGCTGCAGGCGGGGTTTTTGGGGGCAAGTTCAGCTCAAGACTGCCCGGGGGTCATCGCTCAATGGTGCGGTTCCAACGCGCGTTCCATGCAGGACGGTTTTCGTTGATGACCGACCAATCGAGCACCACCGCCGTCTTCATGTAATCGGCAAATTGCCTGAGTTTCAATTTGGCATCGTCGCCCACAGCCGGTGCTTTGGGGTTGGACGGAATTTGGTTGCCGTGTTCCAGTCCAGCCGCTTGTGCAGAAGCTGACAAAAGGTGCTCGGCCAGCTTTTGCGCCAACACCGGCTCGGAGTTGTTGGCAATCACACACTCGGCCACCATGAGCACCACCGAGCCCTCTTTGGGCTGCGCGTATTCGACGGCAATGCCTTTTTCCTGCAAGGTGGCCACGCTGGTGGGTGTCAGGGGTGCAATGGCGGCTTCACCGTTCTGGATCATTTCGGCCAATTTGGCCGAGCTGGGGATGTACTCCAGCACATTGGGACCAATCGATGCTCTCCAAGCATTGAAGCCTGGATCTACGTTGGCTTCCGTGCCGCCTTTGATGCGGTTGAACATCAAAAAGCCATGCAGGCCAAATGAAGAAGAAGGCATGGATTGAAATACCACTTTGCCCTTGAATTTGGGGTCGGCCAAATCCATCCAGGAAGTGGGTGCGGCCCAGCCCTTTTCGGCAAACATTTTCTTGTTGTAAGCCAAGCCTGTCATGCCCATGGTCACACCGGCCGCGATGTCATCCTTGAAGCGCGCGGTGGGGAAAATTTCATTCAAGGCAGGGCTGGGTTTGAGTTTTTCGCACAGCCCCATGCCTGCAGCGCGGATCATCACGCCATCGTCCAGAAACATCACATGCATCTGGGGCTTGTCTTTGTTGGCTTGCGCCTTGGCCAGGATTTCTGATGAGGTGCCCGGGACCACCACCACTTTGACGTTGTTCGCTTTTTCAAAGGCCGGAAAGACATGGCTTGTCCATGTTTTTTCCATGACACCGCCGTTCATGCCGATGTACAGGGTTTTGGTTTGGGCCTGCGACAAACCTGGCGCCATGGCGGCGATGGCAACAGCCAGTGCGCCAAGGGGCGTTTTCATAGAAGTTCCGGATCGCGAAAACGGGGTCATGGTAAGTCTCCTGGGGTTGATGTGACGGACGAAGAAACGGCAGAAAAACGGGCGATGGAAAAGGCTTCGATGGGGGTGGACGAGCGGCCGTGGCAAACCAGTTCGGCCAAGACCTCACCCACTGCGGGGCCGGTTTGAAAACCTGCGCCCGCAAAGCCAAAAGCGTGAATCAATCCGGGTGTGGTCTGGCTCCAGCCAATCACCGGTTCATGGTCGGGCAAATAACCTTCGGTGCCACTCCAGGTGCGGATCACATGGGCGTGCCGCAGGCTGGGCAACAGTTCAACCGAGCGGGCCAGCACCAGGCCAATGGCCTCGCGCGAAGGCCTGGCGCGAAGATCATCGAGCGCAAAACCCCGTGAACCACCGATCACGCAATTGCCTCTGGGGGCTTGTCTCGCATAAATGCCACCGCCCTCAACGCCCAGGCTCAAGTTCATGAAGGCAGGCAATGGCTCGGTGACGGCCATGACCGGGTGTGCGGACACCATGGGCACCATTTCGTTGAATTGAGCGGCAATGTGCCCTGCCCAGGCACCTGCACAGTTGAGCAAATGGTCACTGCAAATGTGGACACCCGTGTCGGTCTCGATCTCAAAGCCTCGGCCCGAGTGGTGGATGTGCTTGGCGGTGGTGTTCTCCATGACCACCGCCCCGGCAGATTGCGCCGCCTTGGCAAATGCAGGCGAAACCAGCCGAGGGTTGGCATGTCCGTCTTCGGTGCACAAGGAGCCGCCCAACACGCGCTCGCCCAGCCAGGGGTAGGTCTTGCGAAGGGCATCACCGCCAATGATTTGCAAGTCCAGGCCATGGGCCTGACTTTTGTCGCGGTAGGCTTGCAGCGATGCCAGATCGGCTTCGGTCCGTGCAATTTTCAGGTGCCCCGAGCGGATGTATTCGCCATCGGTACCGATCAGCTCGGGCAAGCGCCCCCAGATGGCATGGGCTCGCTGCGACAGTGGCAATTGCACCAACGAACGCCCCTGGCGGCGAACGCCACCATAGTTCACGCCACTGGAACGTGAACCACACACATCCCGCTCCATCACCAGCACAGACTTGCCCAGCTTTCTCAAGGCCAGAGCCGCACTCGCGCCGACGATGCCGCCGCCCACGATGGCCACGTCAAAGTGCTGTGCGAAGCTCATGCGGGACCCTCGGTGTTGGCGCTGAGGGCTTTTTCAAAGGGAATGGGTTTGATGGGGGCTTGTCCTCGCAAACGGCCCACTTGCGAGGGCGCTTGCTGCGTGCAATGCGCCAGCAACTCTGCGGCGGCACAAGCACACATGCGTCCTTGGCACCGGCCCATGCCCACACGCGAAAAAGCTTTCAAACGGTTCAGCTCAAGTGCCCCCGATGATCGGGCGATTTCCCGAATCTCGCCTGCTGTGATCTCTTCGCAGCGGCAGATCACCACCTCATTGGAAGTCATGGCGGGCCATTGGGTGGGCTCGGGAAAGGCTTGGGTCAAACCTGCGCCAAAAGTCCGGCGTCTTGCAATGTGCCGGTCCAGCGTCTGAATGCGTGCCTTTTCTGTGTCGGTCAAAACCAGCCCTTGGTCCATGAGCAAAGCCCATGCGGCACGCTCTCCTGACCATTCGGCCGCATCGGCGCCTTGAATGCTGACGCCATCACCTGCCATATACACCCCGGGCACAGACGACCGACCCGCACTGTCTTTGGTGGGCAGCCAGGCCCTGTCTGACGGGTGATATGCAAACTCGCAGCCCAACAAATCGGCCAACTGGGTTTCCGACCGAAGGCCATAACCCGTGGCCACCGCATCGCAGTTGATGCGGTGTTCACCGTATTGGTCGCGCCAAATCAATTGCTCGACCGATGCGTCACCCAGCGCTTGCACCGGCATGGCCCCTCGCTGGATGGCGACCCCGTGGGCCATGAGCCAGGCCACGTAATAAAGGCCTTTGGCCAAGACAGACGATTGGGCCATCATGTCCGGCAAAGCACTCAGCTGGTCGCTCAACTGGGCACTGTCCAAAATGGTCGCAACGTGCCCACCCGCTTTGACGTATTGGTAGGCGACGAGGTAAAGCAAAGGCCCAGTGCCCGCAAAGACCACCGACTTGCCGATGGCGCAGCCTTGAAACTTCAGAGCCACTTGTGCGCCCCCCAGGCTGAACACACCGGGCAGTGTCCAGCCCAAAAAAGGCAGGATCCTGTCGGTCGCACCCGTGGCCATGATGAGGGCTGAATAGGGCAAGACCGATGTCTTGTCTTTGTGCATCAAATCCAGGCACCCGGCCTCGGCATTCCACACCAGTGTGTTGGGTCTGTAATCGATGTGCGGCATCAAGGCCTGCATGGCGTTCAGCACGGCATCGGCTTTGCTGGCCTCGAAGCCATACAGGGCTTTTCGGCTGCGTTCAAA
The DNA here is from genome assembly GCA_903894995.1 of uncultured Burkholderiales bacterium. Classification (GTDB taxonomy): domain Bacteria; phylum Pseudomonadota; class Gammaproteobacteria; order Burkholderiales; family Burkholderiaceae_C; genus Limnohabitans_A. The sequence continues at coordinate 10,989 of CAITSG010000020.1, forward strand.
ATTCTTGGGTGGTTGTCGGTAAATCTGACCGCCGTGACGCGCGTTTTCGTCCAGCACGATCGGGCGCAAACCTTTGGCCACCAGTGTTTGAGCAGCGCGGATGCCCGCAGGGCCTGCCCCAACAATCACGGTATGGGTGCGTGGTGTGCTCATCGCTTCACCACCAAATGCATGCCGGGTTCGATCAGTGTGAGGCAGCTGCGCAAACGCGAACCCTCTTCGGTCACCACCCAGCAATCCTGGCAAGCACCCATGACACAAAACCCGGCCCGTATGGCCCCGGATGGGTCGGCCCGTCGAAGGCCCCGACTTTGCGTGAGCAGTGCCGTCATGATGGTGTCACCAACCAAAGCCTGGCAAGCCTCTCCGTTCAGGAAAAAGGTGAGCGGTTCGCGCTGCTTTTCACTCAGTCTGACCCACAAGCCAGCGGGTTTGGGATGGGCCTGTGTCATTTGCCACCCACCAGTATTTTGTCCAGACCATAGAGGCGGTCCAGGATGATCATCACTGCTGCCGTCAAGGCCACCATCAAGGCCGAGACGGCGGCCATCAGTGGATCGAGCGACTCTGTGGCGTACATGTACATGCGCACAGGCAAGGTCACCGTGGCCGGCGAGGTGACAAAAATGGACATGGTGACTTCATCAAAGCTATTGATGAATGCCAACAGCCACCCTCCCGTAACGCCAGGCAAGATCATGGGCAAAGTCACACGCCTGAAGACCGTCAAACGGCTGGCCCCCAAGGACAACGCTGCATGTTCACAATGCCTGTCCATGCCCACCGCCGCAGCCAACACCAGGCGCAAGGCATACGGGGTGATCACCACCACATGCGCCATCATGAGCCAATAAAAATTGCCTGTCGCACCGATGAGGGTAAACATTCTCAAAATCGCCACCCCCAACACCAGGTGGGGCACGATCAAGGGTGAGAGAAACAGGGCATTGAGGGCGTCGCGGCCTTTGAACTCGTAACGTGAGATGGCCAGTCCCGCAGGCACCGCCAGCAGGGTTGACAAAGTGGCCACCCCCAAGCCCAGCCAAAGGCTGTTCCAAAACGAGGTGATGAAATCGGGGTGATCAAACACCGCCTTGAACCAGCGCAGCGAGAACTCGGTGGTCGGAATCGTCAAGGTGTTTTCGGGCGTGAATGCGACCAGACAAACGATCAGCAAAGGCGCCAGCATGAAACCGATCACCAAGGCATTGAACAGCTTGGCAATGGGGCCGTTTCTGTTCATGCAACCCCCATGGATTTTTTGTAGCGGCCTTCCAGCACGCGGTTGTAGCTGAGCATGACCACCAGATTGGCCAGCAGCAAAATCAAGGCCAGCGTCGCCCCCAGTGGCCAGTTCAATTCGTGCAGGTATTCGTCATAAACCACTGTGGCCACCATTTTCAGACGGCGTCCACCCAACAAGCCCGGAATGGCAAATGCACTGGCACACAAGCCAAACACAATCAGGCAACCCGACAAAATGCCCGGCATCACTTGCGGCAACACAATCCGCCGCACGGTGGTGAAGGGTGATGCAGACAAGGACAAGGCCGCATGCTCGACGCCCGGGTCGAGTTTTTGCAACGAAGTCCAGATCGGGATGATCATGAAGGGCAGCATGACGTGCACCAAGGCGATGATCACCGCCCATTCGGTGTACAGGATCTTGACTGAACCCAGACCGGCAAAAGCAAAAAACTGGTTGACCACACCATTCGGTCCCAGCAACATGCTCCATCCAAAAGCCCTGACCACCACTGAAACCAGCAGTGGTGCCAGCACCACCAGCAAACAGATCGTTCTCCACGGGTCCCGCATCCGGCTTAAAACATAGGCTTCGGGTGCACCGATCAATAAGCAAATGCCGGTGGTCACGACAGACACCCAAAACGTTCGCCAGAAGATCTCAAAATAATACGGGTCGGTCAGCACCTCGATGTAATGTGCCAGGGTGTACTCGTTTTTCACCCCCGTGTTGTAGTCAAACACTTGAAAAGACAAAATACCCGTCATCAAGAGGGGCGCCAGTAACAAGCCGAAAAACAGCAGCAGTGCCGGGGCAGACAAGATCCACGGCGTCAGTGGTCTTTGTGCGCTCATGGCAACACCCGCATGGCTTCATCAGACCAATCCAGGCCTGTACTTTGACCCTCGTTCAAAGGGAAAGTGTCATTGTTCGCGCATGTGACGGTCAACAGCCCTTGCGCTGTTTCTACCTGATAAAGCCATTGGCTGCCCAGAAAAAACTTGGCCGCGACCAACCCATCCACGCGACCCGTGCCTTGAGCAACACACTGAATTTTTTCGGGCCGTACGCTGACCATCACGGCCTGGCCGTCAGCCCAGAGGCCTGAGGCCACCTTGAGTTTCAAGCCGCGCATATCGATGCAGCAGTCACCATCGTTGTGGTGGACCTGCCCTTGCAACAAATTTGCTTTGCCTAAAAATTTGGAAATGAATTGGGTTTGCGGGTTTTCGTACAGCGTGAATGGCTTGTCTATTTGAGTCACATGCCCTGCTTGCATCACCACCACGCGGTCACTCAGCGACATGGCTTCGGTCTGGTCGTGCGTGACCATGATGGTGGTGGTGCCGACTTTGCGTTGAATTTGACGCAGTTCAAATTGCATCTCTTCACGCAACTTGGCATCCAGATTGGACAAAGGCTCGTCCAGCAGCAAGACGGGGGGCTCGATCACCAATGCGCGGGCCAGGGCGACCCTTTGACGTTGCCCACCTGAAAGTTCCCGGGGGTAGCGCTGCGCCAATTCGCCCAAGTGCACCAAAGACAAAGCCGAGGCCACTCGGTCTGCACGTTCGCGCTTCGCCACGGCGCGCATCTCCAAGCCAAAACTCACATTCTGGCTGACCGTCATGTGGGGGAACAAAGCATAACTTTGAAACACAATGCCCAAGCCCCGAGTATTGGGTGGGCTGTGGGTGATGTTTTTGCCATCGAGGCAGATTTTTCCGTGGCTGGCTTCAACAAACCCGGCAATCATTTGCAGCGTTGTGGTCTTGCCGCAACCCGACGGTCCCAACAGGGTCACGAACTCGCCTTTTTCAACGCTCAGGTTCATGTTGTCTACGGCGCATTGCGTGCCGTAAAACTTGGAAAGATTCGTCAGCGTCAAAAACGACATTCACCACACTCCTGTGCCCGTAGGCTCTGCTCCGAGCCCAACAGAGATCTGCGCCGGACTTTGCCAAATGGTGTTGGAATCACACGAGAGCGTCAACAGGGTATTTCATTAAACGGCATAATTATTTTATTTATTCCATTGAATAAAATAAACGGTAGAAAATTTTTAAAACTCTTCAGCGTTGCAAAATGTCTAAAACCTCAACAGGATCCGGTGTACTGGAAAGGGCTTTTGCCATCATTGGCCATTTGTCCCATGCGCAACGCGAGGGTGCGCGCGTGACACAAATTGCCAAAGACATTGGGCTGACGCAGGCCACCGTTCACCGCACCTTGCAAGCCCTGATTGCCCAAAATGTGGTGGAGCAAGATGAGCGGAGCAAACACTACCGCTTGAGCATTGAGTTTTTTGTGTTGGCTGCACGGGCAGGCAACCCTTCGCATTTGCGTGACTTGTGTCGTCCATTGCTGCTGCGTTTGTCGGCCAGTTTGGGCGACACCTTGTTTTTACTGGCCCGAAGCGGTTTTGATGCCGTGTGCATTGACCGCAGTGAAGGCCCTTTTCCCATTCGTTCTTTCACCCGTGACATCGGCGGACGGGTCGCGCTGGGCGTGGGTCAGGGCAGTTTGGCCATTCTGGCTTTTTTGCCTGAGGCCGAACGCGAAGAAGTTATTCGTTTCAATGTGCCCCGTGTGCGCGAATTGGGCGCGCTCGATGAGGTGTATTTAAGGACCGAGATTGATCGGGTTCGGGCCCAAGGCTATGCCGACAAAAACACGGGTTTGCTGGAGGGCATGGCTGGCGTGGCGGTGCCCATTTGTGACCGTAACGGCCATGCGGTGGCTGCGCTGAGCGTGGGCACCATTTCGGCCCGATTGAACTCAGAAAGATTGCCTGCTGTCGTTGAGTTGCTGCGCAAGGAGGCTCAGCGCATATCCGTGCAAATCAACCCCTTTGACCCCACATTGCGCAGGCCGCTTTCATTTCTTGCGGCCTGGATGCCCAACGGTTGACCGCAGCGCAACCGTTGGAACAGAGCTTCACAGCGGCTTCTTGATCCAGTTGGCGATCTCGCCAATGATGCCCCGGCGGAAAGCCAGCACGCAGACCACAAAGATCACGCCCTGGATGATGGTGACCCAGGCACCAAATTGGGCCAAGTAGTTTTGCATGCTCACGATCACCGCTGCGCCCACCACAGGGCCAAACAAGGTGCCCAGGCCGCCCAGCAGCGTCATCAAAACAACTTCACCCGACATGGACCAATGCACATCGGTCAGCGAGGCCAGTTGGAACACCAGCGACTTGGTGGCTCCGGCGGTGCCCGCCAAAGCGCCCGAGATCACAAAGGCGATCAGCTTGAACATGTCGGTGTCGTAACCCAGCGAAATGGCACGGTCCTGGTTTTCGCGGATGGCTTTGAGGATCTGGCCAAAAGGCGAATAAATGATGCGCCAAATCAGGGCAAAACCGGTCAAGAAAATCGCCAGCACAAACATGTACATGGCCGAGTTTTCAGACAAATCAAACACGCCAAACAGCTTGCCGCGTGGCACCGACTGGATGCCGTCTTCACCGCCTGTGAAGGGTGCTTGCAGGTAGAAGAAGAACACCATCTGCGAAAACGCCAAGGTGATCATCGCAAAGTAAATGCCTTGCCGCCGAATGGCCAGCATGCCGGTCACCAGCGCCAGCAGCCCTGAGCAAGCGGTAGCAAACAACACGGCCAGCTCCGGGTTCCAGCCCCAGACTTTGGCCGCGTGGGCTGCTGCATAACCAGCGGTGCCCAAAAACATGGCGTGGCCAAACGACAGCAGACCGCCAAAACCAATGAGCAGGTTGAAGGCGCATGCGAACAAGGCAAAGCACATGACCTTCATCAGGAAGATGGGGTACACCCAAATCGGGGCGATGACCAGCACCATCACCATGATGGCAAAGGCCACCCACTGGTGGGTGAACGACTGGGTCTTGAGTGAGGGGGTCGAGACAGTGGTCATGGTCTTACTTCTGGGTGCCGAACAGGCCTGCAGGCTTGATCAAAAGAACGATGGTCATGATGATGAAAATCACCGTGCTGGAAGCTTCCGGGTAGAACACTTTGGTCAAGCCTTCGATCAGGCCCAAGCCAAAACCGGTCAGGATCGCACCCATGATGGAACCCATGCCGCCGATCACGACCACCGCAAACACCACAATGATGATGTCGGCGCCCATGGTCGGGTTGACCTGGTAAATGGGCGCGGCCATCACGCCTGCAAAAGCGGCCAGGCCCACACCGAAGCCATAAGTCAGCGTGATCATGCGGGGCACGTTGATGCCAAAAGCCTGCACCAGGCTGGGGTTTTCAGTGGCGGCGCGCAGATAAGCGCCGAGCTTGGTCCGCTCGATCACATACCAGGTGGTGAAGCACACCACCAACGAGGCCACAATGACCCAGGCGCGGTACTTGGGCAGGAACATGAAACCGGTGTTGTAAGCACCCTTGAAAACCTCGGGCACCGGATAAGGCATGCCCGAAGAGCCGAATTCGTGTCGGAACAAACCTTGGATGATCAAGGCCAGACCAAAGGTCAGCAGCAGGCCATAGAGGTGGTCCAGCTTGTACAGCTTCTTGAGCATGGTGCGCTCAATCACCATGCCGGTGGCGCCCACCAGGATGGGCGTCACGATGAGCGACACCCAGTAGTTGATGCCCAGCTTTGTCAATGACAAATAGGCCACAAAGGCGCCCAGCATGTACTGAGCGCCGTGGGTGAAGTTGATGATGTTCAGCAAGCCGAAAATCACGGCCAGGCCCAGCGAGAGCAACGCGTAAAAAGAGCCGTTGATCAGCCCGATCAGCAATTGCCCAAACAGGGCTTGTGAAGGTACGCCAAAGATTTCCATGATGATTCGACTTGCTTGAACAAAGGGGTGTGATTACTTCTTGACCAGCGGGCACTCGCTCTCGGCCAGGGGGCGGAATGCCTCGTTGGCGGGGATCGTGGAGATCAGCTTGTAGTAGTCGTAAGGGCCTTTGGACTCGGCAGGCTTTTTGACTTCGAACAGGTAGGCTGGGTGGATCTTGCGACCGTCAGCGCGCACGGTGCCTTTGCCAAACAAAGGATCGTCGGTGGGCAGCTCTTTCATCTTGGCGGCGACTTTGGTGCCGTCATCGGTTTTGGCGGCGTCCACGGCCTTCAGGTAATGGATGACGCTCGAATAAACGCCCGCTTGAACCATGGATGGGTATTTGCCGCCTTGAGCTGCTGCAAAACGCTTGGTGAAAGCGCGGGTGTTGTCGTTCAGGTCCCAGTAGAAGGTTTCGGTCAACTTCAGACCTTGTGCGATGTTCAGACCCAGCGAGTGCACGTCGGGCAAGAACACCAACAGACCCGCCAGGTTCTGGCCGCCTTTGGTGATGCCGAATTCGGCGGCTTGCTTGATCGAGTTGGTGGTGTCACCGCCTGCGTTGGCCAGACCAATGATCTTGGCTTTGGAAGCTTGTGCTTGCAGCAAGAAAGAAGAGAAGTCTTGTGTCGGGAAGGGTGTGCGCACTTTGCCCACCACCTTGCCACCGTTTTTCAGCACCACAGCTTCGGTGTCGCGCTCAAGGGCTTGGCCGAAAGCGTAGTCAGCGGTCAAGAAGAACCAGGTGTCACCACCGCTTTTGACAATGGCTTTGCCGGTGCCGTTGGCCAGCATCCAAGTGTCATAAGCCCAGTGGATGGTATTGGCGTTGCAGGCCTTGCCCGACAGGTCGGCGGTGGCCGAGCCGGAGTTGACGTGCAGCTTGCCCTTGTCGGCAGACAGTTTGGCAATGGCCAAGCCCACGGAAGAAGTGGGCACGTCGGCGATCATGTCGACCTTGTCGGTGTCGTACCACTGGCGGGCCACGTTGGAGCCCACGTCGGGTTTGTTTTGGTGGTCAGCACTGACAATTTCGACTTTGAGCGTGCTCTTGGTCGCCTTGATGTAGTCTTCGACGGCCATGCGGGCCGCAGTCACAGAACCGGGGCCGGTGATGTCGGAGTACAGGCCCGACATGTCGTTGAGCACGCCGATTTTGACGATGCCGTCAGAGATCTGTGCTTGGGCTGAGCCTGCAAAGGCGCAAGCGGCCACGGCGGCGAGGGAAAGAAGTTTGCGTTTCATCACGTTGTCTCCAGTTAGAAAAAAAATCACACACCCAGGTACTCATGCAACATGCCCATCTTGGCGGAGAGCTCGTGCGAGCTGAAGGTTTCCACCATCTGGCCATGTTCCATCACGTAAAACCGGTCGGCCAAGGGCGCGGCAAACCGGAAGTTTTGTTCCACCATGATGATCGTGAAGCCCTTGGCCTTGAGTGCCTTGATCATGCGGGCCAAGGCCTGGACGATGACCGGGGCCAGACCTTCGGAAATTTCGTCGAGCAACAAAAACCGCGCGCCCGTGCGCAGGATGCGACCCACCGCCAGCATTTGCTGCTCGCCGCCTGACAGGCGAGTGCCGGGGCTGTTGCGGCGCTCCAGCAGGTTGGGGAACATGTCGTAAATCTCTTCGACCGACATGCCGTTGGGGGCAATCACGGGCGGCAGCATCAGGTTTTCTTCGCAGGTCAGGGCCGAGAAAATGCCGCGCTCTTCAGGGCAATAACCCAAGCCCAATTTGGCGATCTGGTGCGGTGCCCAGTTCACGGTCTCTTGGCCATTGATGGTGATGGAGCCCGTGCGGCGTCCCACCAGACCCAAAATGGATTTGACGGTGGTGGTGCGCCCGGCACCGTTTCGCCCCAGCAGCGTGACCACTTCGCCTTCGTTGACGGTCATGTCCACCCCGTGCAGGATGTGCGACTCGCCGTACCAGGACTGCAGGTTGCTGATGCGCAGGAATTCTTTGGAATCAGCCATGGGCACCCTCCAGTTGGTTGTCGGCGGTGCCCATGTAGGCTTCCAGCACTTGGGGATTTTTCGAAACCACTTCGTAAGGTCCTTCTGCAATCACTTGTCCACGTTGCAAGACACTGATGGTGTCAGCAATTTTGGACACGACGTTCATGTTGTGCTCCACCATCAAGATCGTGCGGTTGGCTCCGACTTTCTTGATCAGCTGCGTGACGCG
>CAITSG010000021.1 GCA_903894995.1 uncultured Burkholderiales bacterium
ATCTTGTCGCTGGGCCATGGCTTGTTCTTCGCATTAGGCGGCTACGTCATGGGCATGTACCTCATGCGGCAGATTGGCCAAGACGGCAATTACAAAAGCGATTTGCCCGACTTCATGGTGTTTCTGGATTGGAAAGAACTGCCTTGGCACTGGATGCTGTCTGACAGCTTTGGGGCCACGCTGGCGCTGGTGGTGTTGGTGCCGGGTGTGATCGCTTTTGTGTTCGGCTACTTTGCCTTTCGCTCGCGCATCAAGGGCGTGTATTTTTCCATCATCACCCAGGCCCTGACCTATGCGGCCATGCTCTTGTTTTTCCGCAACGAAACCGGGCTGGGCGGCAACAACGGCTTTACCGACTTCAAACGCATCCTCGATTTGCCGATTGCCACCCCCGGCATGCGCATGACCCTGTTTGTCATCACCGGTTTGACCTTGTTGGGCTTTTATCTGTTCTCGCGCTCGCTGGTGGGCAGCAAGTACGGCCGCGTGTTGATGGCGATTCGCGATGCCGAAACGCGGGTCATGTTCTCGGGGTATTCGCCGCTGCCCTACAAGCTCAGCATCTGGGTCATCTCGGCAGTCATGTGCGGCATTGCCGGGGCTTTGTATGTGCCGCAAGTGGGCATCATCAACCCCGGCGAGATGAGCGCGGCCAACTCGATCGAGATCGCGGTGTGGGCGGCAGTAGGCGGGCGCGGCACCTTGATCGGCCCCATTGTGGGAGCGTTTTTGGTCAACGGAGCCAAGAGCTGGCTCACGGTGAGTGCGCCTGAATTTTGGCTGTACTTTTTGGGCGCGCTGTTCATTGGCGTGACCTTGTACATGCCGCAGGGCGTGGTGGGTTTGGTGCGCAAAGTTTGGCAAAAACGCGAGACAGCGCAGACGCCAACAGTAGCCGTGTCGGACACCCAGGCCAAGAAAGGCGGTGCCGCATGACGCCCGATCTTTTGCAAAAAGGCGCTGAACGCGTAGCCCGGGTGGCCCAGCAACGCGCCCAAGCCACAGAATCCGGTGGCCGCAGCGCAGGCTATGGCCGCGTGGTGCAAGACGCCACGCAAGTGGATGTGACCCACGGCCGTATCCTTTACCTGGAAGACGTGAGCGTGAGCTTTGACGGCTTCAAGGCCATCAACAAGCTGTCGCTCGACATCGCACCCGGCGAGCTGCGCTGCATCATTGGCCCCAACGGCGCGGGCAAGACCACGATGATGGACATCATCACTGGCAAGACCCGCCCCGACGAAGGCCGCGTGTTTTTTGGCAGCACCATCGATTTGCTGCGTTACAACGAACCTGCCATTGCGCAGCTGGGCATCGGCCGCAAGTTCCAAAAGCCCACTGTCTTTGAACATTTGAGCGTGTTTGAAAATCTCGAACTGGCCCTTAAAACCCCCAAGGGCGTGAAATCTTCGATGTTCTTCAAGCTCGATTCGCGCCAAAGCGACCGCCTGGCCGAAGTGCTCCACACCATCCACTTGGCGGACAGCGTGCGGGTGCAGGCGGGCACGCTCAGCCATGGTCAAAAGCAGTGGCTGGAAATCGGCATGCTGCTCATGCAAGACCCCCAGCTGCTGCTGCTCGATGAACCGGTGGCGGGCATGACCGACTTTGAGACCGAGCGCACGGCCGAGTTGTTCCTGTCGCTCAAAGGCAAGCACTCGCTCATGGTGGTGGAACACGACATGGGCTTCATCCGCACCATCTCGGACATCGTCACCGTGCTGTGCGATGGCGCGGTGTTGGCCCAAGGCACGCTCGATCAGGTGCAAGCCGATGAGCGGGTGATTGAAGTTTATTTGGGGCGTTGATGATGCTTGAAGTTCTAAATATTCATCAGTACTACGGCGGCTCGCACATCCTTCGCGATGTGAGCTTGGGTGCGGAGCTGGGCCAGGTCACGGTGCTGCTGGGCCGCAATGGCGTGGGCAAAACCACCTTGCTCAAATCGCTCATGGGCTTGGTGCCGATCAAAAGCGGCAGCATGGTTTTGAACGGCCAAGACCTGAGCAAAGCCAAGCCTTATGAACACGCCGCAGCGGGCATTGGCTATGTGCCGCAAGGGCGCGAGATTTTTGCGCGCCTCACGGTCGAGGACAACTTGCTGATGGGCTTGGCCACACAGCCCGGCGGCACGCCGATTCCCCCTGAGTTGTTCGAGTTGTTTCCGGTTTTGAAGCAAATGCTGCACCGCCGCGGCGGTGACTTGTCAGGTGGGCAACAACAGCAGCTGGCCATTGCCCGCGCCTTGGCCGCCAAGCCGCGCTTGCTGATCCTGGACGAACCCACCGAAGGCATCCAGCCCAGCATCATCAAGGACATCGGCCGCGTGATCCGCCAGCTGGCCGACGTGGGCCTGCAAGGCCAGCGCATGGCGGTGTTGCTCTGCGAGCAGTACTACGACTTTGCCGAAGAACTGGCCGACCAGTATTTGGTGATGGAGCGGGGTGAAGTGATCGCACGCGGGCCGGGGAGCGAGATGAAGGAAAAGAACATCCAGCAGTTGGTGTCCATCTGAGACCAAGACTTGGTCAGCACAGGCGCTTGGCGGCCTGTGAGTGTGGACATAGGGATTTCAAGGCCAACCCTCAAAACGCACCCGCTCGACCAAGAGCATGTGCGGCACCGTGAGTGCCGCCAAGGCCACAAAAATGAATTGAACCATGCGCGCATCGAGGGATGAATCCGGCAAGCCGTACCAAGCGCCCGCAGCCATCAATAAAACACCCAGCATAGGCCAAAGCGCCACGGCAGCCAAGGCTGGCAGTGTCATGCCCGCAAACACCTGCGTGCGCAGCATGTGCCGCGGGCTGTGCATGGCACAAAAGAACACCGTGAACCCGATCAAGGGCGGCGCAGTCAAAGTCAACACGCTGACAGCCAACACTTCCAGCGCGACGACTGTATCGCGGTGCGCATTGAGTACCACCGCCACCAACAAGGCCGCCGACCACGGCCAGGCCATGAATTGCAAGGTGGGCACCACCCAAGCTGCGCTCTCTGGATTGGTCAAAAGTGCGAAGAGCCGAGTGAGTTCATCCGCGTGCAAGGCCGCGGGCAACACAATCACCGCACCGCCATAAAAAAACCGCGTCCAAGCTGGCGTTCCGGTCGTCAAGTCACCAGAAAAATGCAGCACCGAAATGGTCAGAAAACCCCACAGGAAAAGCGTCGGTGCCCGCCACCACACAGCAATCACCCAAGTGGCCAACAACAGGTAGGACCAAACGAAGAAAACCCAGGCTGCGCGGCCTTGAATGCCCGGCCAAGCTTGTGCATAAACGGGATCCAAAGCGCCATGGGGTACACCCAGCAAGACAATCAACAGGCCCACCCACACCAACACAGCTTGCGGGTCTGCAGGCGGTAACACCCCACAAGCGATGCTGGTCAACAGCGCCAAAACGATGAACACCCCACTTTGCCAACGCATGACGTTCATGGCCGCAGAGACCTGTGAACCAGCTGTTGCAAGAAAGGCCGTGGTGGCAAGGCGCAGGCGATGGCTGCACAATCCGAAAGCCGAGCGCCTTCACCCATGAATCGGATCACGCGTGGGGTCGACACCCCGGCAAACAGCGCCATGAACAGCTCGGGTGCCAAGGCGGGCTGGCGGCGCAACACATTCAAAAACAAGTGGTCCATCCAGCCACGCAAGGCGGGCTCTTGGGCATGGGCGATCGGCAAGCCACCTTGTTTCAGCGCATGGGCACAGTCTGCAGCCCAGCGCTGAATGCGCTGAAAGGCATAACCCGTGGCGGGCCGCGCCGCACCGGCAAACAAACCCACCTGGACGTGGCCTGGGCCAGCACTGGGCGCATGGGCTTCTCGCCCCACCAAACCCATGGGCAAGATGCCGTGCTCCAATCGGTGCACCGTGTAAGCCGCGCCATGGACACGCTGCGCTATGGCGCTGTGTAAATCCATCGCCAAGTCCTCTGGCTTGAATGGCACATCGGCAAAAACAGTGAACTCCACCAAGGCCCGTGTTGCCGACAAAGGCAGCACATAGGTGAAGCCCACACGCTGTGACGTGGCCTTTGAAAAGTTCATCAACTCCACGCAGCTCGGGTCAAAGACGCTTTGTGCGCATTCGATTTCAAGCCCCGAGAACGATTGCCACATCAAGGCATCACTGGGCGCAAGAGGGCGCTGCGCGCGGGTGTCGACCACGCTGCGCGCTGAACAAGGGCCATCGGGTGTTTCCACATGCCAGCGCCCCTTGCGGTACTGCGGCCCTGTAGGAACGGGGCTGGCCATGCGCAGGTGCATCTGCGGCAAAGGTGCCATCGCCGCCAGTGCAGAGCGGTAAAAATTTTCGGCTGTCAGCATCCGGTAGGGGGTGTCAGTGCAAGTCAGTCGTCGCGTCTGGCCTGCGTTCTCGACTTGGAATGCGGTCCATTGGTGGGCTGCTTGTTCTGCAAAAGGGCTGGTGTCATCGCCCCAAAAACACCAGGTTCGGTCATTCAAGTAGCAAGCCCGCTGCTCCAAAATCAAGGTCGATGGGGCACGGTGGCCGCGCTGGGCCAGTTGCATCGCCAAGCTCAAACCGGCGCAGCCGCCACCCAAAATCAGCAGGTCTACATCATGTGCCATAACGCAAAAAAGAAACCGCACTGAATGTGGGTGAACGCGACAAAGCCCAGTGCAAGCGTGCGTCGTGCCCTGCCGGCGCTTGCCAAAAAAAGCGGTTGAAAGGTAGGGTGCCCAAAGTTTGCGCGGTGACCGCCGCTTTGCGCCAGGGTGTCACGACCACCCGCGTTGACCTAATTCCATCAGCCTGCGCCCTGAGCTGTGTGCCAATCGCGTGGTAAATGCGTGCGGCCACCAGCATGCCCGCTCGGGCGCGCAAGGGCAAATAAGATAAACCAAGCTCACCGCTTTGGTAATAGGTGTCCGCGCAATCGAGCAAGCGGGCCACGCAGGACCGAACGGCCAAAGACTCGGTGGCTGTTGGGTGCAGCAACTGCGCGGGCGACAAGTGGCCCACCAGGGTCGCTGGCAGGTAGCGCCGATCAAGTTTGGCGTCTGCGGCAATGTCGCGGCAAATGTTGGTCAGCTGCATGGCCATCCCTAAGTCCATGGCATGGGGGAAAGCAGCGCGCGCATCGGTGTCCAGCACCTTGCACATCATCAAGCCCACCGTGCCCGCGACTTGGTAGCAATAGCGCAGCAGTGCATCCAAATCCGGCATGCGCACCGGCTGCAAGTCGGACTGAACCCCGGCGATCAAATCCAAAAAAACAGCCGCATCCATGTCGCATTCGCGCATCAAAGCCAAGCCATCTTGGAGGACGGGGTCATCCGATTGGCCCCCACGAATCGATGCCGCCACCTCAAACAAGGCTTGCTGGGCTTCAGCTGGGGAGGAACTCTCATCGGCCAGATCATCGATGTGGCGGCACAGGCGGTACAAACGCGTGGCCCGTTGTGCGTACACCGCACTCAGACCATGGCGGGCCCAATGGAAGCTGCTGCCCTTGGCTGCGAGCACGCTGTCTGCGCTGGCAGGGATTGGTACGCTCATGCTGAAACCACGCTTGCAATCGCATTCGGAACCAGCGCATCCATGACTTTGGCTGAGCACAAAACGCCGGGTACCCCAGCGCCGGGGTGAGTGCCTGCACCGACGAGGAACAAATTCTTCATCCCCTCGGCTTGGTTGTGAAACCGAAACCAAGCCGACTGCCGAAACAAGGGCGACACCGAAAAACCCGCACCATGTCGGCTCAAATAATCGTGTTCAAAATCTTTTGGCGTCATGAAAAAATCTGCCGTGATCGTCTTGTCCAAGTCCGGCAAAAGGGTCCGGCTGAGCGCCGCGATGATGCGCTGGCGCAAAGCGGGGCCACTGCTGGCCCAATCTTGTTGGCCCAGCAAATTGGGCACGGGGCACAACACGTAAAAGCTGTCACAGCCGGGCGGTGCAAAACTCGGGTCGGTCGCTGTGGGGCGGTGCAGGTAGAGCGAAAAATCTTCTGGCAAGGTCTTGTGCTCGAAGATGTCGGCCAACAACTCGCGGTAGCGCTCGCCCATCCAAATCGTGTGGTGTGCCACATCGGGGTAGGTTCGGGTGGTGCCAAAGTACAGCACAAACAGGCCCATCGAAAATTCGGCGGCCTCCAGCTTCAAAAGCGTGGCGACATGCTGATCGGACGGTTTGACCATGTGGCCGTAGAGGTGCGCCGGGTCTGTATCGGAGACCACCACATCGGCGCTCAGTGTGCGCCCATCGGCCATCACAACACCTGTCACCACGCCTTTCGCCCCCTCTTTTTGGATGGTCAGCGACTGCACGGTTTGTCCAAGCTGGATGTCAATGCCTTGGCGCGTCATCAAGTCACCCAAGGCCCGGGTGATGACGCCCGTGCCACCCATCGCAAAGTGCACGCCATAGGCGCGTTCCAGGTAATGGATCAGGCCGTAAATGCTGGTGGTGTCAAACGGATTGCCGCCGACCAGCAAAGGCTGAATCGAAAACGCTTGGCGCAGCTTTGGGTTGCGCAGGTGTCGCGAAACCAATTGCCAAACGGTTTCGTAAGTGCGCAGACCGAGCAAGCTGGGAATTTGCCTGAGCATGGTCATGAAGCGGTGGAAAGGCACCGCAGCGAGTTGGGTAAAACCCACGTCGTAAATCCGCTTGGACTGGCGCAGCAGGCGCAGGTAACCGTCACAGTCCTTGGGCTCGATGCGTGCGATTTCGGCCAGGGTTTCTTCCAATGTACCGCCGTAGTCAAAATGATCGCCATCTGGAAAAACAAACCGGTACCAAGGTTTCATGGGCACCAAGGTGACGTGGTCTGAAAACTTCTCGCCGAACAATTCAAACAATTCGTCGAACAAAAATGGGGCGGTGATCACGGTCGGCCCGGCATCGTGGCGAAAACCTTGCCGCTCAAACACCTGGGCTCGTCCGCCCATCTGCGGGCAACGGTCCAGCACG
>CAITSG010000022.1 GCA_903894995.1 uncultured Burkholderiales bacterium
GCGCCTGTTCCAAGGCACTTTGCGCGAGAACCTGGCGCTGGGTCTGCCCTCGCCCACCGACGAGCAAATCATGCAGGCGGCCCGCATCACCGGGCTCGACAAGTTATTGGGCACTCACTCCAAGGGCTTGGGCATCGAGATTTCTGAAGGCGGCCGGGGCTTGTCGGGCGGACAGCGCCAACTGGTGGGCTTGACCCGCCTGGTGCTGGCCCAGCCACGCATCATGCTGCTCGATGAACCCACCGCGTCGATGGACCCGCAGCTTGAAGAGCAAGTGGCCGAGCGCGTGTTTGGCACCCGACCCAACGACACGACCTTGGTAGTGGTCACTCACAAACCGGCCATGCTGCGCTACTTCAGCCGAATCATCATTTTGGACAAGGGCAAGGTGGTGGCCGACGGGCCAAGGGACGAGATCTTGCGCCGTCTGCGTGACACACAAGCCCAGCTCCAACTGCAACGACAAGCCGCCGTGAACGCCCAAGGCCAAACCGGCCAAGCCACCGCCAACCAAGCTAGCTGAATATGAGCCGTCAACGAAAAATTCTCTCTTACAACCAGCCGCAAGGTGAATCTGCCTTCATGCTGCGCATGGGGGTGTGGGGCAGCATCCTGGTGGTGGGCCTGTTTATGACCTGGGCCTACTACGCCGAGATCGACCAGATCACCCGAGCCCAAGGCCAGATCATTCCCAGCAGCCGCACCCAAATCATTCAGGCCCCTGATGGCGGCGTGATCGAAAAACTGCTGGTGCGCGAAGGCGCCGAAGTCGACCGGGGCGAGTTGTTGGTGCGTTTTGACCGAACCAAAGCCGAGGCCAGTTACCGCGAAGCCGAATTCAAAGTGGCAGGTCTGAGCGCCACCGTGGCCCGTTTGCGCTCAGAGGTGTTTGGGGGCGAGCCGATTTTTAAGCCCGAGACCCTGCTGTTCCCAGAGTTCAGGCAAAACCAGACTGACTTGCTGCGCAAGCGCCGAGAGAGCCTGGAGTCTGAAATTCGCGCCATTGAACGCATGAAAGTGCTGGCCCAACGCGAACTGGACATGACCAAGCCTCTGCTCAAAACCGGTGACGTGAGCATGGCCGAAGTGCTGCGCCTCGAACGCCTGGTGGCCGAGCAAGAAGGCCAGATCACCAACCGCACCAACAAATACCAGCAAGACAGCCAGTCGGAGCTGAACAAAATGGAGGAAGACTTGGCCGGTGCCAAAGAGTCCTTGATTCAGCGCAAAAACCTGCTTGACAACACCGAGTTGCGTGCCCCGGTCAACGGCACCGTGAAAAACGTACGCGTGACCACCCGGGGTGGCGTGTTGCGTCCTGGCGACGAGTTGATGCAAATCGTGCCGGTGGACGACGCGCTGATTGTCGAAGCCAAGGTCAAGCCCTCGGATGTGGCATTTTTGAAGCCCGACCAAGACGTGGTCATCAAGATCGACGCTTACGACTACACGATTTACGGCTCTTTGGAAGGCAAGCTGACTTACATCAGTGCCGACACCCTGAACGAAGACGTGAAACAGGGCGAACAAGCTTATTACCGCGTGCAGGTCAAAACCGAGTCGCCGCGCTTTAACCGCCGCCCCAACGAAAACCTGCAGCTGCAACCGGGCATGACGGCCACGATTGAGATCAAAACAGGGGGCAACACGGTTTTGAAATACCTGCTCAAGCCGGTCATCAAAACGCTCAATGAGTCACTGGGGGAGAGATAAAACGAAGAAATCAATACATCCATCAAAACCTTTGTTGATTCAATCGTATTTGATACAATTATCAATTTACAAACGACTTAAAGACATAAAATGAAAAAAATTCTTGCTATTTTCCTTCCGCTTGCCTTCCTTGCCGGCTGTGCTGCACCCGCCATCGGTGACAAACAGGACGATGTGCCTCCCCGCATCATCATCAAAAACGACCTGCGCACCTGGGACAATCCCGGAGCTTTTGGCCCCGTCCCCGCCGAATTGCAAGCCAACGGCCAAAAGGTCTGTGAGACCCTGAACACCGAACAGTACAAGCACGAAGTGCGCGGCTACCACGCCAAGGCAGAAAACCTGGAAGGCCAAGCCTTTGCAGGCGGCGGTTACTACTGCGTGCGCACCAACTGAAATTTTTCAGCCCTCCCGCTGACCCATCCAACTCACCCATAAAACCCAAACCATGACAAATCCCCTGACCCCAGCCGCCTTGCCCGTGCAAGCTGCCAAGACCGCCAATGGCGCACGTCTTGTTGCCGCCAAAACCGCCACACCTTTTGTGGAGTTGTCCGGTGCCGACTTGCAAGCCTTGCTTGACTTTCAAAAGACTTTGCCTACGAGCAAGGGCCGCAAAATGCTCAAGCCCGGCGAAGAAGAATTCGTCAACAGCGACGGCACCGTGATCGACTCTCCCGAGTGGCTCATGGCCCAAGCCGGTGCCGTGTTGCCTGAAGCCGTTGCAGGGGGTGCAGGTGGTGCTGCGGGCGGCGCAGCAGGTGGTGCAGCGGGTGCAGCAGGTGCTGCGGGTGCAGCAGGTGCCGCTGCGGCTTTGCCTTTGGTGTCGCCTTTGGCGTTTTTGCCTGCTGTGGCGCTGGTGCCATCCGGTGGCGATGTCAACGGCCGCCCAACTTTGGTGCACAACATCAACAAAACTGACGCGGTCAGGTTGACGATTGAAATTGTGGGTGACAAAGAAAACACCACCACCAACCCCAACTGGAAGGCCACCGATCCTGACAACAACACCACCTCGTTTTACTTTCAACTGAAAGACGGTGAACGACTGAGTGATGCCAATGTGCTGACCCTGGATGGCAAGCGTTTGTCCCTGATCTCCGGCAACGGCCGTTTCGGCATCAACAAAGACACCGGTTTGATCACCCGCTTGATCGACACGCCACAGCTTGTCGAGCAAGAACTTGAAGTGGTGATCACCGACACCGCTTTGGTGAGCACTGCCGTGTCGGTGGTGATTGAAAAGAACAATGTGCCTGTGTTGTCACGCACCCCTGTTGTGGGTGAAGACGCCATGCTCAAATTGGTCATCGAAGGTGACAAAGATGGAACCATCAATTCACCCACTTGGGCTGCTTCCGATGCAGACAAGCACAGCACCTATTTTTACTTTCAACTCAAAGCGGGTGAAAGGGCTAACGACCTGAATGTTGAAGTGATTGATGGCAAACGTCTTTCATTGATTTCAAATGATGGCCGTTTCAGCATCAACAAACTCACCGGCTTGGTGACCGCCAACCCCGTTGTGCTGACCACACCTCAATTCAACGAGCAAACCCTTGACGTGGTTGTGACCGACACCGAATTGGTCAGTGCATCTGTGGCCGTGGTTGTTGACAAAAACCATGTGCCTGTGTTGTCACGCACCCCTGTTGTGGGTGAAGACGCCAAGCTGAAATTGGTCATCGAAGGTGACAAAGATGGAACCATCAATTCACCCACTTGGGCTGCTTCCGATTCAGACAAGCACAACACCTATTTTTACTTTCAACTCAAAGCGGGTGAAAGGGCTAACGACCTGAATGTTGAAGTGATTGATGGCAAACGCCTTTCATTGATTTCAAATGATGGCCGCTTCAGCATCAACAAGATCACCGGCTTGGTGACCGCCAACACCGTTGTGCTGACCACACCTCAATTCAACGAACAAACACTTGACGTGGTTGTGACTGACACTGAATTGGTCAGTGCATCTGTGGCTGTGGTTGTGGATAAAAACCATGTGCCGGATTTGGCGCGTGTTTTGGCTCCCAATGAAGATCTGAAGCTGACTTTGTTTGTCAGTGGCGCCGAGGATGGCAAAACCAGTTTGATCGATTGGAAAGCCACTGATGTTGATGCTGGTCACAAAAAGTACTTTTACTTCCAGTTGAACGAGGGTGAACGGGTTGGCCAAAATGATGTCAAAGTCGTTAACGGCAACCGCTTGTCCCTGGTTTCAGGCGATGGCCGTTTCACCATTGACATGTCGACCGGCCAAATCAAACGAACTGATTTGAGTGTCTTTGCTCCGCAGTTGGCAGATCAAAATCTCAAAGTGGTTGTGACCGACAGCGAGTTGGTCAGTGCTGCGACAGTGGTGACGATTGAGCAAAACTTTGCGCCCACTCTGACGCTCACTCAGACCAATCTCACTCTGGCAGTGAATGAAAACACCATCAATGTGCCATGGGTGACCGGTGACAACAACGACCACCGTTTGTTTTTCTACTTTGAGGTTTCGAAAGACACGCCCGATGTGTTGAATGTCAACGGTCGGTTTCTGTCCATGGTTTCAGAAGATGGTCGCTTCAAGATTGACAGTGCAACCGGTCACATCATTCGTACCGTGTCTGATGTTGAAGAACCCGCTGATCTTTGCAAAGTCGAAGCACCTTTGTCTGTGGTAGTGACTGATACTGAATTCGTCAGCGAAAAAGCCATTGTGGTGAACATTGAGCGCATCTTGCCGACTTTTACAGATGCGACAGTTGACGTCGAAGATCTCGCTTGGACAAACAACAATGAGTACTTTTTTGCAGGTACCAACCAGTCATTTAATGAAAAAAATGACGGTGCCATCAAAGGTGCCGACCTGATCAATATTGCTGGAGTTACGAATTTTGAAGACATCGATTTCACAAAGACTGGTGAAGGTGATGATCTGACCGATTTAAAGATTTCTTTCACACACGGTCCAAAAACAGTTGAGCTGAAGGATTCTTCTTCAGAAGTTACTCTGACTGATTCATCGGTGACTCTGCAATACCAATTTGGAATTCCAACAGATCTTGAAGATGAAACACTCGCAAATTACCGCATTGAATATGTGAGATTTGCTGAAGGCGCTGAATTCAAGGGTTATATTTTGAATTCGAGCACTGAATACAAAGTATTGGACGAAACGGGTGTTTACAGAATTCAAGCTGGTGCAACTGGCAGCCACTGCCAAGATTTGCTGGTGAGCTATCCTGGCTCAGTGATCCCAAGCACATTGAATGGCGGTGACGGCAACGATTTGTTATTTGCTTACGGCTTCAATGACACATTGAATGGTGGCGCTGACCAAGATTTGTTGGTTGCTCATGACACCGAGAACACCTTGAACGGCGACGGTGGCAACGACACATTGATTGCTTATGGCACCCAGAGCTCATTGAATGGCGGCGCTGGCAACGACACTCTGTTTGCTTACAACGAAGAAAACACCTTGAATGGTGACGCTGGCAACGATACTTTGACGGCCAACGGTAGCAAAAGCTCATTGAACGGTGGTGATGGTCACGATACTTTGTATGCAAATGACAGCTACAGCCATTTGCATGGGGACGACGGTGACGATACATTGACTGCTTACGGTTACTACAGTTCATTGAACGGTGGTGCTGGTCACGATGTTTTGCATGCTTACGGCGATGACAGCATGTTGGATGGTGGCCTTGGCAACGATACTTTGAACGTTTATGCGAACCATGGCACCGTCAATGGCGGCATGGGCAATGACTTGATTACCCTTGCTGATGAAATAGAGGGTACGGCTCTCGTTTTGAAAGACAACGGTGATTTGAACTTTGACACCGTCGTTAATTTCAATGAATCAAGCACTATCCAATTGAATGGCTATGAAATTTCATTCAACAAAAACGATGATGACCACGGCGCCGATGGCGTTGGAAAAATCCGCTTAAAGCTGAACGAAGATCCATTGGCTGCTTATCTGAAATCAGAAGAGCATGATCTTTCGTACTTGATCACAGTCACGGGTACGGGTACGGGTGCTGGTGCTGATGCGGATATTTGGTACGTCAACAATGGCCGTGATGGTGTTTCTCTGGATAAAGTTGCTCATTTTGTAGACTTCAACTTTTACAATTTCACTGCTGCAGTGATTCCAGTCTAAAAAAATCACATCGGTTCTAACCGCCAAAGCAGTGCGCCTCACGGTGCACTGCTTTTTTTTATGGTCGTGGTTTGCGTGGGTTATCGCGACGGGGGCGTCGCTCCTACAGGGGGAATGCCCTGCATTTTGTAGGAACCTCGACTGGGGGCGATTGTGGGTGGTTTGCCTGGGTTGTCGCGACGGGGGCGTCGCTCCTACAGGGGGAATCCTGCATTTTGTAGGAGCC
>CAITSG010000023.1 GCA_903894995.1 uncultured Burkholderiales bacterium
AGAGTTCGAGGCCGATGCCTATGCCGTGTCGCAAACCCCGGGCAAGGACTTGTCTTCGGCCCTGCTCAAGCTTTACCAAGACAACGCATCCACACTCACGCCCGATCCTTGGTATGTGAAGTTCTATTACTCGCACCCACCGGCCAGCGAGCGTTTGTTGAGGATGAAAACAGCATGAGCACACAAGAAGTTCGCGCCCTCAAGCCCACTGAGGTGATCATGGCGCTGAGCCAGCTTGTTGGCTGGGGTCTGACGGGCGATGGTGAAAAGGTTGCCATCGAAAAAACCTTTACTTTTGAGCAACACACACACGCTTTGCTCTTCGTCAACAGCGTGGGCTGGTTGTCTGAAAAGCTCAAGCACCACCCCGAAGTGGTGCTGACCTACAAACGTTGTGTGGTGCGCTGGAACACGCACGATGTGCGCGGCTTGAGCCGACTGGACTTTGAGGCCGCGACCCAGACCGATGCCTTGATACCGGCATGAAGCGGCATGAATAAACCCAAAGCGCGCCCGGCCTTGCCCTTGGTCAAGGATCTGGAGCCGGGCTTGGTGGTGGCGACTTACGGACGGCATTGCTTGGTGGAGACCCCTGAAGGCCGACGCCTGATTTGTCACCCCCGGGGCAAGAAAAACCAGGTGGTGGTGGGCGACCAGGTGCTGTGGCAAATCGCTGGCGACGAGGGCAGCATCGAAAAGCTGCAGGAGCGCCGGAATCTGTTTTACAGGCAAGACGAAATCCGCACCAAATCGTTCGCAGCCAATTTGGACCGCGTGCTGATTTTGATCGCCGCTGACCCAGAATATTCAGAAAGCCAACTGTCTCGCGCCTTGGTGGCGGCCGAGGCTGAGCGCATCACGCCCATCATCGCGCTCAACAAGAGCGATCTGGCGCAGCCCTTTGCCCAAGCTTGGGAGCGTTTGGCCCCTTACCGTGCCATGGGCTACAGCGTCATGCCCATCAGCCTGAGCCCGCGCAGCCTGGTGGCCGATGACGGTGTGACCGCTTTGTGTGCCCAGATCCAAGGCCTGACCACCTTGGTGTTGGGGCCGTCGGGCAGCGGCAAAAGCACACTGATCAACCGCTTGGTGCCCGATGCGCAGGTGGAAACCGGTGAAATTTCGCTGGCGCTCAACTCGGGCAAGCACACCACGACCAGCACACGTTGGTACTGGGTGCCCGCACTCGACGGACTTGCTCAAAAGGGTGCTGAAACTGGCGCTGCACGCACCGCCTTGATCGATTCACCCGGCTTTCAGGAATTTGGCTTACACCACATCGAGCCCACCCGCCTGCCCGATTGCATGCCCGATTTGCGAAAGCATTTGGGGGGCTGCAAGTTTTACAACTGCACGCATTTGCACGAGCCTGGTTGCGCGGTGTTGGCGCAAGTTGAAACCGAGCAACATCCCGGCACCATCAGCGTGCGGCGTCACCGCATTTACGCCCAGTTGTTTGAAGAATTGAGCCAGCAGCGTTGGTGAGAGGCAAGGCGCTGCGACGCACCTGCGTTGTGTTCAGCCCACCAAATTGGCCATGGTCAGCAAGGCCACCAGGACCAACCACATGATCACCGTGCGCCAAACCAAGCCTACCACTTGGGCAAAGTGGGCGATCTCGGGTGACCGACCGGGTGTGCTGCTGCTGTCCGAAGCGGTGGCGTCACCGTCATCGCTCGACTGAAGCGATGCGCCCCCGAGTCGGATGTTGATGGCCCCCGCAGTGGCCGCCAAAATCACACCATCGTTGTCTTCGGGGAAGTTTTGCGCGTGGTTTCGCCATCCATCCATGGCCTCTTCAAAACTGCCCACAATGGCAAAGCCCAGCGCGGTCATGCGCGAGGGCAACCAATCCATGGCCACCCATGCACGAGCGGCCACAGCGCACAAAACGTTGCTGGACAGGGTGTTGGGGTTGGACGATGTTGGCCATTTGCGTTGCACAAACTCGGTCAAACGGTAAACCACTGCACCGACCGGTCCCAAGCCAATGATGGACAACACGACGTACCAAAAGAACACGCCAAACACATGCCGATGTGCGGCGATCATGGAGTATTCGATGACGTGTCGCACAATTTCGCTGCGCGGAATTTGACCCACTTGGACTTGCTGCCATTCGGCCAGCAGTTCACGGGCCTTGTTTTCTTCGCTGTTTTCAAGGGCTTCGCGAATGCCCGTGAAGTGGTGGCTGAATTGCCGAAAACCCAAGGTGAGATAAAGCAAAGCCACGTTCCAGAAGACGGCAAACAGCCAACCCAGGCCGAATTCAAGCCCCCAATGAACCAGCATGCTCAACAAAGCAGGTCCAATGACCGCGATCCCCCAGGTGATCCAGGCTTGGTGTCGTGTGCCCGCATCAAAGGTGCGTGCAACCCAGGCGGCCCATCGCGCCACCGAGGTGAACACCGGGTTGTGGGACTTCAAAGGACGTGCTTGTTCCAGCACCAAGGCCAGCAAAATGGCAAAAAAACTCATCGTGTCCTCACGCGTTCGGGTTGGCTGCCAAAAAACGGTAGAAATTACGCAACATGGCGGCTGTTGCGCCCCAAATGTACCGTTCGTGAATTTGCACTTCACCACTGGGCGATTGTTTGTGCTCGTTGTAAGGCATGGAAAACCATTGTCTCTGGGTGCCTTGCCAGTCCACGTTGTGGCGTCTGTGGTGCGCTGGGTTCATCAAAAAAGACAAAGGGACCTCAAACACATCGTCGACCTCATCCGGATTGGGCGTCAGGTCAAAATCCGGTGTGATCAAGGCCACCACAGGCGTCACCCAAAACGCGGTCCCTGTGACATACAAGGGCAATTCACCCAAAACTTGAACATGGCGAGGATGCAATCCAACTTCTTCCTGGGCTTCTCGCAGCGCAGTCGCTTGCATA
This sequence comes from uncultured Burkholderiales bacterium, assembly GCA_903894995.1. Lineage (GTDB taxonomy): Bacteria > Pseudomonadota > Gammaproteobacteria > Burkholderiales > Burkholderiaceae_C > Limnohabitans_A. Next base: position 2,886 of record CAITSG010000023.1, read on the forward strand.
TTGTCATCCTCCGGGTCCACTTTGCCACCGGGAAAGGCAATTTGCCCCGAGTGTGTGGACATGTGTGCGGCGCGGCGAGTCAGCAAGATGGTGGGCTCTGCGGCAGCAAGGCCGCGCATCACGATCGGAATGAGCACTGCCGCTTTGGCGGGTGTTCGGGTGGAAAAAGACGGTTCACGCTCCACTTCGGGCCGCCAGGCCAGGTCTTGACCAAATCGCACCCTCAAGGCATCGGGATGCAATTGGCCAGGCGGTACTGCAGGCATATCGTGGTCCACTCGCCAGACAGGGACATCGCGGGGGTCAAAGTTCAGAGGTTTAGACACAGGGGTAATTGATGGCCGAGCCCAACAAGTTGGCATGCACTCGTGGCACACCCGCGCACAGATGTGAGGCATGCCACCCGCTAAGGTCATCGGTCCATGGCGTTGGAGCTAAAGCTTTAGAATGTACCAGCCGCATTCTTTAGCGGCTTTATTTTTTGTTATTCAAGTAGGTCAATGCCATGAAACGCGATTATTTTTCCCACGATTCCCGTCCTGAGCGCCGCTTTGGCGAACACCGCAGCGGTACTTGTATGGCGCTGATTGATGGGCGCTTTTTGATCTGGATGGCTCAACAAGGTGCCATGGGCTCTACAGGTGAGACGGTCAACCGCCAAGGGCTGCTCAGTTTGTTGTCTCAGGCGCTTTCGCATTCGGCCCTGGAGGTTGATTTGAAACGCATCTATTGGTACAGCGACCGCTCCGATGGGCTGGTGATTGATGACCAAATCGTTCGCTTGGTGCAAGCCCACGACGCCGATGGCGGCGCTTCCTTGCTTCGGTCTTTGGGTCACGACCTCAAACAACTGGCCGAGCACCATGCCTGTGACCATGTGCTGGTGGCCAGTGACGACGAACGCTTTTTGGCCACCATTGATGAAGCCCAGCTGAGCGGCGTGAGCGTGCATTTGCTGGCCGACGAGTCTGCCCGGAACATGCCCCAAATGGTGCGTACCGATCCGGGTTGGGCCAGGTTGTTGGCCCAGGCCGACCGCCGCGTGGTGGTCAACTCGCAGGCGCTGGCCGAGATGCTGCAAGGCAAGATGCCTGCTGGCATGGGTCTGGCTCTGGAAGATGTGGAGGAACTGCGCAAATCCATGCACGAAGTCATTACCGCGTGGTGGGCCGACGAACCCGAAGACCTGCGCGAAGATTTGAAAGAAGCCTTGATGGTCAGCCGTGGCATTCCGCAGGAGGTCGACCGCCAATTGTTGCTGCGCATGCGCCACCGTTTGGCACGGGCCTTGAGCCTGCCTGAAAAGAAAATGCTGCGTGAAACCTTGCGCGCAGTGGTGTCTGAACCGGTTGCCCCCGCAATGGTGGGCGATGGCTTGCCGCCAGATACCGAAGACTGAATCTGTCACGCCGTGGCCATGGGCATGGCGTGACAGACGGGCTTTTGTGCACGCCTTGGGGTGGCTGCTAGGACGCTTGGAGAGGGTGTTTACTGGTATCAATTTGTTGCAATTAATAGTCACTAAAGTAACAAAAATAACTTTGAGGCTGATAAATTCTGACCATGCGAACCAACATCTTCCAACTGGAGCACAAAGCCATGACCTCAGCAGCCCATTTCACACCGCAAGCCATTGGCTCCACAGCGGGCGGTGTGCCGCAAGATCATTTCACTTTGGCCATGCATCAAGAGGCCGAAAACGCCTTGGCCATGGCGCTCCATTATTTGCGGACCAGCGGTGGCAATGTGCCCAGTGCGACACGCAAAGCCGTTCAAGCCTTGGGCGCTTTGAACCGGCTTGAAATGTTGTCGGTCGGCTCTGGTGCTCAAATAACTGGCCGGGCCTGACATTGAGTTCCCACCGCTGGGCATGACGCCAGTGCAGGGCCGTTACCCTCGCGTCTTGTCCTTGCTCTTGCTCACTTTCTTGGGCAAGAAGGTTGGCATGATGGATTGGTTCGCAGCTGGCTCATCGTCTGACTAAGCCCCCCTCGGGCTTGGCGGCCAAAATATGCTGAGCGGCGGCATGGTCACCGTCTTTGGCCACTTGGCGCCACTGCTTGCCGCCTTGGCCAAGGCCAACCCCTCCAAGCGCTGATGGGCCATCTCGTCTTGGGGCGTGCCAGCAGCGCCAGGGCTCAGGACTGTGCATCTGCACAGCCCTCAGGATCACCCCGAGAGCCAAGGGCAAGGCATCATGCTGCTTTTGCCGCCACAATGCCCGCACCCCGGACCGACCCCATACCTCCATGACCCTTGACGACCATCCGCTGGACGACGAGATGCAGGCGTTTTGCAAAGCCGCCATCGACGCCATGCCCGACACCCTTTTGATTTCGGGTGCTCGCCTCATGCCGGACTTGCTCAAAGGCCTCAAGCAAGACAAACCCAATGTGGAAATGCTGCGCCAACGCGTGCAGGCCAAGCTGCAACTCAAAACACCGCCGCCGCCCATTCTGGACATCTTGCGCTCCGCCACCTTGTCGGAGCCGCTGCTGGAAGTGCTCAGCGACAAAGCCCTGCAGCAAGGCTTGCCCGCGCTGGTGCAACACTTTGGCCGTTTGCCCATCCTCACGGCCATGCTGCTGGACAGCCGAGACAACGTGCGCAAAATGGCCCACGAAGAACTGGTCAAGCCCATCAAAGAAGCAGCCAAAGCCAAGCCTCAAGAGAAAGACAGCTTCAAAGAACGCTTTAAACCGCTGCTCGACACCCTGCGCCCGGTGCTGCAAGACGAGCCCTACCAAGCGCCCGCACCCCGCCCCCCGCGCGCACCGACGCCCCACACCGCGCCCGCCCTCAGCAAAGAGCAGCAAGAGCGCGACATCCTGGCCAGCACGCCCTACCGCCAACTTCAAAAAGAGCGCAACGCTCTGGCCGCCGAACGCGACAAGCTGCAAACCCTGAACACCAAACTTGTCACCGACCTGGCGGGCCAAACCAACCGCGCCAACGGCTTGAGCAGCGAGCTGGGTGCCCTGCAAAGCCAATGGCGCAACAGCATCGCGCAAGGCATCGCAGACGGACTGCAGCACCGCCTGGCCCCCTGGCTGGCCCCCAGCGAAAGCCTGGCCCCAAGCCTGCCCGCCAGCTATCACGCGCTGGATCGCGCACGGCAAGTGCTGGCGCGTCAGGCCCAACAGGACCAGCGTTACGGCACCCGCGCCCAAGTGGCCGAAGAACTGGCCCAAGCCCGCAGCCTGCTGGCCGCGCTTCAAACCGCGCAACAAGAAGCCCTTCGCCCCTTGCCGCAGTTGACCGACGAAATCCGGGCGCTGGCCACCCACATCGACACCACCCAAGCCCGCCTGAACCAAACCAGCCTGCAACCTCAAGCCCCCCAACTGCTGGCATTGGCGCAGACCCTGCATACCCTTCACGACATCGACGCCCTGCAAAACCATAAAAAAGCGCTGGAACGCACCATGCTGGCCGAAGCCTGGGGCTTGCACCTGTGCCAACAAGCCTATGCACTTATTGACCGCCAGGCCATGGCCATCTATGCCGAACACCACCCCGACCCCAAAGACATTCCACCACCCGTCACGCCCACACAGCACTTGGCCGACTGCCTGCTGCACGCCCGGCCCTGCCGCTTGATGATCGACGGGCATAACCTCTTGCCCAAACTCAAGCCCCTCATTGGAGCCAACTATTTCAAGCCGGGCCAAGGCCCCAACGCCCAGGCCCGCGCCTTGCTGATAGAGCGCGTCAAAACCCTGACCGCTCTGCACCCGCTGCTGCAAGCCGACATTTGGTTCGACGGCCCCGACGACCAACACTGGAGCGAAACCGACAACCTGCGGGTGTGGTTTTCTGGCGGGCAGGGCAGCGACCGGGCTGACGGCCGCATTTTGGAAAGCCTGCAATCCGAGGTTTATCGGGGCACCCAAACCACCCGTCTGGTCGTTACCGAAGACCGTGAGCTGCTGGCGCAGGCGCAGGGCAGGGGGGCGATTGGGGTGTCGCCGCTGGAGATGTGGGCGATGGTGGGGTGAGCAAGACAGCTGAACAGGTCCGATCAAACCTTTGAAGGCCTGTTGCCGTTGTGCGCAGATCTGGCGCTGGCCTTGCGTACTGCCGCCACTGATGGACTGAGCGAGGGCGTGTGCAAGCACTTCAGCGTGGCTGTACCGGGCCGGGACGATTGATTTTTGCTCAACCCGTGTGGACTGCATTGGTGTGAGGTGCGTGCACCAGACATCGTGATGTGCAACGCTGGCGGCGAGCAATCGTCGAGCAATCGGCGGGCGGTCACCCGGTGGAGCCCACGGCCATTCCGGAAGATTTAAAGGACGGTGAGTACTTTTTAACCTACCGTGCCAGCATCCGCCATGAGGCAGCTGCCGGTGATGAATGAAGCTTCTGATGATGCCAACCAAAGTATGGGGTATGCAATTTCGGCAGGGTCTGCCCAACGCTTGAGTAAATTTTGTTCGTAGCGCTGGTGGTCTATTTCAATGCCTGACTTTCGCGCCTCTGCGGCACGCTTGATGTGAAAGGGCGTGAGTGTGGCGCCAGGACAAATGGCATTCACACGAACTTGATGCTGCGCTTCTTCATAGGCCAAAGTTTTGGTCAATGAAACAATGCCAGCCTTGGTGACATCGTATTGGCCCATGCCAACCCTGGGATGGAATGCATGTGTTGAAGACACATTCACAATGCTGCCAGCTTGACTTTTTCTCAAACTGGGCAATGCCTCCCTGGCCATGTACACATAACTGAGCAAATTGACCGCAAGGATTTGATTCCAAACATCAGCCGTTGAGTCGGCCAGTGGTTCATATGAGCGCATGCCGGCGTTGTTGACCAAGATGTCGAGCTGGCCCCACTTCGAGACAACGTGCGCGACAACTTTTGCAGCAGAAGCTTCGATGGCAAGATTGACGGGGACGCAAATCACTTCAGCGCCTGGAATGGCCTCCTGAACAGAATTTGACACAGCCTCCAAGGGAGAATCTGGCAAGTCGACCAGTGCTACCTTGGCACCATGCTCACAAAAAAGTTTGGCGGTGGCCGCACCAATACCCCCTGCACCTCCAGTCACAATGGCTACTTGATTGGCAAGTCTTTTCATAGTTGTGGACACCTATCCTAAGGTACTGATTTCTTGATGCTCAACGAAATCTGGATTTCGAAAAATTCGCAAAATTGCGGCGATGCTGTACACGCTCATGAGCAAGGCATTCAAAGGTATGGCCGCATACCAGTAAATTTTGTTGGCTTGCAGATAGGGTGTGGTTTCGCCTGAGTTGAAGCCAAAATCTGCGCCGTAATACACCAAGATCCAAAGCAAAAAAAGCATCGCTAGATGGATGGCGATTGAAATCAAGCGCCTGAGAGCCGGACTCCAAATTTTGTCGAATGCACCCACCCTGTACAGTGAACCCTCGCGCCACAGCGCAGCCGTTCCCGCAAACGTAAGCCAAACGAACAAAAGGTCAATGAGTTCGTCATAACCCGAGACGCTGATGGCTGGAAAACTTCTTTGAACAATGCCAAAAACCAATAGCAAAAACAGTCCAAAGAAACAAGCAATGACGGTCCATTTCAAAAAATGGGCGATTGTTTTATCAAGCTGATTCAGGTAAGTCATTTGATGAGGCCAAAACCAAACAGTTGTGGCAACCACATAGAGAAAGCAGGCACATACGTGACCAATCCCAACACCACAACCATGGCCAATAAATAAGGCGCAAGCTCTCCCACAATGTCAGCGATGGGCACCTTCGCGATACCCGACACCACAAACAAACAAAGTCCTACAGGTGGCGTGACCAAACCGATCATCATGTTGACCACCATGAGGACACCAAAATGGATGGGGTCAATTCCGATGGCCACGATGACGGGTGCGAGTATCGGGTAAGTGATGATCATGATGGCAATTGTTTCTAGAAACATGCCTAAAAAAAGCAGAATCAGGTTGATGATGAGCAAAATCATGATTGGATCTGCAGACAGCGTCATCAGAGCATTCAGAATTTGATTGGGCACTTGTTGCTGAATCAGTACCCATCCAAATGGGGCCGACATGGCAATGATGAAAAGCACTTGGGCTGTTTGCCTGCCCGACTCCCACACTGTGTCAATCAAAGTTTGCCAAGTGAGTTCGCGATAAACAAATTGACCCAGCACAAAGGCATATGCAGTTGCCAAAACAGCCGCTTCAGTGGGCGTGACAACACCCGAAAAAATGGCAACCAGAATGGCGGGAGGAAGTGCCAGTGCGGGAATTGCTTTCAAGAAAGTGTTCAATGCTTCACTGCCAAATTTCACACCCTCAGAAACTGGCAAATTCAATTTTTTGGCTTGCAGGCCAATGGCAATCATCAACCCAATGCCCATCAAAAGGCCAGGAACAATGCCAGCTAAAAACAAAGCACCCACCGAAACATTGGCCAAGCTGCCATAAATGACAAATGGAATGCTGGGAGGAATGATGGGTCCAATGGTGGCCGATACCGCAGAGATGGTGGCCGCAAATTTGGCCTTGTACCCCTCCTTGACCATGGCTCGAATTTCAATAACGCCCAACCCTGCTGCGTCTGCAACGGCTGACCCAGACATGCCCGCAAAAATCATGCTGCCAATGACATTGACATAAGCTAGACCACCTCTAACGCGTCCCACCAAGAGTTTGGCCACTTCAAAAATGCGCTCGGTGGTGCCACCCACATTCATCAAGTTGCCGGCCAATATGAAAAATGGAATGGCCAGCAGCGGAAATGAAGTGGTGGCTGCGAAGGTCCGCTGAATAAAAATCAACAGCAAGTCGGTGCCGCTTGTGGCAATCATGATGACGCCAGCGATCAAACCTAATGCGCCTGCAATTGGAAATCCTAAAAGAATTGTGATGCAGGTCGCAACAAGTATGTACGCTACAAGCATGGCAAAACTTACATCAATTAAGTTCTGGCTGCTGCGACTGCGCGTGACCAATTGGCCCAATTTTCATCGCCGATGCTTTTGCGCAAAATATCGTAGGCAGGCGCCATTTTGTCGCGGAAGGGCGCCACATCGGGGCGGGTAATGGCAATGCCAGCCTTTTGCATCGTTGCAATTTGCTCTTCTTCTTTTTCGCGAACTGCTTTGCGTGCTGCTTGCCCTGCAACAGTGGCTTCTTCAGAAATAACTTTGCGCTGGGCTTCATTGAGCTTGTTTTGCCAAGCACGCTGATTGGCAACCAACATGATGGACGTATAGATGTGTTTTGTCAGTGCAATATGGCTTTGCACTTCAAAGAACTTGGCCGCAAACGTGGTGCCAATGGGATTGTCCTGGCCATCGACTGTTTTGTTGGCAAGCGCCAGGTAGACCTCTTGGAAGGCAATGGTTTGGGTATTGGCGCCCAAGGCTTCAAACGCGGATTTGATGGCCAATTCGGGCGGCACACGCAACTTCAGGCCTTTGATGTCGTCTGGGGTACGGATGGCTTTGCGGCTGTTGGACAGTGCGCGGAAACCCCACTCAAAATTGGCAATCCAGCTGAAACCCACAGCCGAAAATTGTTGGGCAAGCCAAGCTCGGCCAGTGACGTCGAGTGCTTTGTGTGCGTGCTCGTAGCTGTCAAATTGGTAGGGAATATTGATCACACCCAGAGGCTTTGAAATGGACTCGATGTTGGAGGGGTTCATCAAAATCATGTCGATGGCGCCAAGCCTTGTTTGCTGTGCGGTTTCGACGGGTGAGCCCAGTGCGTTGTTGGGGAAAATCGAAATTTTGACTTCGCCATTGGTGCGATCGCTGATGCGTTTCACCATTTTTTCGGCTTCGATGTGCACTGGGTGCGAGGGGTCGGCAGGGTGGGTGAGCCTTAGTTCAACGGCTGCTTTTGCCGGTATCCAGAAAGAGCCCATGGAAGCGGCAGCTCCTGCTTGCAAAACACTGCGTCTGTTTATGGAAGAGGTTTGTTTCGTCGAGTTGGTCATGTTTGTCTCCTTTTAAAATAATTCTTGCATACAAGATTTTGATCGTCAAGTGCTCTTTGATGGGACGGTTTTTTTATTTTTGACGGGTTTGGATTGGTCTCGAATGGACTTCACAACAATGGAAAGCCCATTTTGAACATGCGACTTCATGGCCTTTGCCGCGCCCGGGCTGTCATGCTGTTTGATGCGTTCCAGAATGGCGCCGTGCTCAACCATGGCTTTGTCCCAGCGCTCAGGCCACAAGTTGGAGGCGTAGCGTGCGCGATCGATTCGCAGTGCCAATAGATCCCAGACCCACAGCAAAACAGGGTTGCCAGAGTATTCCAATATCAAGCGGTGAAAAGCTTTGTTGGCTTTGAAATATTCCGGCAGCTGATCTTGGGCACGATGCTTCATCATTGTGTAATGAAGAATGCCCAATTCGGCTGTTTCTGCCTCTGTAATGCGGGCTGCAGCCAATTCGCCCGCAAGTGCTTCAATGGCCGCGACAACATCGATCAAAGCGGCCGTTTCTTCTGCATCCAGCCGTGTGACGGTGGGGGATCGATTGGGGTTGATATCCAGCAAGCCTTCTTGCGCCAAAGTTTTGATCGCTTCACGCACAGGTGTTCTGGAAACATGGAGGCGCTCGCACAATTCACGCTCATTTAATTTTTCACCTGGTCCAATGGCCCCTGCAACGATCAAGTTGCGCAAGATCTGAACGGTGCTCGCATGCATGTCCCCTTTGCGCAACGTGGCGCTGTTTTTTGTTTCAGCCGAAAGGCTGTCAAGTGGGGTAGGGGTGTTGGTTTTGATTTTCTTCATGGTTTGGATCAGTTTGACAGACTTAAATTTTGTATGCAAGAATTAAGCATGAACATTGAGTCAATCTTTCATCAATTTTCCACGATCAACTCCACTGAGTCTGGCGTGGGACTTGTCGGTGCTGGTGAATTTGGGGCCACCTTTGTTTCTCAGATTCATCGCATGAAGGGCGTGAAGGTGGTTGCCATCTGCGACCAACAGCCCCAAAAAGCCTTCCAAGTGGCCGTTCAGTCTGGCATAGACAAAGCGCAAATTTTTGTAGCTCAAGACCTTGAGTCAGCCAAATACGCCATCTCTCAGAACTTGTGTGTTGTTCTTCATCATGCCGAGTGGCTTGCGCAACTGCCCTTGCAGGCCGTCCTCGAAGCCACGGGCGATCCTGAAAGTGCTGCGGCCACTGCACTGGCGTGCATCAAGGCAGGCAAGCATGTGGTCATGGCCACCAAGGAGGCTGAGATTGTGGTGGGACCTGAGTTGGCCAGACTGGCCAAGCAGCGCAACGTGGTGGTTTCTCCAGTCGATGGTGATCAGCCGAGTTTGCTCATTGGTCTTATAGAGTGGGCCCGGTTGTTGGGTTTGCCGGTGATGGCTGCAGGCAAATCCAGCGAATCAGATTTCGTATGGACGCCAGCAAGCAATGAGGTGAAGGCCTGGGGCCAAACAGTGGTTTCAAATGAAGTAGGCCAAAACTTTATTCCGGGCAACCAACATTCGTGGGGTGAGGTTTTGGCACGTCGTGCAAGCGTTCCATTTGAACTCACCACAGTTCCAGACCTTTGCGAAATGGGCATCGTGGCCAACCACACCGGTTTGCTGCCCGATTGCGCAAGCCTGCATGCGCCACTGGCCCGAACCGTCGAATTGCCCAGTATTTTTAGGCCCAAGGAAGAGGGTGGCATTCTCAGTGGCCAAGGCCGGGTGGACATGTTCAACTGCCTGCGTCGTCCTGATGAGCTCAGTTTTGCAGGTGGTGTCTTTGTGGTGATCGAGGCACCCGATGTCGCAACTGGAAAGCTTTTTGCTGCCAAGGGCATTCCAACTTGCCCCAACGGGAAATACGTCCTGATTCACAACCCGGTGCATTTGCTAGGCGCTGAGGCGGCCATGTCTATTCTCTCGGCGGTCAAACTGGGCACCTCTTGCGGTGGCCGAGATGTTCGCCCCGTTGTCGATTTAATTGCCATTGCGCAGCGTCAAATTGAAGTGGGTGAGTTGTTTGAAATTGGCGCGCGGCATGTCATATCAGGGCTGGGCCATCAACTCATGGACGCCAAACCAATGTCGCCCAATAATCCGCTGCCTTATTATTTGTGCGCCGGTGCAAAAGTGATACGCCCTATTTCCAAAGGCAAAATTGTCACTTGCAGTGATGTTGAAATAGATTCAAACAGCATTCTGTATCAACTTCGTCAATCACAAGATCAACACTTCTTTCCTCACTGACATGATGCAAGCACATCCCGAGAAAAAAAAGCTGCAATTCATTGATGCGCATCATCATTTTTGGGATTTGGAAAAGAACGACTACCCGTGGTTAAAAGACCATCCAGAACCCAACTTCTTCTTGGGAAATTACGATGGCATCAAGCGCAATTATTTATTCAAAGACTATTTGCAAGACAGCCAAGACTTTGAGGTGCTGGCCACAGTGCATTGCGAGGCTGAATGGAACCGGGATGATCAAGTAGGCGAGACCCAGTGGCTGACCGAAATCCATGCACAAACGGGTTTGCCAACAGCCATAGTGGCGCATGCATGGTTTGACACTGACAATGCGGCTGAAGTCCTTTCAAAGCAGGCTGCTTTTCCCTTGGTCAAGGGCATCAGGTCAAAACCCAAGACCACTTTAAGGCCTGATCTTTTGACAAAAAACTTGCCTGGCGGCATGCAAGACAACAGATGGTTAGAAGGCTATGCGCGCTTGGAGCAATATGGCTTGAGCTGGGACTTGAGGGTGCCGTATTGGCACCTGTATGAAGCGGCCGAAGTGGCGCGGCAATTTCCCAACACCCCCATCGTTTTGAACCATACTGGTTTTCCTTGGGATCGAAGTGCAGAAGGTATTTTTGCCTGGAGCCAAGCCATGGAGGCCCTGGCCAAACACCATCATGTGCACCTCAAAGTTTCTGAATTCGGTTTGAAAGACCAAGTTTGGGACTATGCCTCCAACAAAGAAATTGTGTTGCGTGCCATTGGCATTTTTGGCATTGAGCGGTGCATGTTTGCATCCAACTTTCCTGTTGCTGGGCTAAGGGTTGATTTCTCAACTTTGTTAAATTCCGTTGCCAGCATGGTTTCAGAATTTACGGAAAAGCAGCAGCATGATTTTTTTGTGGGAAATGCTGCCCGGTTTTATCGGCTAAATATCTGAACACTCCTTGCTTCCAACACCCAGCGCGGCTGGATGTTGAACTCTTAGCCCAGAGCTTGACGCACTCAGTCCTGTTTCTTCCCCTTGCCCTCGCTCACTTTCTTGCGCAAGAACGAAGGCATGACCGACTCGCTGACGTGGGTCTCATCGCCTTCGTAGGCCATCTCTTCTTTGGAGACCAAGCGCCGTGACATGCGCATCATTGAATAGCGCACCTCCTTGGCCATCATTTCGCTGTCTTGATCGGCCAGTTGGCGCAATTTTTCAATCTTGGCGTTGAGCCAAGGGTGATGACCGAAACACTTTTCCAGCACGTCCAATGCCTGCTGTGTGGCTTGGCGGTCGCCGTCTTTGGCCAATTGGCGCAAGTGCTCAGACGCTTTGGCAAAGGCCAGCTCTTCCAGCCGGGTGTAAGCCGTCTCGTTGCGGGGCAGGGCCTGCAAAGCGTGTTCGTCCAGCACCGGCAATTGCAGCACAGGCGCATGGGTCTGCATCACCTTGCCGTCCAAGGCTGTGCCGCTGACGCTGGCGGCCAACAAGTCTCGCACTTGGCCCGCCGTGCTGGGGCTCAGGTGCAGGCGCACCGCCACCCAAGCCTCGGCGCCCCATGCCAGGTCGGTCATGCGCCAACTGCCATCGGTTTGCTGCTGTACAGGGCTGATCATCTCCACAATCACGCCAGCGGCAGGCAACAGCTTGAGTCCGACTTGCCGCAGGTACATGGCCTGCAACAAAGCCAGCTCTTCGTCAAAACTGTCGTACAGGTCGACGGCTGTCTCGCCGTAATAGTTTTGTCCGCCGCCTGCGCGGGCCATGCCGATCATCAAATCTTCATTGAAGCCCCGCCCCAAACCCACCGTGGTCGTGCTCACGCCCCGACCAAGCCACTCTCGGCACTGCGTCTCGATGGCCGACAAATCGGTTTCGCCATGGTTGGCTTGCCCATCTGACAACAAAATCACCCGCGACACCGTCTTTTCTGTGCCACCCTCCAGCTGCTGTGCACCGGCCAGCCAGCCGCCATGCAGGTCGGTCATACCGCCTGCTTCCACCCCAGCCACTGCCTTGGCCAACACATCGGCCGAACGCATGGGCTGCAAAGGCATCAGGGTGTCCACCTTGTCGTCGTACACCACCAGCGCCAAAGCGTCTTGCGGCGTCAGGTGGCTGGCAATGTGCGTCACGCAGCGCAAAGCTTCTTGCAGCGGTTGACCGTTCATGCTGCCCGAGCGGTCCACCACCAAGGCCAGGCGTTTGGGCAAATGCGCTGCCGCCAGATTCGCAGGCCGGTCAGGAGCCTGCACCCGCACCAGCACCTCCAGCGCACCGCCGGCTGCAGGCACACCCGCTTGTGGCGGAGAAAAAACAATCGTCGGTTGGGTCATCACAGGCTCCTAGGGTTGGTCAGGGCCATGATGGTGCGGGGGGGCGGGCTCAAGGCGAGAGCTTGCGGGGCTGTTCAGGTGAACAGTGCCCCAGAGAATGGTGGTTTCTTCCTGTGTAAATGAACAGCCCCACGGGCTCGCAGCAAGAGCCTTTAGAACGGCATGATCTTCAAAAAAGGGCTGCTTCAGTTCAATTGATCCCGAAAACCATGACCCCTGACGACTACACGTTGGACGACGACATGTTGTTGTACTGCAAGGTTGCCATAGACGCCCTGCAAAACAACAAAAAAACGCTGGAACGCACCATGCTGGCCGAAGCCTGGAGCCTGCCCCTGTGCCAACAAGCCTATACGCTCATTGACCGCCAGGTCATGACTATCTATGCCGAACTCCACCCCTACCCCAAAGACATCCCCCCGCCAGTCACTCCCACGCAGCACCTGGCCGACTGAATCGCCCCGGGTTTCGCGGAGGCTGGTTGGTTTAAGTTGAGACCTCGGTCTCGTTCTTCCCGGCTAGCTGCCGGTAGTAGTTCACCTCAGCTTCAGCCGGTGGAATATACCCAATCGAGCTGAGCAGTCGGTGGTGGTTGAACCAAGCCACCCATTCCAGGGTTGCCAGTTCCAGTGCCTCCTTGGTTTTCCAGGGCGCACGGCGATGGATCAATTCGGCCTTGTACAGCCCATTGATCGTCTCGGCCAGGGCGTTGTCGTAGCTGTCGCCACGGCTGCCCACCGAGGGTTCTATCCCAGCTTGGGCCAGGCGTTCGGTGTAGAGAATGGAAACATATTGAGACCCCCTGTCCGAGTGATGTATCAATGCATCTGAGCGTTCAGGTTGCCTGTCAAACAAGGCTTGCTCCAGGGCATCCAACACAAAGTCAGTACGCATCGAACTGCTCACCCGCCAGCCCACGATGCGCCTAGCAAACACATCGATCACAAAGGCCAAGTATTGCCAGCCCCGCCAGGTGCTGACATAGGTGAAGTCAGACACCCACAGTTGGTTTGGTCGGTCTGCTTTGAACTGGCGATTGACCCGGTCCAGCGGGCACAGCGCTGCTTTGTCCGGGACCGTGGTGCGCACGACTTTGCCCCTGCGCACACCGTGCAACCCCATGCGCTTCATGAGCCGCTCGACCGTGCAGCGGGCTACCTGCGTACCTTCTCTGTTCATCTGGTGCCAGACCTTGTCAGCGCCGTAGACCTGCATATTGGCCTGCCAGACGGCTTGGATTTGCGGCATCAGGGCTTCATCACGTTTGGCTCGGGCACAAAGCAGTTCTGGCTTGCGTTTGCGGGCGGCATGGCACCTGTAGCCAGACGGGGCAATTTGCAGCACTTTGCAAATCGGCTCGACCCCATAGGCCTGGCGGTTTTGATCAACAAAATCCCTTAGGACTTGAGTCGGCGGTCGAGCTCCGCCTGGGCAAAAAAAGCGCTCGCCAGCTTGAGGATTTCGTTGGCTTTGCGCAGTTCTTTGACTTCACGCTCCAGATCTTTGATGCGGGCTCGCTCGTCAGAGCTGACGCCATCGCGAATGCCTTCGTCAACTTCGTGCTGTCGAACCCAGTCGTTGAGGGTTTGCGGCACGCAGCCGATCTTGGGGGCAATGGACTCAATGGTGGCCCAAAGAGAGGGGTACTCCCCTCGGTGTTCGAGCACCATGCGAACAGCACGTTCGCGCACCTCGGGTGAAAAACGGTTTGATTTTTTGCTCATGGCTCCATCATCTCAAAGTGTGGAGCCTCCTCAAAACCCGGGGCGATTCACTTCCAGTATCGGTTTGAAAATGGCGACGCCCGCGTTGTTGATCAGTGAGTCAATGCGGCCGAATTTTTTCTCGATGCGATCGATGGACCGCGTCACCTGCACGGGCTTGGACACGTCACAGTGAATCGCCAGGAAATCGGGGCTGTTGAAATGGGCTTGGGTTTTGGCCAGCGTTAATTTGTCTATGTCCAGTGCCGCCACCCGGTAGCCGCGCTTGAGGAAGGTGTTGCAAATTTCCAAGCCAATACCGCGAGCGCCGCCGGTCACAACAACAACGGGGCTGGAATTTTGGGGTGTTTTCATTTTGATGACCGTTTGGATTTTTCGAAAAAAAAGCTTTAAGAATAAGCCACGCTGGGTGGCTAAGTGGGTATCAAGCGGCCAGTCGCCTGGCCCGCTCCAAAGTGCGCAAGGCATTTCGGTAGGTGGGGACTTCCACCCAAAGCCCATCGACCAGCGTGCGGTCCTCACCCCGTGCGCGTGCGGCCTCAAAAGCAGTGACCATGGCGCTGGCGCGGCGCACATCCTCGTCGCTGGGCGTCAAAGCGGCATTGATGCACTGGGCGTGGTCTGGGCGCACCAGGGATTTGCTGCGGTAGCCCAAGCGCCTGCTGTAGTGCGCCTCTTTGAAGGCACCTTCGGCATCGCTGAAGGTGTAGGGGGCATCGATGGGCTCTATTTTTGCCGCGCGGCACTCCAGGATGAAGCGCCGCCTCGCGTAGTCCAGTTCATTGGCATCGGCTTGGCGCTCGGCACACAGGTCGGATGCGAGGTCTTCGGCCCCCAGCAATGCGCTGCGGATTCTGGTGCTCCCGGCGACGATGCTGCGCACGTCCACCACGCCCAGCGCTGTTTCACAAACCGGCAGTATTTCTGTTGATCCCAGCGCGATGCCCAGGGTGTTTTCCAGGCCGGTGATGGCCTCGTCCAAGGCCCTCATCTGCGCAGCGCTTGCAGCCATCGGGTAGGCGACAACTTGGGGACGACCGGGCATGGCGGCTTGCAGATCCACCAGGCCATCTGTGGCGAGGTCGTTGATGCGCACCACCGCTACCTTGCCCGCTGTGCGCCAGCGGGCCATCAAGGCGGAGATGTTTTCGCGGGCCTGAGGGCGGCGC
>CAITSG010000024.1 GCA_903894995.1 uncultured Burkholderiales bacterium
GCCGGGATGCCGCGTGGAACGGGCACACCGAATTGACGCAAGATTTCCTTGCCTTGGTACTCGTGAATCTTCATGAGGTCTTCTCTCAGAGGGGTGTAAATTCGACCGGTCCGCCGGGGTGCCCTGGATAGGGGTAGCTCCGCCAGCAGGCGCTGGACACTGCAGCATGCGACTGTATCATGCTGCAATGCACAAATCCTGAGCCTCGCGTCTTAGAGTGACATGACGTTGAGCGTTTGAATTTTTGAGAAAGCAAGATCCATGGCCAAAATATTCATCGATGGCGAAGCCGGCACCACTGGTTTGCAAATCCGCGAGCGACTGGCCCAGATGCCGCACATCGACGTGCTGAGCATTGACCCCGCCCGCCGCAAAGACCCCGATGCCAAGCGTGAGCTGATGGCCGCCGCCGACCTGGTGGTGCTGTGTTTGCACGACGATGCATCGATGGAGTCGGTCGCTATGATCGATGCTTTGCCAGGACGCCAACCCAAAATTGTGGATGCCTCCACGGCCTACCGCTGCCACCCGGACTGGGTCTACGGATTTCCCGAACTGTCAACTCAACAGGCCGGTGCAGTGCGCCTGGCCCAACGCGTGTCGAACCCTGGCTGCTATGCCACAGGCGCGATTGCCATTCTGCGGCCTTTGGTCGATGCAGGCCTGGTGCCCCCAGACTTTGCGGTGTGTTTGCCTTCAGTCAGTGGTTACTCTGGTGGTGGCCGCACCATGATCGAAGACTTCGAGGCGGGCCGTGCCCCTTTGCATGAGGCCTATGCCTTGGGTCTCAAACACAAACACATTCCCGAAATCATGCGCTACACCGGCTTGACTTGCCGCCCCTTGTTTGTGCCTGCCGTGGGCAACTTCCGCCAAGGCATGTTGGTGCAGTTGCCACTGCATCTGGACGCTTTGCCCGGCAAAACCACAGGGGCAGACCTGCACGAAGCCTTGCTGGCGCACTACACCGCCAGTCGGACAGCAGGCGATTGGGTCAGCGTGTTGCCTGCCATGGCCGATGCCAAACTGGACGCCTTGGCCCTGAACGACACCAACAAGCTGGAAATTCGGGTGTTTGCCAACGAAGACGCTCGCCACGCCGTGGTGATCGCGCGCTTGGACAACCTGGGCAAAGGTGCCAGCGGGGCGGCGGTGCAAAACATTCAGCTGATGCTGGATTTGTCCTGATTTGGGTATTTCTGGCTATATGAAAAGACTGCCACCCTTGAATGCTTTGCGCGCCTTTCATGTGGCCGCCCAGCAAGGCAGTTTGACCAAAGCAGGTGCGGTTTTGCACGTCACACAAGGCGCAGTGAGCCGCCAGGTCAAGCTGCTTGAAGATGCTTTGGGTCGCCCCTTGTTTTTTCGCGTGCACCAAGGCATCAAACTGACGGAAACTGGAAAAATTTTGGCAGAAGGCTTGCACGCCACGTTTGGCGGGCTTGAGCAACTGATCGAGCACATCACCCAAGATCAGCGACGCCAGCGAATTTCCATCAACATCCCCCCCACTTTTGCGACGCGCTGGCTTGCGCCCAGATTGTCCAAGTTTTGCAGCATCTACCCTTTTGTGGACCTGCACATCACGACCAACTGGGTGCAATCGCTGCGCGAAAGTGAGTCGATCGATTGTCTGGTGGTGTTTGATACGGCCCCTTGGTCTGCAGGGGAGGGCGAGCCCCTGATGTCAGAAAGACACGTCATGGTCAGCCACCCGAATTTGTGGCGACAGGATGTGCCGCCGACATTGGGTCAGCAGACCTTGCTGCACATCCTCAATGGTTCAGAACGCCTGCCGGTTTGGGAGCGATGGATTGAGCAACACAATTTGGCGCACATCGACCCCAAACCGGGTTTGACCTTCAGCACCCTGGATCAAGCCATCCATGCTGCCCTCAGTGGTGCCGGTGTGGCAATTGTGGACGAGCACATGATTCGACCCGAATTGAAATCCGGCGCACTGCGTCTGTTCAACGAGTTGCACATGGATGGCCCTCATGGGTATTGGTTTGTCGATGTGGCCAAAGACGGAGAACACAAAGCCGTTGTCAGGCTGATTCGAGATTGGTTGAGGGAAGAATTGGCATCCGATAGCCACTGATGCATGCTTTTGACGCTTGGGGTTGGGATTGAATCAAGTGTCCGGGGGGGCAGATGGCTTTCGGCAGTCACCACCCATTAGCCCCCCAGGTCGGCCTCAAACCCTTCAACGTTGCAAATTGAACCAGCTGGATTTGATTTGCATATAAGACGTCAGGCTCGATGCGTGTTTGTCGCGCGAGTTGCCGCTGAGCTTGTAGCCGCCAAAAGGCTGCGACATGTCTCCATCGCCAAAGCAGTTCACCCAGGTCACCCCAGCCTCCAAAGCGGACACCATGCGGTGCGCGGTGTTCAAATTGGATGTCCACACCGAAGCCGCCAAGCCAAACTGGCAATCATTGGCCAACATCAGCGCCTCTTGCTCGGTGTCAAATGCCTGCACCGTGGCCACAGGCCCAAACACTTCTTCTTGAACAATGGCCATGCGGTTGTGCGCGCCGACAAACAAGGCGGGCGCGCAAAAAGCGCCCGGACCTGAGAATACTGGAGAGGATGCGGGTGTAGGCAAGACCTGCGTGGCACCATCGGCCAGTGCTTGATCCATGCGCCGCTGCACATTGCCCAGATGGACATGGCTGGCCAAAGGCCCCAGGGTGGTAGCCGGGTCCAGGGGATCGCCCGGTTGGTACAACTCGCGGGTGCGGGCCACGAAGCGCTCGACAAATGGGTCGTGCAAAGACCGGTGCACCAGCAAACGCGAGCCCGCGTTGCACACCTGGCCCGCATTGTCAAAAATGCCCCCCACAGCGCGGTCCACGGCGGCGTCCAAATCATACAAATCGGGCATGAAAATTTGCGGGCTCTTTCCGCCCGTCTCCAAGGCCACCCGTTTCATGTTGGACTGGCCTGAATACCCCATCAACAGCTTGCCCACTGCGGTGGAGCCGGTGAAGGTGATTTTGGCCACATCATGGTGCAAGGCCAGCGCACGCCCTGCTTCCTGACCGGTCCCGTTGACCACATTGAACACCCCGGCAGGTCCGCCCGCCTGCACAAACAATTGCGCCAAGCGGGTGCACGACAAAGGCGCTTGTTCAGCGGGTTTGAGCACCACGCAATTGCCGGCCGCCAAAATTGGCGCGAGCTTCCAGACCGCCAACAGCAAAGGGTAGTTCCACGGCGTGATGGCGCCCACCACACCCAAAGGCTCATGCACGATGGTGTGCAGGGCGTTTGCGGCGGTGTGGGTCACAGCTCCTTCCAGTTTGTCGATGCATTCCGCGAAAAAGCGGATGGTGCGCAGCACATCTGGCAGGTCGATGTTGAGCACGTCCGTGATCGGCTTGCCCATGTCCAGGCATTCCAACAAGGCCAATTCATCACCATGCTGTTCAACCAAGTTGGCCCAGTTGAACATCACGTCCATGCGTTGGCGCGGTGCCAGCTTGTGCCAGCGCCCATCGCGCCAGGCCACTTGTGCGTTGGCCACGGCCGCATCCACGTCGCAGGCTTCACCCAGCGCCATCATGGCCAGGGTCTGGCCCGTGGCAGGGTTCACGCTGGCAAAACTGCCTTGACGTTTGGCCGATTGGTAGTGGCCATCGATGAAAAGACCCGTTTGAATGTTCAGGCCTGCGGCCATGGCCTGCCAATCACTCAGGCTGCGGTTTGTATTAGCCAGTGTGCTCATACGTCCTCACTCAGCGACGAGTTCAGTGGGGTAGCCGTCGGCGCGCAGTTCCAGACCGCAGGCATTTTCCAACATGCGCACGACTTCGGGTGACTGGGCTTGGCCACCGTAGAGGCCCTGAGCACGTCGGAAGATTTGCTGTGTCATGCTGCCCAACTCCAAAGGCACGCCCAACTTTTCTGCAATCGAATTGACCAGCCCCAGGTCTTTGCAAGCCAGGTCCATGGTGAATTTCACGTTGTAGCTGCCGCTCAAAATGAGCATGGACTCGGTCTCGTGCACAAAACTGTTGCCCGAGCTGGCGCGAATGGCGCGGTAGGTTGCATCCGGGTCCACGCCATATTTGGCGGGCAACATCATGGCTTCACCCGCTGCCACCAGGTGGATGAAGGCGAGCATGTTGGTGACCACCTTGACCACCGAGGCGCATCCCATCTTGCCCATGTAGATGATTTCACCGCCCATCGTTTGCAGCACGGATTCGACGCGCTGAAACACCTCTTGCTCGCCACCCACCAAGACGGTGATTTCACCTGAATTGGCCAGATGCACACCGCCTGTGACCGGGCACTCCAGCACCGAAATACCGCGCTCGGCGGCTTTGGCCGACAGGCGCTTGAGGTCTTCCAAATCGGTGGTGCTCATTTCGATCCACACACCGCCATGGCGCAAGTGGGCCAACACGCCGTCAACACCCTCCACCACTTTGCGAGAAATGGCGGGCGATGGCAGCACCGTGATCACCACATCCGCGTTGGCACACACGCCTTTGACATCGTCTGACCACACCGCGCCTGCGGCGATCAAGCGGTCGGCGTTGGCGCGTTTGAGGTCGGTCACGGCCACGGGGAAACCGGCCTTGACCAAGCTGTTGCACAGGCCTTCGCCCAAGCTTCCAAGGCCAATGAATCCGATAGAGAGTTTGTTGTTGAGGGTCATGATGAAAAAATGAAATGGGTTAAGTGAATCGTTGGGACAAAGGCAATGCGCTCAATGCGCGCCATCGCGCCAAGCCAGCGCAGCCTTCATGCCTTGGGTGGTGCGAATGCGTTCAAACTCCGCGTTTTCAGGGCGGGCATTGGCCTCGATCAAGGTGGCGGTGTCCACCGCAGCCAACAAGGCTTCACGCATGCCTGCGATGTCCAGGCTGCGGTTGATGGCACGTTTGGTCATTTGCACCGACACCGGGGAATAAGAGGCCATGGCTTGTGCCAACTCAATGGCGCGTGCCACATGGCTGCCGCCTTGTGTCACTTCATTGACCAGGCCCAATTCGTAAGCACGTTGCGCAGTGATTTGATCGCTGGCTGTCAGCAACAATTCTTTGGCTTGCTTGGGGCCAATCAACCAGGGCAAGACCAGCGCGGCAATGCTGGAGCCGAATTTCATTTCGGGCTCGCCCATGCGGGTGTCCACGTCGGCCACAGTCAGATCGCAAGACACAGCCAGCTCCATGCCGCCACCAATACAAGGACCATGAATGGCCGCCACGGTGGGTTTGGGGCAATCCCAAAACTGGATCACGAAGTCAAAGTCTTCGCGCAGCACCTGTGCCCAGCCTTGGGCGGTGGTGATGCCTTGTTCAGCCAATTCCTTGAGGTCAAAACCGGCACTGAAGGCGCGGCCTTCGCCTGCCAAAACGATGGCACCAATGGAGTCATCGGCGACGAATGCTTGGAGCGCTTGTGTCACTTCGGTCATGAGTTGACCGTTGATGGCGTTGAGCTTTTTGGGGCGATTGAGGCGAATCACCCCCACGCGACCCACGGTTTCCAGTTGAATGCATTCGGTGTTCATGGTGATCATGGTGTTTCTTTCTTGGGAATGACCAGCAGATCGACCGCGACCATGCGCGCACCATCTACCAGCAAAGGGTTGATTTCCATTTCTTGCACATGTGTGCCCAAAGCCATGCCCATGGCCATGAACCTTTGGACGACTTGCACCAGTTGGCTCAAGTCGGTCGCTGCGCGGCCGCGCGCGCCATTGAGCAGGGGATAAGTTTTGAGCTTTTGCAATTGAGCGCCAATGCGTTCGGCGCTGTCGCTGGGCAGCAAGGTGACAAAGTCTTTGAAAATTTCTACAAAAATGCCGCCAAAACCCACTGTGAACACAGGGCCGAACTGGGCATCTTGCTGCATCCCCAAAATCAGCTCTGTGCCCCGCACTTGTTGCTGCAAGAGCACGGGGCCAGCGGCCACAGTTTGCAGGCGTGCAAAGGCGATTTGGAGCCCAACGTCGTTCTGGATGTTCAAAATCACACCGCCCACGTCCGACTTGTGCGCAATGTCGGGCGACTCGATTTTGGCCACCAAGGGGTAACCCATCTCGTGTGCAAATTGGATGGCGCTGTCGCTGTCATGAACAATGCGGCTGGTCGCCACAGGCAGGCCAAAATCGGTCAGCATGCCCATGCTTTGCAAGGACTGGCCTTGCCGGGCCGATTGCACCAATTGCTGCTGCCAGTGACCCACGCGCTCGGGGTCAAAGCGGTTCAAGGGCTCACTTGCCTGCTCTGCCCGAAGTGATGGCGTTTGGTACTGCGCATAGTGCTTGAGTGCGCGCAGCGCCGTCTCCGTGCCCATCAGCACGGGGATGCCCCAAGACCGGTAACGCTGGCACTCGGCAGGCGACATGGTGTTGGCCACGTTGCCCATGAGCACCACGGGCTTGGTGGTGGATTCCCAAACCGTTTGCAAGGCGCGTGTGCACACATTCGTGAAATCTTGCCCATCCGGGATGTTGGTGGCCATGACCAAGGTGCCCACCTGGGGCTCTTCGGCCAATGCGAGCAATGCGGGCGCAATCACGTCCTTGCCATCGCCCCAATAGTCCAAAGGGTTGGTGGCTTCAATGCCTTCGTCCAGCAAGGCTTCCAAACGGGTCACCGTGTCTGGCGACAAGGGGGCAAAGGGCAGTTGCAGCGGTTCCGACAAATCTGCAATCAGCTGGCGCTCGCCGCCCGAATCGCAGCCCAGACCGATCCATCCGTTGTGCGGACGCCTTTCTGCTGCAAACAGCTCAGCCGTGTCCATCAGTTCGTCGAGCGACCTGACGTTGATGACACCGTTGCGCTCGAAGATGGCGTCGTACACATCGGCACTGCCCGACATGGCACCGCTGTGCGACTGGGCAAAGATTTGCCCTTGCACACTGCGGCCGAGTTTGAGCGCAATGACCACAATGCCGCGCGCTGTGGCGCGCTGCAGTGCCGCCAAAAACGCCTCGGGCTGGCGCACGGTTTCCAGCACCAAACAAATCACGCGGCTAGAAGGCTGCGCGACCAGAAAGTCGATGTACTCGGCCACGCCCGTGGCCAGCTCTTGTCCGGCAGAAATGGCGTAGTTAAAGCGCAGTTGCCGCAAGTTGCCCACGATGCCCGACCAGGTCGAGCCGCTGTGCGAGATCAAGGCCACCTTGCCCGGCTCTTTGAGCGTCGAGAACGGAAAACCCGTCATCTGCAGCTTGTCTTCCAAATTGACAAAGCCCATGCAGTTGGCACCGCACAGCTGCATGTCGCCTTCGCGCGCAATGCGTGCCAAGGCGTTCATCAAGGTTTCACCGCTGTCGGTATGCCCATGGGCGCGGCCAAAAAGCACGGCAGAGCCTGCCTTGGCTTGCGCAGCCAAAGCCAGTTGCTGGGGCAGCGAGGCATCCGCCACCGCCATGGCAACACAGTCCACCGGCTGCGGCAAAGCGGCCAAATGGGGATAGGCGGGGCGGCCGTTGATCTCGGTGTACTTGGGGTTGATGAGGAAAATCTCGCCCTCATAACCCAGGGACTCGATGGAGGTCAGCAACTGCTGCCCAAAGCCATCAGCGCGAGCACTCGCGCCCACAATGGCGATCGAGCGTGGGCGCAGCAGGGCGTTCAGCTTGTGGTTCATTCGCTGTGAATTCATGTTCAACGCTCCCATTTCAACGGTTGACATCGACCACCACACGGCCATGGGCTTTGCCGGCCATCATCTCGGCGGCCAAGGTGGGCACTTCGCTCAAAGCGATGACACGTTGCATTTCTGCTTGAGAACTGTTGGCGGTGTGCTGCGCCAGTTGCGCCCAAGCTTGGGTGCGACGCTGCGCCGGGCACATGACCGAGTCCACCCCGAGCAAACGCACGCCACGCAAAATAAAGGGCATCACGGTGGTGTGCAGTGCCACGTCACTGGCCAAGCCACACGCGGCCACGGCACCGCCGTAGTGGGTTTCGCTCAACATGCGGGCCAAGGCGTTGCCCCCCAGCACGTCGACAGCACCATGCCATTGTTGTTTGGCCAAGGGAGCAGGCGGCTCATTCCATTGCGGGCCACCGACCACATCTGCGGCGCCCAGCTTGCGCAGATAGTCACCCGATGTTTCGGGGCGTTGTGTCAAGGCGGTCACGCGGTAACCCGCCTGCGCCAACAACTGTATGGCCACGCTGCCCACGCCGCCGCTGGCGCCTGAAACCAGCACATCGCCCGACGTGACGCCCGCTTCTTGCAAGGCCATGACGCACAACATGGCCGTGAGACCTGCGGTGCCCAAAGTCATGGCGGTCAAGCTGTCCATGCCTTCGGGCATGGGCGTCAACCACTCGGCTTTGACCCGTTGGCGCTGGCTGTAGCCGCCCCAAAAACGCTCACCCACGCTCCAACCCGTCAAGATCACACGGTCACCGGCCTGGTACTCAGGGCTGCTCGACTCCAGCACCGTACCGGCCAAATCAATGCCGGGCACCATGGGAAATTGGCGCACGATTTTGCCCGTGCCGGTGACGGCCATCGCGTCTTTGTAATTGAGGCTGGAGTAGTCCACCTGCACCAGCACATCGCCTGCAGGAAGTTGGTCCTGGCTCAAACGTTGGATG
Organism: uncultured Burkholderiales bacterium; assembly: GCA_903894995.1. Taxonomy (GTDB): domain Bacteria; phylum Pseudomonadota; class Gammaproteobacteria; order Burkholderiales; family Burkholderiaceae_C; genus Limnohabitans_A. The sequence continues at coordinate 8,580 of CAITSG010000024.1, forward strand.
GATGCGCTTGTTTGTCCGTCCTGTTGTTCAAGGAGGAGGGCTTGAAAGTCTGTAACCATGGGAATTGCCTTATCAGAGACCGGAAGCTGTCAGCATGGATCAATGCCCGTATTGGTCTCAGCGATGAATCAAGAAAATTTTTTGTCTCCCGCGCAGCTCTGCAAGTGATCGCTGAAGCCGTTCGGTTGACAAAAGAGCCGCCTCCATGGGCGGCTCTATTTGCCACTTGCAATAGCGAATCAATCAGAACGAGTAGTTCACGCCCACGCCGATGGCGTCTTTGCTGGTTTTACTGCCCCAAAAACCTTTGGCTTGATTGCCATAGCTGACATACAGGTTCATATTGGGTTTGTATGCATAGTTGGCACCCAAGCTGAAAAACTTGGCGTCGTTGTAATCCAACTGAGTACCAAAGCCGGCCATGTAAGACATTTTGCCGTCGGCCAAACGAGCTGACACCGACGCGGATCGGTTCTTGGTGCCACCGTAGATTTTTTCAACGTCATAGCCACCCATGACGGTGACCGCACCCATTTTGTAATTCGCCCCCACAAAAGTCACCGTGTTGCCTGCAGGTGTTTTTTCTGATGCGACCATGGCATTGACATCGCCTTGTCCATATTTCAAAGCCACCGAGACGCTGTTGTTTTTATCCTTTGTGTCCTTTTTCAAACCGTACGAGGCGTCCACAGAAAAGGCACCAGCAAACTTGGGGGATGCATAGAACACGCCATTGTTCAAACGGGAGAAGCTGGCATTTTTGGAAGAGGCATTGGGGTCTGCTGCACTGTTGCCATGCCACAACCACCAAGCGGGAGAAGCAATCTGGTCATAGTTGTACCAAGCGTCATAGGCCCAGTCGTTTTGCCACAAGGCCGTCAAGGCACGACCCACGCGCACATGACCAAAATCACCTTTTAAGCCCGCTGTGGCTTCGCCCGCGAACATGTACTTGGTGTCTTCGTTGACCAGATTTTCTTTGGTGTTGGGGTTGCGCAAAAAGAAACGCGTGTTGAGCTTGATGGTGCCGGCCATGCCGTTGCCCAGGTCTTTCAGGCCATCAAACGCCACATTGCTGCGGCTGATGCTGCCGGTTTTGTTTTTCTCGTCATAGTCACGGTAGTAACCCAAGTCGAGCGTGCCCGAAAATTTGTAGCTGTCTTCAGCGGCATGGGCCACACCTGTCACGGCCAAAGCCATGCCCAGAGCAGCATTCAAGCGGTTGATTTTTTTCATGTCAGTCTCCTGTTTCAAAAGGTCAAGTGAAATGCGCCCATCCTTGGACGCGGGATTTTTTGGCAAAAGGACCCCCTGGCCGTCCGAAAACTGGCCATGGTTTTTTTCGCCAAAGGGGATCAGTGCGCGTGTGTGCTGAGGCTTCGTTTTTCAACAAAGCGCCTGACGTAATCGTCAGCGGGTTGATTCAGAATTTGATCGGGCGTGCCGATCTGTACCAATTCGCCATCTTTCAAGATGGCAATGTTGGCCCCAATGCGCAGGGCCTCATCCAGATCGTGTGTGATGAACACGATGGTTTTGTGCAAGGTGTTTTGCAGCTCCAGCAGCAAGGTTTGCATGTCATAGCGGATCAACGGGTCCAGTGCGCTGAAGGCTTCATCCATCAGCAAGATCTGGGGGTTCATGGCCAAAGCCCTGGCCAATCCCACACGCTGTCTCATGCCGCCCGAAAGTTCATCGGGGTAGCTGTTTTCATAGCCTTTGAGTCCCACACGCTCGATCCAGTACTGGATATTTGCTGCGGCTTCCTGGACTTTTTCACCTCGGATCATCAAGCCGTAACCCACGTTGTCCTGCACGGTTTTGTGCGGCAACAAGCCAAAGCTTTGAAACACCATGCTCATGGTTTGACGCCGAAGACCTCTCAAGCCCGAGGGCTGAAGCGTCAAGACGTTTTGACCATCGACCAGGATTTCACCCGATGTCGGTTCAATCAATCGGTTGAAGTGGCGCACCAAGGTGGATTTACCCGATCCCGACAAGCCCATGATGACGAAGATCTTGCCCGCTGGGATGTGCATGGACACATTGTTCAGGCCCACATTGCAGCCGAGCTTGGCCAGAATTTCCTGCTTGCTCGCACCCGCTTTCAACATGCTCAGGGCGTTGTCTGAGCGTGATCCAAAGATCTTGTAGATGTTCTTGACTTCGATGCTGCCTGTTGATGAGTCGCTCATGCTGGGACCCCTTTTTTGATGTTTCGCAATGCTTGTCTTTCTCTGCGGCCTTTGCCGTAGGCTTGTGTGATCCGATCGATCACCACCGCCAAAATCACAATCGAGAAGCCGCCTTGCAAGCCCCGACCCATGTCCATGTTGTTGATGCCCGACAACACGTCTTCACCCAATCCGCGTGAGCCGATCATGGAAGCAATCACCACCATGGCCAAGGCCATCATCACCGACTGGTTCAAACCCGCCATGATGCTGGGTCTGGCCAAGGGCAGTTTCACGTCTTTGAGCAATTGCCAGGGCGTGGAGCCAAACGATTTGGAGGCCTCCACCACTTCCACATCCACTTGTCGAATGCCCAAATCGGTCAAGCGCACCAGCGGTGGCAGGGCATAAATGACGGTGGCCAACACGGCAGGGACTTTGCCTAGGCCAAAGAGCATCAACACGGGCACGAGGTACACAAATGTGGGCAAGGTTTGCATCACATCGAGCACCGGCTCCAGTACCTTGCGCAAGCGTGGACTGGTTGACATCCAAATGCCCATGGGCAAACCGATGATCACGGTCAATGTCGTGGAGACCAGCATCAAGGCCAGGGTTTGCATCAACTTGTCCCACAAGCCAAAGCAGCCAATGAGGTACAAACCGGCCACCAAGGACAACACCACGCTCCAGCGGCGCAATGCGTGCCAGGCCAAAGCAGCAATGACCAGCAATACGGCCATCGGGTGTAAGCCCACCAGGAATTTTTCAAGCGGCACTAGAAATTGCACCAGCAAGATTTTGGTGACGTCGTGAAATGCATCGCCATGCTTGGCGACAAAACTCATCACGGCGGAATTGACCTGTTCTACAAAACTCAGGTCGAAAAAGATTGAATTCATAAATGGTGGCCTTGCAAACCTACAGAGACACGGCTTTTCATAGCGCGAACAGGGGCCAGCGTTGTCATAGGGTGCCGGCCCCTGGACGGTCTTACTTCAATGCTGCATTGATTTTGCTGGCTGCATCAGCACTGACCCACTTTTGCCAGACGGCAGGGTTGGCCTTCATGAATTCACGCGCCACCACATCGCTGCTGGCTTTGCGTTCGGTCATTTGTGCCACTGCACCGTTGATTTGATCGGGGTTGAGTTGCACCTTTTCCATCACGGCGACTGCACCGGCATTGCTGTTGGCAAAGGGTGTCGACACGGCCACGGTCAATTTGGTGTTGGGCGTTGCCGATGGGCACACATCTTTGACTTTGATGTCTTTGATCGTGTCCCAGCACTTGGCGTTGTAAGCGGGTTCTTGCAACTGAACCAGTTTGTATTTGCCCATCAAGCTGGCGGGTGACCAGTAGTAAAACAAGATGGGCTTGCCGCGCTCAATGGCCGATGAGATGGCCGCATCCAGTGCTGCGCCTGTGCCGGCACGGAAGTTTGTGTAGTCGTTGTCGAGCTTGTAAGCCTTGAGTTTTTGGGTGTTGAATTTTTCGCAATCCCAGCCGACTGGGCAAGACAGGAAGCGACCTTTGCTGGGCTCTTCGTCATCCTTGAACAAGGCTTTGTATTTGGGCAAGTCGCCCACTGTTTTCAGATCAGGTGCCGTGGCTTTGATGCCGCGCTTGGCATCACCTTTGATGACGAATTCGGGCACAAAAAAGCCCTCGATCGCACCACCGCCAGAGAGCAAGTCACCGACCAGGCGGACTTTGCCCATTTCCTGACCTTTTTTGATGATGTCTGTGCGGTTCCAGGATTCCACCCACACCTGCAGGTCATTGCTGACCAGGGCAGTCTCTGTCGCTGCCGAGCTGCCGATGACCATTTCTGTTTTGCAACCGTAACCGGTTTCCAGCATGGTGCGAATCAAGCTGGTGTACAGCTGCGCGGACTCCCAAGTGATGCCCGCAAATTTGATGGTTTGGTCAGGACTGCAAACGGCACTTTGTGCATAAGCAGATGGTGCGGCAAAGCCAGCAGCCAGCGCCAAGGCGGCGGTGATTTTTTTCAGATGTTTCAAGCTTGTCTCCGGTGAAATGAAGCCGCTGACCCTTTGGTTTTGCGGCGGGTTAAAAAACAAATTAACGAGGTACTCGTGAAATACGCGTGGTGTTGTAGTCATTGATCACATCGCACGGGGTGTACCAGCGATCAATTTCTTGCAACTCTTGAGCTGTCAGCGTGATGTCCAGCGTGGCGATGTTTTCATCAAGTTGCGCCACGGTTTCAACGCCAATCAGAGTGGATGTGACACCCGCACGGCTGTTGACCCAAGCCAGAGCAACTTGAGACGATTTGATGCCCCTTTGCTCTGCGACTTTGGCCACGGCCAGCGCAATGTTGCGGCTGGTTTCATCCCCATATTGGTCGGCCGTGAAGTTGTCGGTTTTGTTGCGCAAGGAGTCCACTTGACCTGTCAGCAAACCTCTTGCCAGCGGTGAAAACGGCGTGACGGCGATGCCCTCGCTGATGCAATACGGGATCATCTCCCGCTCTTCTTCCCGGTATGCGGCGTTGAGTTGACACTGCATGGAGACAAAGGGCGTGAGACCGGCTTGTTTGGCCAGTTCATTCATCTTCACGAATTGCCAGGCATACATCGTGGAGGCTCCGATGTAGCGGATTTTTCCGGCTCGGATCAGGTCATCCAGTGCGCGCATGGTTTCCAACATGGGTGTCGCTGGATCAAAGGCGTGGATCACAAACAGATCGAGGTAATCGGTCCCGATACGGCGCAAGGACGCATCCACGGAATCCATGATGTGCTTGCGCGACAGTCCCTGGTCATTGACATCATTGCTCATGGCGTAAAAGCATTTGCTGGCCAACACCAGCTGATGCCGAGGCGTGGCTTTCACAGCGCGACCGACCACCTCTTCAGACACCCCCATAGAGTAGAAGTCGGCCAAGTCGATGAAGTTGATGCCGCGCTCAATGGCCCCCTGAATCACAGGCGTAGAGGCTGCTTCATCCAAGACCCATGGACGCCATTTCGGCGTGCCGTAAGTCATGGTTCCCAAACACAGGCGCGACACCTTCATCCCGGTTTGACCCAAATTGACGTATTGCATCTCGCGTCTTTCAGTTCTTGGGGGTGTAAAAAGGATTGCTGACAGCGGCTGCGGCGGCTGTGACAGTGGCCAAGGAGGGCTCTTGCTTCAGAGCGGCCGTCACAGCACCTTTGGCTGCGGCGTAGTTGTTGGCAAACACTTCGTCCGCATCATGGGCTGACCAATTGACCCACACAGCTGCAATCACGCACCAGTCGTTTTCTGCTTCGGGGGGCAACACGCCTTCGAGCAGACATTCCTGCACGCCTTTGGCCACACCAGCTTGTGCGGGGCCCCAAGTCATGGTTTCGTGTTGATCACCGCGCAAGTCAGCTTTGTTGATGAAGGCCGTCATGGGTTTGACGGGCACGCCGGGTTGCAACACCACCATGTAAGGCAAATGCCCTTTGGTCGGCGAGGACAGTGCCCCTGCCCATGCATTGCCTACCGGTCCCGTTTTGGGTCCCACCATGACGTTGATGTGTGCAGCATTCGGGCCGCTTCCAATGAATGATTCGCCAATGAACATGTCTTATTTCCGATAAAAAACAGTGAAAACAGTTGGAGCTGGTTTCACCGAGGACCTGGGGCAGCTCAACGCGTTGTTGATGGCTTGCACATCCGGGTGCTTTGCAACTTTCCACTTTTTCAATTGAGAATACAAACGATTGTTATTTGTATCTAATATGAGAATTTGTAATCTAACTGGGGTTGACCATGACATGAGCTTTTTGCATGTCATTGATTTGTAAAAATCGTTTGAAAATGGTTTGGCCAATGCATAGGCTGTGGGTCCAATTCTTCAGATCAGGTTCCTTGCCCATGCTTCCTACTTTGTCCCACCCTCACTTGTTTCAAACAGGTGCCTTCATCAACGGTCAATGGCTCAACGCGCCAGACCTCTACCCTGTGATCAATCCTTCAACCGGCCAAACGCTGGCTCAGGTGGTTAAAGCGGGAGAGGGTTTAGCGAAACAAGCTGTGTCTGCGGCCAGCCAGGCGCATGTGACTTGGCGCAAAACAACAGCCAAATACCGGGCACAGATTCTTCGCCGATGGGCCGATTTGATGATCGCGAATCAAGAAGATCTGGCGCAGTTGTTGACTGCCGAGCAAGGCAAGCCCTTGAGCGAGTCCCGTGGCGAAGTGGCTTATGCCGCCAGTTTTTTGGAATGGTTTGCCGAAGAGGGCAAACGCGCCTATGGCGATGTCATCCCTTCGCACAAGCCCGATGCACGCATTTTGGTGCTGAAGGAGCCGGTGGGCGTTGTCGCGGCCATCACCCCTTGGAATTTCCCATTGGCCATGGTGACCCGAAAATTGGGTCCCGCCTTGGCCGCAGGCTGCACCGTCGTGCTCAAGCCATCGGAGGAAACTCCTTTGTCTGCCCATGCTCTTGCGGTCTTGGGGCAAGAGGCGGGCTTGCCCCCCGGTGTCATCAATGTGGTTTCGGGTGATGCCGTGGCGATTGGTGGTGCATGGATGGCCAGCGAAGCCGTGCGCAAAGTGACCTTCACGGGCTCTACCCGAGTAGGCAAGTTGCTGATGAAACAAGCGGCCGATACGCTGAAAAAAGTGTCTTTGGAACTGGGTGGCAATGCGCCCTTCATTGTGTTTGACGATGCCGATATCGATGCCGCTGTGACTGGAGCCATGGCTTCCAAGTTTCGCAACACCGGTCAAACCTGTGTGTGTGTGAACCGGTTCTTTGTGCAGGAAGGGGTGTACGAGGCCTTCACGACCAAGTTGGCCCAAGCGGTCAGCGCATTAAAAGTAGGCGATGGTCGTTTGCCGGGCATGACGCAGGGCCCCTTGATCAACAAGGCGGCACTGGAAAAAGTGCAAAAACATGTTCAAGACGCCTTGGACAAAGGAGCCAAGGCGCTGTGCGGCGCCAAACCTGATCCCTTGGGCGGCACCTTTTACGAGCCAACCGTGCTGATCAATGCCCATGCTCAAATGGACATGGCCCATGAGGAAACCTTCGGTCCTGTGGCCGCTTGTTACAAATTCACCACCGAAGAGGAGGTGATTGACATGGCCAATGCCACGGCCTTTGGTTTGTCTGCTTACTTCTACAGCAAAGACTTGGCACGCGTTTGGCACATTGCCGAGCAACTCGAAGTCGGCATTGTGGGGGTCAACGAGGGCATCATTTCAACAGAAAATGCACCCTTTGGTGGTGTCAAAGAGTCAGGCATGGGGCGAGAGGGATCGCATTACGGCCTGGACGATTACATGGAACTCAAATACGTGCTGATGGGCGGGTTACGCAAACCAGATTGAGCATCCATGGCGTTTTTCAAGATCACCATTGAGTATCTGTATGTCATTGCAGCGCCCTTGATGTTTCTTGGGTATTTGCCGCAAATTATCACGTTGCTGAAAAACCGAGATGGTGCGAAAAGCACCTCTTTGCTCACATGGTTCATGTGGGTTTTGGCGCTCAGCATCAACACGGCTTATGCGGCTTGGGTCAATGGGGATCGATTGTTTTTGCTGGCAACAGGCAGCAGTCTGTTGGGCACCGTGCTGGTTTTTTCGATTGCCGCTTACAAACGCTGGCTCAGCGTCAAAATTTCAGAACCCATCTGATTTTGACAGCGTTTGGCGAACGACCAAGCGTGAGGCCCCTGCTTGACACAGGGGCCTTTGCTGGCCCGTGACTCGATGCTTAACCCTCGGTCAGCAGGGCAAGCGTTGCCATGGGCTTATTTCCAGCGGACCAGCTCAATGTGCACGCTGCCCTTGTCGCTGCTGAAGGTCACGCTGCCTTCTTGCACCGTGGCCTGCAGTTGCATGCTGCGCTCGGCCAGTTGGGCCAGCTCTTGTGAACGCTCAGTGGGCACGCGCCAGACTTGCAGTTTGTCCAGTCGGGTGAGTTTGGTTTCGATGCCTTTCCACCAGACCTCGGCCGCGTGGTTGAAGCAATACAACAACAC
>CAITSG010000025.1 GCA_903894995.1 uncultured Burkholderiales bacterium
GAGCGCCGGACCTGACCGCTTGATGGGTGCGGGCCTGAAAGGCGTGCCGATGATCGTCGCACCCGGGGCCACCGATCTGGTGGACTACCCGGCTTGGGGGCATATGCCCGAGCGCTTTGCAGGGCGCCCCTCACACGACCACAACCGATTGATCGCCTCGGTGGGCATCGACGCCGACATGCGCCGTGAATTTGCCCGCGAACTGTCCAGCCGCTTGCGCCAGGCCCAAGGCCCGGTGAACCTGGTGCTGCCCCTGCAAGGCATACAAGAGTGGGACCGGGTCGGTGCACCGCTGCACGATCCAGAAGGTCTGGCCGCGATGATGGACGAAATGGCGCAATGCGATTGGGGCGCGGCCGAGGTCTCACGCATCGACGCGCACATCAACGACCAAGCATTTGTGCAACAGGTGCTGAAGGTGTTTGACGATTGGCTGGCCCGTGGGCTGGTGGTGTCCGCTGTGGGCATGAAAGCCGCCCATGTCTGATGCCGTGAAACCCGAAGACAAGGCCCTGATTCTGGACTTTGGTGGTGTCATCAGTCGCACCCTGTTTGAAACCCACGCCTTGAGTGAAGCCGCTTTGGGCCTGGCTGCCGGCACGCTCACTTGGCAAGGCCCGTTTGCGCCCGAGGCCGATGCGCTGTGGCAAGCCATGCAGGCCGATCAGATCAGTGAGCGCGATTACTGGATGCAGCGCACCCGTGAGGTTGGGCGTTTGTTGGGTGAAGACTGGACCGAGATGCAAACCTTTGTCCAGCGCGCCCGAGGGGCCGATGTGGCGGCTGTGATCCGGCCTGAGGCGGTGGCGGCCATCCAACAGGCCAAGGCGCTGGGCTACAAGCTGGGCATTTTGTCCAACGAACTGGACCTGTTTTACGGCGCGGATTTCCGTGACCGTCTGCCTTTGCTCCAGCAGTTTGATGTGATCGTTGACGCCACTTACACCCAGATCCTCAAACCCGATCCGCGCGCTTACCAAGCGTGTGTGCAGGCTTTAGGGGTGCGGGCCGAGCATGCGGTGTTTGTGGACGACCAGCTGCGCAACGTGGCGGGTGCGCAGCGTTGCGGCTTGGCCGTAGTGCATCTGGATGTTTGCCAACCCGGTGGCGGTTTTGCCACCGCCTTAGACATGCTGTCGGCGCTGTGATGCGCGGTTTGTCATCCCGGGCGAAGACCCGGGATCCATTGCGCACCACAGCCTTTTGCAAAGACCAGAGGCATGCACTGGATCCCGGCTCAAGGCCGGGATGACATCAGAAGGAAGGCCGGGATGACAAAAAGTGCCGGGATAACCAAGCTCACGCTTCAGACCCTTCGCCTCGAAACTTCTCAGGGACGGATCGATGCGCAGGTCATGAACAGTCCGACAGAAAAGTAGGAGTGTGTTGGTGTTGTGATCGGGCGTGACACCCCAGTGCATGCCTGTGTTCGCAATAACTTTATGATGCGGTCTCTGAACAAAACCAGGAGACACGACATGAACGACTTGAACCCTTGGGGCCAACGCCGCGATTTTTTGAAGGCCATGGCCGCCGTGACGGGCTCGCTGCCCTTGTGGGTCCAAGCCCAAAGCACCTGGCCTACCAAGCCGGTGAACCTGATCGTGCCTTTTCCGGCGGGCGGCGGCACCGATGCGTTTGCCCGTCCCATGTCGGCCCAGTTTGCCAAGCTGACGGGCAAGCAACTCATCATCGACAACCGGGGCGGTGCCGGTGGCACGCTGGGCGCAGGCATTGCGGCCAAGGCAGCGCCCGATGGCTATAACTTGTTCATGGGCGCGGTGCACCACACCATTGCGCCCAGCATGTACCCCCGCCTCGACTATGACCTCGAGCGCGACTTGGTCCCCTTGATTCAGGTGGCCAGCGTGCCCCAGGTGCTGGTGGTCAACCCCAAAAAAGTGCAGGCGGCTGATTTGAAGGCCTTCCTCGATTTTGTGAAAAAGAACCCCGGGCGACTGAACTATGGCTCCGCCGGGGGCGGCACCTCGCACCACTTGGCGGGCGAGTTGTTCAAGCTGCAGACCCAAACCTTCATCACGCACATTCCTTACCGGGGTGCTGGCCCGGCCCTGCAAGACCTGATTGCCGGCAATGTGGACATGATGTTCGATGGTCTGGGTTCGTCGGCGGCGCACATCAAGGGTGGCCGCATCAAGGCCCTCATGGTCTCGGGGGCCAAGCGCAGTCCGGCTTTTCCAGATGTGCCTTGCTCGGCCGAGCTGGGTTTGCCCGATTACACCGTCTCCACTTGGTACGGCGTGTGGGCCCCCAAGGGCACGCCCGCCGATGCACAGGCCAAGGCCATCGAAGAGCTGCGCCGCGCCTGCCAGACCGATGAGTCCAAGGCCGTGTGGGCCAACCAAGGGGCTGAGTTTCCCAATCTCACAGGCGGGCAGTTTGATGCCTTCATCAAAAAAGAGCTGGCCAAATGGGCACAGGTGGTCAAAGCCTCAGGGGCCAAACTCGACTGAGTAGGTTATTCCACAGCTTGAGGCCCTTGCATCTGCGGTGTGACGGCCTTTTTTTATCGTTTGCACTTTGAAACCATGAGCTCTAATAACTTGTTTTCTGCCCTGCGGGCTTCTTTCCCTGCCGACTTGACTGAGGTGGCCGTCGAAACCGACGAAGGCCTGCACTACAGCTGGCACGACCTGGACCGCGCCACGGCCATGATGGCCAATTTGCTGCAGTCACTCGATCTACCCGAGGGCAGCCGGGTGGCGGTGCAGGTCGAAAAATCGGTCGAAGCGATGATGCTGTACCTGGCCACACTGCGCGCTGGCTATGTGTTTTTGCCGCTCAACACCGCTTACCAAAGTGCCGAGATCGAGTACTTCATTGGCAACGCCGAGCCTGCCGTGGTGGTGTGCAGCCCAGCCAATTTTGGCTGGGTCAGCAAGATCGCATTCAAGGCGGGCACACAGCATGTGTTCACGCTGGGTGATGACCGCACGGGCAGCTTGCTGGAGCGGTCCGCGCACCACAGTGACCAGCACACACCTGCGGCGCGCCAGGCCGATGACTTGGCCGCCATTTTGTACACCAGTGGCACCACCGGCCGCAGCAAAGGGGCGATGCTCACCCACGGCAACTTGCTGAGCAATGCCGTCACGCTCAAGGATTACTGGGGCTGGACGGCGACCGGCGGGCCTACAGGCCAGGGGGACGTACTCATCCATGCGCTGCCCATCTTCCATGTGCACGGCTTGTTCGTGGCCATCCATGGCGCCTTGATCAACGGCAGCAAGATGATCTGGATGGCCAAATTTGACCCGAAACGCGTCATCACCCACATGGCCAAAGCCACGGTCTTCATGGGTGTGCCCACGCTGTATGTGCGCATGCTGGCCGAGCCCACGCTCGACAAGGCGGCGGTGAAAAACATGCGCCTGTTCATTGCGGGGTCGGCCCCCTTGTTGATCGAGACCTTCACCGAATGGCAGCAGCGCACAGGCCACACCATTTTGGAGCGTTACGGCATGAGCGAGACCGCCATGCTGACCTCCAACCCCTGTGTAGCCGACAAGCGGTATGCCCAACAGTCCGAGCGGCGTGGCGGCACGGTGGGCTTTCCTTTGCCGGGCGTGTCTTTGCGGGTGATGGGTGACGATGCGCAGGCCTTACCGGTGGGTGAGATCGGCGGCATCCAGGTCAAGGGGCCCAATGTGTTCAAAGGTTACTGGCGCATGCCCGAAAAAACGGCCGAAGAGTTCACGGCTGACGGCTTCTTCAAAACGGGTGATGTGGGCAAGGTCGATGAGCGCGGTTATGTGGTCATCGTCGGCCGTAGCAAGGATCTGATCATCAGCGGCGGCTACAACGTGTACCCGGCCGAGATCGAAGGCTACATCAATGAGATGAAGGGCGTGGCCGAAAGTGCGGTGGTGGGTGTGGCGCACCCGGACTTTGGCGAGGTGGGCGTGGCTGTGGTCATTGCC
>CAITSG010000026.1 GCA_903894995.1 uncultured Burkholderiales bacterium
GAGTCCTTCGCCTCCAGAGCGGCCACCAAGGCCACATGCTCGTCGGTGGAGTGCTCGGCCTCGTTGCGCGACTGGTACATCAGCGTGATCAGGGCGCAGCGCGAGATCAACTCGCCCAGCACCTGGGCCAGCACATCGTTGTGCATCAACTCGGCCATGCGCACATGAAAGTCGCCCAGCAATTCGGTGCGGCCGGTGATGTCGCCTTGTGTCACGGCTTCGCGCTCTTGTTTGATGTGTTCTCTCAGCGCCACGATTTGTTCGGGCGTGACCTGTTGCACAAAGGCGCGGGTCATCTCGGCCTCCAACATGCGGCGAACCGCAAACACCTGTTGCGCTTCTTCGACCGAAGGGGCGGCCACAAAAGCGCCGCGTGCGGGCTCCAAACGGATCAAGCGGTTTTGCGAGAGCTGAAACAGGGCCTGGCGCACCAGCGTGCGCGACACGCCAAAGTGGTCGGCCAGCTTTTGCTCGGCCAATTTGGAGCCGGGCAAAAGCCGGTGCTCCACGATGGCGCGGGTCAGCGATTCGACGATGTGGTGCGTGGTGGAAGTTTCCATGTCTCGCGGTCCCTTGGGGCTGTTGGCCCGGGTGTTTTTGTGTCGGTGGCGCAAATCATAGCCACCAAAAGCAAAATTGTATACACTTCAGTCGACTGGTTTAAACGGCTTTTCAAAGCCTTGCCAAAATCCCCTTTTTTGACCCCCATTCAAGACAAGCGAGCACACCATGGGATTGAGCACACACGTTCTGGACACGATGCACGGCTGCCCCGCTGCGGGCATGCAAGTGAGTCTGTACTCCACTCAAGGCGAGCAGGCCACCTTGGTCAAAAGCTTCACCCTCAACCAGGACGGGCGAAACCCCGACGGCATGCTGTACGACCACGCCAGCCTGCGCACAGGCACTTACCGCTTGGTCTTTAATGTGAGCGACTACTTCAAAGCCAAGGGCGTGGAACTGCCCGAGCCCAACTTCCTGAACAAAGTCAGCCTCGACTTTGGCGTGGCCCACGAAGACCAGCATTACCATGTGCCCCTGCTGGCCAGCCCCTGGAGTTACTCGACTTATCGAGGGTCTTGAGGTTCGTGAGGAGCAGATCTGATCCCCAGTAAGCCCTCCGCCTGCTTCTTCACCCGATACATCATGTTTGACTGGAATTCAACTTTTATTCGGTAAGTTCCGTTAGAGTCCTTTGATGGCACCGACTGTTGTTCGCGATGGCGCATTTCGTTTGTTCTTCTTTTCGAGAGAAGAGCCTCGAATTCATGTGCATGTTGCGCACCCAGACGGAGAGGCAAAATTTTGGCTTACACCGGTGGTTGCCCTTTCAACGTCCACCGGGTTGTCAACAAAACAGCTCAAGGAAGCCCAGTCGGTGGTTGAGTTACACCTGAAGGAAATTCAAGATGCATGGAATCACCACTTCGGTGGCTGAAGTCACCAATGTGTCCAAACACGGCTTTTGGCTACTGTTGGGCGATGAGGAACTGCTTGTGCCTTTTGATCAATTCCCATGGTTCAAGCAGGCCACCGTTGAGCAGTTGACGACCGTGGAATGGCCAACACCGGACCACTTGTATTGGCCGCAGTTGGATGTGGACTTGTCTGTGAGCTCCATCCGCAGACCGCAAGATTTTCCTTTGGTTTCGCAGCACTAGCCTGCGCATGCCATTGAAGTTTGGACGAACCGAATTTTGAGGCTTCGTTCAACCGCCTGGCTCGGCTAAGTTGCTGCCATTTTGTTGTCTTTGATATTCATTTTTACACTGGCTTTGTTGGCATGCGGCGGCGGGGACGGTGCGAGTTTTGTGCCTGCATCGGGCAACATGCATAGCGGCGTGAACGTGGGCCAGCAGCAAAATTGGGGTTTGATCGGTCCAACCCCGATAAATGCAGCCTAAAGACCGTTTAACTTGAGGCGGGCTTATTTCAGTTCGACTTTAGACAGGTCAAAACTGGGTTTTGGGGTCTTCAGTTTCATGTTTTCAAGGGTTTGCACGATCAGCCCGGCCACGAAACTGTCGCGGTAGGGCTTGCTGTCGGAAGGCACCACGTACCAAGGGGATTCAGGCGTGCTGGTGGCGCTCAGGGCCTCTTCGTAGGCTTGGGTGAATTGGGGCCACAGCTCGCGGTCGTCAAAGTCAGAAGGCTGCAACTTCCAATGTTTGCGTGGATCGTCCAGGCGGACTTGCAGGCGTTTCTTTTGCTCGGATTTGGAAATGTGCAAATAGCACTTCAACACGGAGATGCCCGCGTTGTGCAGCAAAGACTCGAAGTGCAGGATGTTGTTGTACCTTTGCTGGCAAGTTTCCTCGTCAATCAGGCCCCGCACGCGGGTGACCAGCACATCTTCGTAGTGGCTGCGGTTAAAAATCACCATTTCGCCGCGCGCCGGCGCTTTGGCATGGATGCGCCACAAAAAGTCATGGCGGCTTTCCAGCTCGGTGGGCACGCCAAAGGCCTCGGCCCGCACACCCAAGGGGCTGACGTGGGTGAAAACGCTGCGGATCACGCCATCCTTGCCCGATGTGTCCATGCCCTGAAACACCACCAGCAAGCCCCGGGTTTTGGCCGCATGCAGGGTGCTTTGCAGTTTGTCGAGCTTTTCGCCCATGTCTGCCAAGTGCTGCTCCAATTCGCTTTCGGTGGACTGCCCTTTGGCGGGGGGCTCAGTGTCAAAGTCCGAAAGTTGGCATGAGCGCTTGGGTGATACATACCAAGGGGTGTAGTCTGTGTTGGGCATGGGGACAGTGTAGGCACTTTGTCAGCGCTAGCCCACCTGTTTTATGCAGCAGCACATGCGTGCCCGCTTCGTTTGCGCTGCGTGCCCCAATGGGGATGGGGCTTCGAATGAATGGGGATCTGACCCCGATTGATGGGCTCGTTTTATGTCACGCTGGCGGCTGTCACCATGAGGGGGTGGGCCTAGCATCACCCTACCCACAGGAGACAACATGCCCGATTATTCAACTCTGAGTATCCAGCCCGACCAAGCCAACCCCCGTGTGGCACGCCTGCTGCTCAACCGGCCGGAGCGCTTAAACGCCATCAACGAAGAGACGCCTCGGGAGATCCGCGCTGCAGTGGAGTGGGCGAACGCCGAGCCCTCAGTCCACGTCATCGTGGTCGAAGGCGCGGGCAAAGGTTTTTGCGGCGGTTATGACCTGAGCATTTTCGGCGAGGGTGACATCGACCACCCCTGTCAGCAAGAGCGCACGCCTTGGGACCCGATGGTTGACTACGCCTTCATGAAGCGCAACACAGAGGATTTCATGAGCCTTTGGCGAAGCGCCAAACCGACCATTGCCAAGGTGCATGGCGCGGCGGTGGCTGGCGGCAGCGACATCGCACTGTGCTGTGACCTGCTGGTCATGGCCGAGGACGCCCGCATTGGCTACATGCCCACCCGCGTCTGGGGCTGCCCCACCACGGCCATGTGGACCTACCGCCTTGGCCCCGCCCGGGCCAAGCAGATGATGTTTACCGGCAACGTGATCGATGGGCGCACCGCTGCGGCCTGGGGCTTGGCCAACGAAGCGGTGCCGCAGAGCGAATTGGAAAGCACCACCATGGCACTGGCCAGCCGCATCGCCGGTGTGCCGTCGAGTCACTTGGCCATGCACAAGATGGTGGTCAACCAAGTGATGCTGGCCATGGGCCTGGAACAGAGCCAGCAAATGGCAACGGTTTTCGACGGGATCACGCGCCACAACCCGGAAGGTGTCTGGTTCCGTCGCCATGCGCAGGAAAACGGCTTCAAGTCGGCCGTTCAGTGGCGCGACAGCGGCCAGCCGATTCCAGAGGGGGACGAAGCCCGTGCGCTGATTCGGGACATGGATGCGCGTCGCGCACCTTGAGCTTTTTTAAAAATCCCGACAGCCCAGGCCTCGCTTACTTAGAATGAGGCCCTACCGTTTATTTACCTATCCCCGAACCATGACCCAAGTCACCAACACCGTGCGCTTTGTGCTCGACGGCCAGATCGTCGAAGCCCAAGGCAAGCGCCGCACCACCACTGTTCTGGATTACCTGCGTGAGCAGTTGCACCGCACCGGCACCAAAGAGGGCTGCGCAGAAGGCGATTGCGGCGCTTGTGTGGTCATGGTGGGTGAGCTCAACGCCGCAGGCACCGGGGTGGACTATGTGGCCACCAACTCTTGCATCCAGTTGTTGCCCTCTTTGGATGGCAAATCGGTCAAAACCGTCGAGAGCCTGAAAAAAGCCGACGGCTCCATGCACCCGGTGCAAGAAGAAATGGTCAAGTGCCACGGCTCGCAGTGCGGCTTTTGCACCCCGGGCATCGTCATGAGCTTGGTGAACCTGGTGCAAACCAAGACCTCTCCCGTTCGCCAAGACATCACCGACGCCCTGAGCGGCAACTTGTGCCGCTGCACCGGCTATGCGCCCATCATCGACGCCGCCGCCAAGGCCTGCGAGAAAAAAACAGCGTTGAAGTTGGACGACAGCGCCGATGTGCCTTTGCTCCAAGCAATCAAGCGCTCCAGTGTGCCCACCCTCAGCCTAGACGGCGACATCATCGTGCAGCCGGTGGTGCGCACCAAGAAGGGCAATGAATTCGTATCCCCCGCCACCCTCGCCGAAGTGGCCGACTACCTGGTCAAGAACCCCACCACCACGCTTTTGTCGGGCAGCACCGAAATCGGTCTGCAGGTCAACAAGCAGTTCTCACGCCCAGACCACATCATGTACTTGGGCAATGTGGCCGAGCTGCGTCAGGTGACAGAAACGTCCAGCGCCTGGCGCATTGGCGCGGCCGTGTCGCTCACGCAAGTCGAAGCGCTGGTGGCCCAGGCTTACCCGGACTTCACCGAAGTGCTGCGCCGCTTTGGTTCGCCCCCCATCCGCTCTACGGCCACGCTGGCGGGCAACATCGCCAACGGCTCGCCGATTGGCGACACCATGCCTTGCCTGATGGCGCTGGGCGCCAATTTGGTGCTGCGCCGTGGCGACAAGACCCGCAAGGTGCTGCTGGACAATTTCTACACCGGCATGAAGAAAAACGTGATGGAGCCTGGTGAGTTCATTGAAGCGGTGGAGTTGCCCAAGCCCGTGACGGGGCAGGTGTTCCGCGCCCACAAAGTGAGCAAGCGTTTTGAGCAAGACATCTCGGCTACCTGTGCGGCCATCAGCTACACGCTGAAAGACGGCAAATTGAGTGGTGTGAAGTTGGCCTACAACGGCCTGGCCCCATCGCCTTGCCGTGCCCCCAAGCTGGAGGCTGTGCTGGAAGGCAAGTTGCCCGCTGATGTTAAAGCCGCTGATCTGGATGCTGCCATTGCTGCCAGCTTCACCGCCCGTGACGGCTTGCGTGCCTCATGGGCCTACCGTGCTTTGGTGGCCCGCAACTTGGCTTTGGAATTCATCGAAGAACAGAAAGAGGTGGCTTGAATGAACGCTCCTACCGCACTCAAAAACCTGTTGCCTGTTTCGGGCGTTCAGCAGGGCAAAGAGCTGGTGCACGAGTCCGCGCACCTGCATGTGACCGGCTCTGCCACCTACATCGACGACATCCCCGAGCACGCAGGCACCTTGTATGCCGCGCTCATCTTGTCGCCCGTGGCGCATGGTGAGTTGATTGGCGACGGCATTGACCGCGAAGCCATTTTGAAAGAGCACGGCGTGGTGGCGGTCTACACCGCCAAAGACATTCCGGGTGAAAACAACTGCGGCCCGATCATCCATGACGACCCGTTCCTTGCTGCAGGCAAGGTCGAGTTCATCGGCCAAGCCGTGGCGGTGGTTGTGGCGCGCGACATGCTTTATGCGCGCGAAGCCGCCCACAAAGCCAAGGTGTTGGTCAAAGAGTTGGCTCCGATTTTGACGATCGAAGAAGCGATGGCCGCGAGCAGTTTCATCATGCCGCCCAAGGGCATTACGCGTGGCGACGCTGCGGCAGCCATTGCCAATGCGCCCCACAAGATCAAGGGCACGACCCGCACCGGCCAGCAAGAGCAGTTTTACCTTGAGGGCCAAATCACTTACGCGGTGCCCAAGGAAGACGGCCAGCTCACGCTGTACGTGTCAACCCAGCACCCCGACGGCAACCAGCGCGAAGCCGCCCACGCCCTGAACCTGCACACCAACGACGTGGAGGTGATTTGCCGCCGCATGGGTGGCGGTTTTGGTGGCAAAGAAGGCAACGCCAGCATCTTCAGCCAAAGCGCCGCATTGGCTGCGCACAAGCTGCAAAAGCCGGTCAAGCTGCGTGTGAACCGCGATGACGACATGACCATCACCGGCAAGCGTCACGATTTCCGCATCGACTACGAAGTGGGCTTTGACGACACGGGCCGCGTGCTGGGTGCCAACATCACGCTCATGTCGCGCTGCGGTTACAGCACCGATTACTCCGGCCCGGTGAACGACCGTGCTTGCCTGCACATCGACAACACCTACCACCTGCCCGCGCTCAAGCTGGTCAGCCACCGCTGCAAAACCAACACCCAAAGCGCCACCGCTTTCCGTGGCTTTGGTGGCCCACAAGGCATGTTCGGCATTGAGACGGTGATGGACGAGATTGCGATGACTTTGGGCAAAGACCCACTGCAAGTGCGCAAGCTCAACCTCTACAAAGACCCCGCCATCAGCGGCACACCCGACACCATGACCACCCAATACAACCAGCTCATCGAAGACTGGGTGGGTGACCAAGTGATCGACCAGGTGGAGCAGGAATCCAGGTACGCCGAGCGCCGCGCTCAGATTCAAGTCTTCAACGCCAAGAGCAAAACCCGCAAGCGTGGTTTGGCCTTGGTGCCGCTCAAGTTCGGCATCAGCTTCACTGCGACTCACCTGAACCAGGGCGGCGCGTTGCTGGTGATTTACATGGACGGCTCGGTCAGCTGCAACCACGGCGGTACCGAAATGGGCCAGGGCCTGAACACCAAAATGGCGCAGGTGTGCGCCGATGGTTTGGGCATCAGCGTGGACCATGTGCGCATCACCGCGACCGATTCACAAAAAGTCCCCAACGCGTCGGCCACCTCCGCTTCGAGCGGTGCTGACATCAACGGCGCAGCCATCATGAACGCCACCCTGCAAATGCGCGAGCGCCTGAAGCCCGTGGCGGCCCGCATGTTGGGTTGCGCTGAAGGCGATGTGACTTTCGCGAACAACGAAGTCCACGGCGGCAGTAAGGCTGTGAAGTGGGCCGACCTGACCAAGCAAGCGTATATGGAGCGTGTGGGCTTGTCGGTCACGGGTTTCTACATGACGCCCGAAATCAAATACGACTTCGCGACCCTGAATGGCCGTGCGTTCTATTACTACTGCTACGGCGCGGCCGTGAGCGAAGTCGAAATCGACACCCGCACCGGTGAGTGGTGGCTCAAAGCCGTGGACATCGTGCACGACGTGGGCCGCAGCATCAATCCTGCGATTGACAAAGGTCAGATCGAAGGCGCTTTTGTGCAAGGCATGGGCTGGCTGACCATGGAAGAGTGCATTTGGGACAAAAAAGGCAAGCTGCTCACGCACGGCCCCAGCACCTACAAAATCCCGGTGGCGGGTGACATTCCAGAGCACTTCAAAGTGTCTCTGTTTGACAATCAAAACAACAAGCCCACGCCTTTCAACAGCAAGGCTACGGGCGAGCCGCCGTTGATGTTGGGCTTGTCCACCTTCTTCGCTTTGCGCGATGCCGTGGCCGCCAGTGCCGACCACAAAGCCGTGGTCTACATGGACGCCCCGGCCACGCCCGAACGCATCCTGATGGCGTGCGAAAAAGCCAAGGCCACTGCAGGGCTGTGAGGCTTTGAACAAGATGCCTGAAGCGGTTTCAGGCATCCTGTCACTTTGATTGACCACCCAACAGGAGCAGGCCCATGTCAGACGATCCACGGTGCTGCGGCACCGGCACTTGCATCATCAACGCCGAAGGCCTGTGCTGGTGTGGCCAGCGCTGGGATGGCGAGAAGATGTGTTTCATGTCCGAACCTGTGCCAGCGCCAACCCAATCTCAAAACTCCGATCCATCCCATCAGCCTTCTCGGGCTGGGCAAAACTGAGCTTGGCCCCAGCATGACCCGCAGCCCATTCCCGCTTGAGGTCTTGCAGAGTTTGCAGCTGGGCACAAGGCTGCCACATTGACCTCCTCAGCGGCCCCCGCCCCAACCCCACCCGCCATGCAATGGCGCGACCCGTTCCGGGTGCGGAGTTTTCGCTTTCAGTGGCCCGCCGATTTGGCCACGTCTTGGGCTTTCGAGATGGAGTCCATCGTGCTGGGCTGGTTCATCCTGGTCGAGTCGGGCTCGGTGATGATGCTGGTGGTGTTTGGTTCTTTGCAGTACCTGGGTTCTTTGGTCTCGCCCATGTTTGGCGTGGTGGGTGACAGGCTGGGTTATCGGCGCATGCTGGTCCTGTCGCGAGCGCTCTATGCGGCCTTGGCCGCCACCTTCATGCTGCTGGCCTGGTTACAAGCCCTCACGCCCATGATCGTGCTGTTCATGGCGGCCTTGGC
>CAITSG010000027.1 GCA_903894995.1 uncultured Burkholderiales bacterium
CAAGTGCTGGATCGCACCCGAGATGCCTGCTGCGATGTACAACTGCGGCGCGACGATCTTGCCGGTCTGGCCCACTTGCAGGTCGTTGGCGGCGTAACCGGCATCGACTGCAGCGCGGCTGGCACCGATGGCGGCGCCCAGCTTGTCGGCCAGGGGCGTCATCACTTCGTTGAACTTCTCGGCGCTTCCCAAAGCGCGGCCACCCGAGACGATGATCTTGGCAGCGGTCAGTTCGGGGCGGTCGTTCTTGGCGATTTCACTGCGCGTGAAGCTGCTCTTGCCACTGTCGGCTTGGGCTGAGGCAACTTCCACCGCGGCGCTGCCACCACTGGCGGCTGCGGCGTCAAAGCCGGTGGTGCGCACGGTGATGACTTTGGTGGCATCCAGGCTTTGCACGGTAGCAATGGCGTTGCCAGCGTAAATCGGGCGCTCGAAGGTGTCGGCCGAGATGACTTGTGTCACATCACTGATCTGAGCCACATCCAGTTTGGCGGCCACGCGGGGGGCCACGTTTTTGCCAGCGGCGGTGGCGGGGAACAGGATGTGGCTGTAGTTGCTGGCGATGGCCAGCACTTGGGCTGCGACGTTTTCGGCCAGGCTGTGGGCCAGCGCTTCGCTGTCTGCGTGAATGACTTTTGAAACGCCAGCGATTTGGGAAGCAGCAGCAGCAGCAGCAGCGGCGTTGTGACCAGCCACCAGCACATGCACGTCACCACCGCAAGCGGCGGCAGCTGTCACGGTGTTCAGGGTAGCGCCCTTGATCGAGGCGTTGTCGTGTTCGGCAATAACAAGTGCAGTCATGATCAGATTACCTTTGCAACATTTTTGAGTTTGTCCACCAAAGTGGCGACATCGGGCACCTTGATGCCAGCGCTGCGCTTGGCAGGCTCAGCCACTTTCAAAGTCTTGATGCGGGGAGCCACATCGACGCCCAGGTCTTCTGGCTTGAAATTGTCGAGCTGCTTTTTCTTGGCCTTCATGATGTTGGGCAGCGTCACATAACGCGGCTCGTTCAGGCGCAAGTCGGTGGTGATCACGGCGGGCAGGCTGATGCTCAGCACTTCCAGGCCACCGTCGATTTCGCGGGTCACTTGGGCTTTGCCGTCGACGATTTCCACTTTGGAGGCAAATGTGGCTTGGGACAAATCGGCCAAAGCCGCCAGCATCTGGCCGGTTTGGTTGCAGTCGTCGTCAATGGCTTGTTTGCCCAAGATGATCAAGCCGGGTTGCTCTTTGTCGACCAAGGCCTTGAGCAGCTTGGCCACGGCCAGGGGCTGCAGGTCCATGTCAGCAGGGGTCTCGACCAGAATGCCGCGATCGGCACCGATGGCCATTGCTGTGCGCAGGGTTTCTTGACACTGAACCACACCGCAAGACACGGCGATGACTTCGGTGGCAAAACCTTTTTCTTTCAGACGAACGGCTTCTTCGACGGCGATTTCGTCAAAGGGGTTCATGCTCATTTTGACGTTGGCAATGTCCACGCCCGAACCATCGGACTTGACACGGACCTTGACGTTGTAGTCCACCACCCGCTTGACGGGAACCAGAATTTTCATGAAAGTTTCTCCGATTGAAATCTAAACCCAAGCGCATTCAAATCCGGTAGCGCCATTGACGTAACGTCAACTTCAATTGTGCACCAAAACCACTTTTCAAACAGCTTGCGCCCCATAAAAAAGCACGGTCGTTCGCAATTTAGACCGACTTTTGCCCGCTTCACCATGTCCGACCCCCGGGAATTCACCGACCAATCGGTCGGACTTTACAGGTTAGGATTCTGAATAATCTGGTCAGTATCCAGATATTTTGATTTTTTTGTCACTTTGATGGAGAGACCCATGAAAAAAAACCTGACGATGTTGGCTTTGGCCACCCTGACCTGCTGGGGCGGCGCTGCCCAGGCCCAAACGGTGTTGACCGTGTCCAGCTGGGTGCCCCCCACACATGGCCTGACGATGGCGCAAAAGGAATGGTGCGATGCACTCACGGCCAAAACTTCCAACCGCGTGCGCTGCAACATCTTGCCCCGTGCGGTCACACCCGCACCCGGCACCTTTGATGCGGTCAAAAATGGCTTGGTCGATGTGTCTTTCACAGTGCATGGCTACACCCCAGGTCGATTTGTCTTGACCCAAATGGCCGAGTTTCCATTTCTGGGCGACCGCGCCGAGCCCTTGTCCGTGGCTTTTAACCGCATCGCCAGCAAGCACCCAGAATTCACAGCCGAGCATGCTGGTGTGAAGGTGCTGGGTTACTTCACCCACGGCCCTGGCATTGTGTTCAACACCAAAAAACCGATCACCAAAGTCGAAGACCTGTCGGGTCTGAAGTTTCGGGTCGGCGGTGGCATGGTCAATGAAATCACCAAAACATTGGACATGAACGTCACCCTCAAGCCCGCGCCCGACTCATATGAGTTGCTCTCGAGCGGCGTGATGGACGGCACCTTGTTCCCAGCCGAATCCACCGACTCCTTCAAAATTGACAAAATCATCAAGCACGCCACCACCTTCCCCGGCGGCCTGTACAACACCAGCTTTGTCTTCATGATGAACCCGGCCAAGTACAACGCCTTGTCGGCCGAGGACAAAAAAGCCGTGGACGAACTCTCTGGTGACGCCGTGGCCAGCCGCTTTGGCAAATCGTGGGACCGTGTGGACGAACTGGCTTTGGCCAATATGCAAAAAAACGGCGTCAAAGTCATCAAAGCTGACAACGGCTTTGTCAGCGGTGTGACCGTGCGCGTGAGCAAACTCGAACGCGACTGGGTCCAAGCTGCCAAGGCCAAAGGCCTGAAAGACCCCTCAGGCATGTTGTCTGATTTCCGTTCGGAAATTGCCAAACTGCAAAAACAAAATTAAGTTTCCCGGTCCTTGTGGCATGGTCACAAGTACTTGGCAACTGATGCTTTCGGCGGTACCTGCAAACTTTGCAGGTGCCGTTTTTTTGTTGGGATGAAATGTGAAAAAAACCCTTGAATTGTTGTGCGGCGTCTTGTCCGGCCTGGCCTTGCTGGCCATCATGTTGTTGACGTTTTTCGACGTCTCGGGTCGCAAGCTCTTGTCACAGTCGATCACCGGCTCTTTGGAGCTGACCGAGTTGCTGATGGTGGTGGTGATTTTCGGGGCACTGCCCCTGGTTTCGCTCAAAAACGAGCATGTGGTGTTTGACTCACTGGACGCCTTGGCCGCACCTTGGTTGCAACGCATTCAACGCGCACTGGTGAACCTGGTGTGCGCCGCCTTGCTGTTTGGCTTGGCCTATTTGATGTGGCGCACCGGCTCGGAATTTGCCGTGACCGGCGAGACCACGGCTCAGCTCAAAATCACCAAAGCGCCCTTCATCCAGGGCATGGGGGTCTTGTGTGGCCTGACAGGCCTGGTGCATCTGTTCAAAGCTTTTGGCGCTGCCCAAGAAGAAGAATCCTCGGAAGGAGGCACCCTGTGACCGAAGCTTTGCTTGGATTTTTGGCCATCTTTGTCTTGGCCCTGATGCGCATGCCCTTGGCTTTTTCCATGGGCTTGGTCGGCATTGTGGGCATTGGCCTGACGCGGGGCTGGATGCCCGCTCTGGCCAGCACCGCGCAAGTGGTGCACGAAACCG
>CAITSG010000028.1 GCA_903894995.1 uncultured Burkholderiales bacterium
GCGTGGTGGTTCAAAAATTCATTGACGGGTTTTGCAAAGCCCTGAATGTCGTCATAGCCCTGTGTTTGGCCGTGATGGTGGTGCTGGTGTTTGGCAATGTGGTCATGCGCTACGGTTTCAACTCGGGCATCACTTTGTCTGAGGAGCTCTCGCGCTGGTTGTTCGTCTGGATGACCTTCATGGGCGCGGTCATTGCCTTGAAGGATCACGGCCACTTGGGCACCGACATGTTGGTGGGCAAGTTGGGCCCTGTGGGCAAAAAGTTTTGCCTTGGCTTGTCTTACCTGGCCATGCTGTTCATCTGCTGGCTGCTGTTCAAAGGGGCTTACCAGCAGACCGTGATCAACCTGGGCAGCACCAGCGCAGTCATGGAAGTGACCATGGCTTGGGTCTATGCCCCCGGGGTGGTGTTTGCGGTGCTGGCCGGCTTGATCTTGCTGACCGAGTTGTTTCGTTTGCTCACCGGACAAGTGCGCGATGAAGACCTGGTCATGGTTCAGGAATCCGAAGAGTCGCCTCATGGTGGCGGCAAAGCCTGAGCGCACAAGGGACCGACATGACGATCGCTATTTTTGTTTTTTCGCTGCTCGGGGCCATGGCCATTGGCATCCCGATTGCGTTTTCGCTCTTGATTTGCGGCGTGGCGCTGATGTGGCACCTGAACATGTTCGATGCCCAGATCCTCGCGCAAAACCTGCTCGAAGGCGCCAACAGTTTCCCGCTGCTGGCCGTGCCGTTTTTCATGCTGGCGGGCGAGATCATGAACGCAGGCGGTTTGTCGCGCCGCATCGTGAACTTTGCGTTGGCCTGCGTGGGGCACATCAAAGGCGGCCTGGGTTACGTGACCATCATGGCCGCCGTGATCATGGCGGCGTTGTCAGGTTCGGCGGTGGCCGATGCGGCGGCGCTGTCGGCCTTGCTTTTGCCGATGATGGTGGCCGCAGGTCACGACCGGGCCCGCTCGGCGGGTTTGATTGCTTCAGCGAGCATCATCGCCCCGGTCATTCCGCCCAGCATTGGCTTTGTGATCTTTGGCGTGGCGGGCAATGTGTCCATCTCCAAACTCTTCATGGCCGGTATCGTGCCCGGGATCATGTTGGGCGCATCGCTCTGGGTCACCTGGTGGTGGTTGGCGCGGCGCGAGCTGGTGCAGGTGCCGCCGCGCAAAACCCTGCGAGAAATTGGCGTGGCCATGCGTGAAGCCACCTGGGCGCTGGTGATGCCGCTCATTGTGGTCTTTGGCCTGAAATTTGGGGTGTTCACCCCGACCGAAGCAGCCGTGGTGGCAGCGGTTTACGCCTTGTTCATTTCCACCTGCGTTTACCGCGAGCTGGGTCTGAAAGACCTGTACCCCTTGTTTGTGAGCTCGGCCAAAACCAGCGCAGTGGTGATGTTTTTGGTGGCTGCCGCCATGGTCTCGGCCTGGCTCATCACGGTGGCCAATCTGCCCGCTCAACTGATCGAGTTTCTACAGCCTTTGCTGGACAGCCCCCGATTGCTCATGTTCACCATCATGGTGATCATCATTGTCATCGGCACCGCGCTCGACATGACGCCCACCATTTTGCTTTTGACCCCGGTGCTCATGCCGGTGGTCAAAGCGGCAGGCATCGACCCGGTTTACTTCGGCGTGTTGTTCATCATCAACTGCGCCATTGGCCTGATCACACCGCCTGTGGGCACGGTGCTCAACGCGGTGGCAGGTGTCGGAAAAATCAGCATGGACGAGGTGACCCGGGGCGTGATGCCTTTCATGATCGCCCAGTTCACCATCATGTTTGCCATGGTCGCATTCCCGGCTTTGGTGATGGTGCCCGCGCGTTGGTTCTATTGATTCCGGGTGTGGTTGTCTGATCGGGTACGCCTGACAACCACCCCATTGATGCACAGCGTACGTCCTTCTTTTTACTGGAGACCCTTCATGAAACGTGTATTCATCAAGTCCTTGATCGCCACCGTGGCGCTGGCCGCCATGGGCGTGGCTTCGGCCCAAGACAAAACCATCAAGTTCGCCAACCAGAACGCAGCGGGTCACCCCATCGTGCTGGGCATGGAAAAGTTCAAGGAAATCGTCGAGAAAAACTCCGGCGGCAAGATCAAGGTCAACGTGTTCCCCGGTGGTGCCTTGGGCAGCGACCAAGCCAACGTGTCGGCCATCCAGGGCGGCACTTTGGAGATGGCTTCGATGAACTCGGGCATCTTTGCTTCGCAGGTCAAGGAATTCGCTATTTTTGACTTCCCCTTCATGTTCGGCACGGGCAAAGAAGCCGATGCCGCTGTGGACGGCGCTTTCGGCAAAAAACTGCACGCCAAGCTGGAAGAAAAGGGCGTGATTGGTCTGGCTTATTACGAGCTGGGTTTTCGCAACATCACCAACAGCAAGCGCGCCATCAACAAAGTGGAAGACCTGGAAGGCCTGAAGCTGCGCGTGATCCCCAACCCGATCAACGTGGACTGGGTCAAGGCTTTGGGCGCCAACCCCACACCGCTGCCATTTCCTGAGCTGTACGCCGCGCTGGAACAAAAAGCCGTGGACGGCCAAGAAAACCCCGTGGCCACCATCAACGGTGCCAAGCTGTACGAAGTGCAAAAACACTTGGCTTTGACGGGCCACCAGTACAACCCCCAGTCGGTGGTCATCAGCAAGAAGTTCTGGGAAAAGCTGTCGGCTGCCGAGAAGAAAATCGTCGCCGATGCGGCCACCGAATCGGCCAAATTCCAGCGTGAAAAAGCCCGCGCTCTGGAAGCCAGCATCACCGAAAACTTGAAGAAAAATGGCATGCAAGTGACCCAGTTGCCAGAAGCCGAAATGGCCAAGCTGCGCGACAAAATGCGCCCTGTGACCGCCAAGTACGGCGTGACCGTGGGTCAGGACTTGGTCAAGGAACTGCAAGCTGAAATCGAGAAGGTGCGCACAGCAGCGGCAGCGTCTGCCAAAAAGTCGGGCAAGTAATTGCACCCTTGAAGGCTTGGCCGCGTGTGCGGTCAAGCCTCGCCCGCAGCTTTGAGCCTTGACGCGGTCTGAGTTACTTCCAATCTTCTCCCATTCCATGATCAACGGCCACACCGAAATCATCGCCCACATTGGCTACCCGACCCACACCTTCAAGTCGCCGATGATTTACAACCCGTATTTTGAATCTGCGGGCATCAACGCGGTGGTGGTGCCCATGGGCTGCAAACCCGACAACTACCCCTTGTTCCTCAAGTCGGTGTTCACCCTTGAAAACATCCGGGGCGCGTTGATCACCATGCCGCACAAAGTCACCACGGTGGGTTGGCTCGATGAAGTCACTGCCACCGTGCGCGTGGCCGGGGCTTGTAATGCCGTCAAGCGTTTGCCCGATGGCCGCTTGGTGGGTGACATGTTTGACGGCGCTGGTTTTGTGCGCGGTGTGCAGCGCAAGGGCTTTGATGTGACCGGCAAACGCGTGCTGGTCGTGGGCACGGGCGGCGTCGGTTGTGCGATTGCCGCTTCTTTGGCGGGCGCAGGCATCGCGGCCATCAGCTTGTTTGACGTGAACACGTCAGGCTGCCTGGCACTGGCCAAACGTCTGAGAGACCACTACCCCCAAATTGACGTGTGCACCGGCTCGAATGACCCCGCTGAACATGACCTGGTGGTCAACGCCACGCCCATGGGCATGAACGAGGGCGACCCGCTGCCCATGGATGTGTCGCGCTTGTCGCCACACACCTTTGTGGGCGAAGTGGTGATGAAAACCGAAACCACCGCTTTTTTGGTCGCCGCCCAGGCAC
>CAITSG010000029.1 GCA_903894995.1 uncultured Burkholderiales bacterium
GGCCTGGACAATGCGGTTCATCGCAAACATGGAGTCAAAGTCGTTGGCGGTGACGATGAGGGCGCGGTCGGCATGTTGCAGCGGGGCTGCAAAACCGCCGCACACCACATCGCCCAGCACGTCAAAAATCACCACGTCGGTGTCTTCGAGCAGGTGGTGCTCTTTGAGCAGCTTCACGGTCTGGCCCACCACATAGCCGCCGCAACCGGTGCCAGCGGGCGGGCCGCCGGCTTCGACGCACATCACGCCGTTGTAGCCCTTGAATACGAAGTCATCAAGGCGCAGCTCTTCGGCATGAAAGTCCACCGTTTCGAGCGCGTCGATCACGGTGGGCATGAGCTTTTTGGTCAGGGTGAAGGTGGAATCGTGCTTGGGGTCGCAGCCGATTTGCAGCACGCGTTTGCCCAGTTTGCTGAAGGCGACGGACAGGTTGGACGATGTCGTGCTTTTGCCGATGCCGCCCTTGCCGTAGACCGCAAACACCTTGGCGGTGCCGATCTTGACGGTGGGGTCCATCTGGAACTGCACGCTGCCCTCTCCATCGGCCCCACGGACCCTCTGGATTTTGTTCACGGGGATGCTGGTGGTTTCGATCATGCTGGTTGTCCTTCGTATATGCCTTCAAGGCGGTCTTCAAGTTCTTCACCGGCACGCAGCAAAGCTGACAATGTTTCGGCGTCGGGTTGCCAGTACTGGCGGCGTGTGGCCTCGAGCAGGCGGTTGGCCAACTTGGCCGATGAAGTGGGGTTGAGCTGGGCCATGCGCTCGCGCATGGCCGGGTCGAGCACAAAAGTCTGGGCTAACTGCTGGTACACCCAGGGCTGAACTTGCCCGGTGGTGGCCGACCAACCCATGGTGTTGGTCAGGTGCACTTCAATTTGGCGCACGCCTTCGTAGCCGTGTTGCAACATGCTTTCGTGCCACTTGGGGTTGAGCATGCGGCTGCGTGTTTCCAGGGCCACTTGTTCGGTCAGGCTGCGCACCACGCCTTCGCCTTGCGTCTGGTCGCTGATGAACACCGGTGGGGCTTCAGCAGCATCGCCATCACGTGCGTGTTTGGCTTGCAGCACGGCGCGACTGATGCCGCCCAAGGTGTCAAAGTAAGTGTCGATGCTGGTGACACCCAATTCGACCGAGTCCAGGTTTTGGTAAGTCAAACTGACATCGGCCAACACACTTTGCAGAAGCTGGTTGTTGCGCACCGGTTTGCCACCCCGTCCGTAGGCAAAACCTTTGCGTGAGGTGAAGGCATTGCCCAGTTCGTCTTCTTTTTCCCAGGCCGAGCTGTCGACCAACAAGTTGACGTTCGAGCCGTAAGCGCCCTCGGTGTTGCCAAAGACCCTGAGGGATGCAGTCTCCAAATCGCCCCCGTGCTCTGCCATGTAAGCCAGCGCATGTTTGCGGATGAAGTTCATCTCCAGAGGTTCATCGGCACTGGCGGCCATGAAGCTCGCTTCGGCCAGAAGCTTGATTTGCAAGGGCAGCAGGTCTCGGAAAATGCCCGACAAGGTGATCACCACGTCGATCCGTGGGCGACCCAACTCTGACAAGGGCTTGAGTTGAGCGCCGGCCAGACGACCGTAAGTGTCAAACCGTGGCAAGACGCCCATCAAGGCCAGTGCCTGGGACATCGGACTGCCCTCTGTTTTGAGGTTGTCGGTCCCCCACAACACCATGGCGATGGTTTCAGGAAAGCCATTGCCGTCTGCGGCATAGCGGTCCAACAACTTTTGCGCTTGTTTTTCACCGTCACGCACGGCAAAAGCGGTGGGCAGTTTGAACGGGTCCAAGCCGTGCAGGTTTCTGCCGGTCGGCAAGACCTCAGGATTGCGCAGGATGTCGCCACCGGGTGCGGGCAAGGCGTAGCGCCCATCCAAGGCCCGCATCAGGCCTGCCATTTCGTAGTCCTGGCACAGCAGTTCGTTGGAACGAACCAGTTGGTGAACAGACTCGCGTTGAGCAGGTGTCAAGTGCGGGGCTGCACGCATCAACTTTTCTTCGCTCACACCATCGACCAGGTTGTTCAGGAGATCGACATCCGGCATGCCCATGGCATTGGCCATGGCCTTCAGGGTGGACAGGCGTTGTTCGCGGGTGGGCAGTTGCCCAATGACGTGCAGGCCTTCGGGAATCAAGGTGTATTCCAGCTCCAGCAGTTGTTCTTGCAACTTGTCAATCCAGGGCTCGACCACACCGATTTGGGCTGACATCACCTTGGGTACAGGCAATTCCAAAACCTGGGCTTGTTCATGGATCATCTGCGCCAGATCTGTTCGCTCGGGGCTGATTTCCTGGTCCAGGCTGCGCCAACGGTCCAGACTTTGCTTGAGCTCGACCAAGCCTTTGTATAAACCCGATTCAGCAAAGGTGGGGGGCAAGTAGCTGACCAAAGTAGCGCTGCCGCGCCGTTTGGCGATGGCGCCTTCCGAGGGGTTGTTGGACGCGTAAAAGTAAATGTTGGGCAGGTCGTCAATGAGACGATCGGGCCAGCAATCGCCGGACAGGCCGGATTGTTTGCCGGGCATGAATTCCAGGGCGCCATGGGTGCCAAAGTGCAGCACGGCATCGGCTTGGAAGTCTTTGCGTAAATAACGGTAGAAAGCGCTGAAGGCATGGGTAGGGGCAAAACCGGCCTCAAACAGCAAGCGCATCGGATCGCCTTCGTAGCCAAAGCCGGGTTGGATGCAAACCAAAGCGTTGCCAAATTGCACGCCTTGGATGAACAAGCCCGCCCCATTGGTGAGTTGACGCCCAGGCGCAGGGCCCCATTGGTCTTCGATTTGTTTCAACCAGCGTTCTTGCTCTACATGTTGGCCTGTGGGCACGATGTGGTGCACATTGGCATCGGCACCGTATTGGGCGCGGTTGCCGTTGAGCATCTGGTCTCTCAGGGCCTCGACGCTGCTCGGAACCTGGACGTTGTAGCCTTCGTTGGCCAATGAGGTGAGGGTGTTGAAGACCGAATCGAACACCGACAAATAGGCGGCGGTGCCCACATTGCCACTGTTGGGCGGGAAGTTGAAGATGACCAAGGCGAGTTTGCGTTGGCTGCGTTCCTTGCGGCGCATTTGCACGAGTTTTTCAACCCGCCGTGCCAGCATGTCTGTGCGTTCGGCACAGGTGAACATGTCTTGGGTTTGGTGGTCTTTCGTGAAGGTGCATTGA
>CAITSG010000030.1 GCA_903894995.1 uncultured Burkholderiales bacterium
GCCTTCCAGTGCAATCGGGTAGTGCGTGCCCCGGCCCAAAAACAGCGCGTTTTCTTTGCTGGCAAATTCTTCTGACCAGGCGATGATTTGTGGCTCCAGCGCCAGCACGGCTTGCAGCGCGGCGGGCAGGTGGCGCATGGCTTTGATGTGTCCGGCTTCTTCTTCGTCGCTCAGGCGGCCTTTGGTCTGCGCCAGCGCAAGAGTCAGCAAGAACAAGCCTGCCAGCTGCGTGGTGAAGGCTTTGGTGGAGGCCACGCCGATCTCGACCCCGGCGCGGGTGACATAGGCGTGTTTGCACTCGCGCACCATGGCGCTGGTGGATACGTTGCAGATGGTCAACGTGTGATTCATGCCCAGGCTCTGCGCGTGGCGCAGCGCGGCGAGGGTGTCGGCGGTCTCGCCGCTTTGGGTGATGGTGACGATCAGCGTGTTGGGGTTGGGCACCGATTCGCGGTAGCGGTATTCGCTGGCGATCTCGACCTGGCAGGGCACTTTGGCGATCGCCTCGATCCAGTACTTGGCCACGCAGCCGCTGTAGTAGCTGGTGCCGCAGGCCAGGATCAGCACGTTGTCGATGGCTTTGAAGGTGGAATAAGCCCCGTCGCCAAACAGCTCGGGCGTGATGCCTTCCACGCCTTCGAGCGTGTCGGCAATGGCACGGGGTTGCTCGAAAATTTCCTTTTGCATGTAGTGGCGGTACGGCCCCAGCTCGGCCGCGCCGCTGTGGGCGTGCACGGTTTTCACGGCACGGGTCACGGCCTTGTGCTCGCGGTCCACCACCCAGTATTTGCCCAGTTGGATGTCCACCACGTCACCCTCTTCCAGATAAACGATCTGGTCGGTCACGCCCGCCAGCGCCATCGCGTCGCTGGCCAAAAAGGTTTCGCCCTGGCCCACACCCAAAATCAGAGGTGAGCCGGCACGCGCACCGATCACGCGCTGCGGCTCGTCCTTGTGGAACACGGCAATGGCATACGCGCCGTGCAGCTGGCGGATGGCGGTTTTGACGGCTTCAAAAATGTCGCCGTCGTACACGCTGTCCACCAAGTGGGCGATGACCTCGGTGTCGGTCTGGCTCAAAAACACATAGCCCTTGGCTTGCAGGGCGGCGCGCAGTTCTTCGTGGTTTTCGATGATGCCGTTGTGCACCAAGGCCACCTTGCCCGGCTTGGTGTCGGCAGCGCCCGTGCCGTGGCTGAAGTGGGGGTGCGCGTTGTGCACAGCGGGTGCACCGTGTGTGGCCCAACGGGTATGGGCAATGCCGGTGCCGCCTTCGATGTGGTCTGCGGTGACCTGGTCCATGAGTTCGGCCACACGCGAGGTGCTGCGGGCGCGTTGCAGGCCCCCAGTGCCACCGTTCAGGCTGGCCGCGTGCACGGCCACACCGCAGGAGTCATAACCCCGGTATTCAAGCCGTTGCAGGCCTTGCACGAGGATAGGAACGATGTTGCGGTAAGAGACGGCGCCGACGATGCCACACATGTTGAAGCTCCTGAATGAGGTGTTTGGATCAAACTGTGGCGATGTTAGGCTTTAACCGAAGAAATTTCAGTTGAAATTTTACAAAATATTTGACTTTAATTTCACTGAAATTTACAGTTGAAACAATATTAAATTAACTGTATATAAATGGAACAAAATTTACTCGACACCATCGACCTGCAACTGCTGGACGCCCTGCAGCGCGATGCCAGCATCAGCAATGTGGCACTGGCCGAGCGGGTGAACGTGTCGCCCCCCACTTGCCTGCGCCGCGTCAAACGGCTGACCGATGGCGGCTGGATCGAGCGTCAGGTGGCGGTGCTGAGCACCGACAAACTGGCCGCCAGCTTGGGCCATGGCCTGAGCGCCTTGGTCGAGGTGTCGCTGGACCGCCAAGGCGGCGAACACCTCGACGCCTTTGAAGCCCGCGTCGTGGCGCACGATGCTGTGCAGCAATGCTGGCGCGTCTCCCCCGGCCCCGACTTCATGCTGGTGGTGCAGGCCCGCGACATGCCGCACTATTTGGCGATCAGCCAGGGGTTGTTCACGCAAGACGCCAATGTGCGCAACGTGAAAGCGTTTTTTGCGACCAAGCGGGCCAAGTTCTCCACCACTTTGCCGGTATTCCCGATCGCTTTTTGATCCGGCACGCTGATGTTTGCATGAACACTTATTTGTAGGAGCGGTGCCCTCGCCGCGATAACCTTCGCAGACCACCACCCATCGCCCCGAGGGCGGGGCCCCCACACAGATTGCATGGCTGACCGCTAATCCCAAGACAGGCCTTTCACTGCAAACTTCACAGGGCCGGATCAAGAGTTGACCAAGAGATCCAGCGCTTGGTGAACAGACACGATGCGCAGCCCCAGCACCTCAGGCGCTTCCAGCAAGTCCTTGTCGCCGCTGACCAAGCAGTGCGCCGGTGCTTTCAGTGCGGCTTCAATGAAATGGTCGTCATCGCGATCACGGCAATACTGCCCAGGCTCTCCTGACTCCACCCAAATCGCACAGGCGCTGAAGTCGCGCAACAAACGCTCGCGGTCTTCCAAAGAGATGTACCGGTCAAATTGGGGTCGGTACATCCGCGTGCGCAGCTCATCAAACGTGGCTTGAGAAAACACAAGCCGGTGCCGTGCCAATGCCGACTGCACCAGCTTGGCGGGTGCGCCTTGCGAAGAGAGCGCGGCGCTGATGAGGATGTTGGTGTCAATGACCCGCTTAAGACTCGTCACGCAGCAAATCTTCCAGCAGCTCAGAGGTCAAGCCCGCATGCTCAGCCTTGGTGGCCGTGTCCACCAAGGTGTGCTGCAGGCGGTTGGCGTAAAACTCAAGCATGGCTTCGTAGTCGTGCGCGGAGACCATGACGCCGACCACACGATCACGGCGCATGACGCGCACGGGCTCACGTTGCGCCAGATCGATGAAATGGCCGAAGTGGGTTTTGGCTTCGTTGGTAGTCAGGGTTTGCATGGCACCAATATAAAACCAAACGAATGAATCATTCGATTGGGTCGAAATCTTACAGTTTTCCCCCTGAGCACACAGGTGTGAAAGAATCCCCTGGCAAGCCGGGTGTGCCAATTTTCGGCAAGCCCACCAAAAGGAGAACTGGCATGAATGTGATCATCATCACGGGCGCATCGGAAGGCATTGGGGCTGAAATGGCCGCCCAGCTGGCCCGCACAAAAGGGGCTGCCGTGGCGCTGGTGCTGGCGGCACGCCAAGCGGCCAAATTGGAAACGGTGGCTGCTGCCTGTCGGCAACACGGGGCACAGGTGCTGTGTGTGCCCACCGACGTCAGCGTGCGCACAGATTGTGAAGCCCTGATCGCACAGACCGTGCAGCAATTTGGCCGGATCGACACGCTGATCAACAACGCCGGTATTTCCGCACACGCCCTGCTGCAGGATGTGGATGCCGCCCATTTGGGTTGGTACGAAGAGCTCATGCGGGTCAACCTGTGGGGCACCATCTGGTGCACACATGCCGCGCTGCCGCACCTCAAAGCCTCACGCGGCCGCATCGTGG
Source organism: uncultured Burkholderiales bacterium (assembly GCA_903894995.1). Classification (GTDB taxonomy): domain Bacteria; phylum Pseudomonadota; class Gammaproteobacteria; order Burkholderiales; family Burkholderiaceae_C; genus Limnohabitans_A. Next base: position 3,511 of record CAITSG010000030.1, read on the forward strand.
CGGTTTCGTCGCTGGCGGGCTTGGTGGGCGTTCCCGGTCGCACGGCTTACTGCACCAGCAAATTTGCGATGAATGGCTTCATGGAGGCGCTGCGCACCGAATTACAGGCCGATGGGGTGTCGGTGACGATTGCCTACCCCGGGGTGGTGGACACCGACATCCGCCGCCGCGGCTTCAATGCCCTGGGCCAACCTGCAGGCTCCAGCGGCCTCAGCGAAGACAAGGCCATGACTGTCGAGGTGTGTGTGCAGAAAATCTTGCAAGGCACCGAGCGACGCCTGCGCGATGTGCTCATGAGCCCAACCGGCTATTTGGGCCGCTGGCTCAAGCTGATCGCCCCGAGTTGGGTGGATCGCATGGCCTGGGCTGCCCTGAAAAAGTCGGACACACCGCGCTGAACAGGCAAGCTCAAGCTTTGGGCTTTTTCTGAGCTGCGCTCAGTTCGCAATGCTGACTTGCTTGCCACGCGCCAAGCTCAA
>CAITSG010000031.1 GCA_903894995.1 uncultured Burkholderiales bacterium
TCGAGCGTTATGGGGCGCTGTGGTCAAGCCCATTGCCTTGGTCCTGCACGGCAGCGCCGACTTGAACCACACTCGGGTTTTTCCAAAACTGCAGGCCATGGCCAGACCTTCATTGTTTCAATCACCCTTGCTCGCTCAACTTCAAACGCAGATTCAAGCGCAAATCAAGGACCCGCTGGGCCAACGCCTGCGGGCCATGACCGGGGCCACGGGCGATGCGCGTGACTTTTTGCAGCCTGCAGGCGACCCCGGGTTGTTCGGGCCGGACTCTGCCGACTGGCAGGTGCACGCGCATTTTGTGGCCATGATGACCGGGGGCTTGTCGTCGCTGATGCTGCAGGCCCTGCATCCCCGCGTTTTGGCCGCTGTGTGGGACCACTCCAGTCATGCTGGAGCGCCAACGCAGCTGCGCACTGGAACAGGCCGCCCGTGCACGCCAGCGCATGGCCAGCGGGCTCAAGGCTGCTGAATCGTCTCGAGGTAATTGAGCAAGGACAAGACGCGCTGGTGCGCCGTCCACTCGGTGGTGGGAGGTGAGTCGCCGGCTTGGGTTATGGCGTTGGATTTGAACGCTTTGCCTCACGCTGGCAGTTCGCGCGTGACATGCGGACCGCTATGTTCCGACCAAGGACCGTCGATCACCTCCCACACCAACTCGTGCGGAAACTTGCCGCCATGGTGCTGGTCAATCCAGGTCAAGTTGGACACTGGCTTGAGCAAGAACGAATGCTTGGGTCCATCGCCCGCGCTTGATGCGCCGTGGCAGCTGGCGCAGTTGTCCTTGAAATTGGCGAGGCCCAAGCCCACAGAATTTTGTGCCCACGAGGCGGCGGTGATGCTGAGCATGCTGACAACGACGCAACGGCAAATGCTTTGTTTGTTCAAGTGGGCTCCTGATGTTTTGTTTAAGCCCCATGATCGAGAAAATGCCCGCTGCGTTGTGTGCGCTGGCATGCCAAAGCGGTGAAATAGAACCGCCCATTGGCCTGTCACGGTGCATCTCTTGGGTGGAGCCCCGCCATCGGGTTAATGGGTCGTGGTCTGCGCAGGCCCCGCGCGGTGGGTCAAGCCCGTGTGGTTCAGTTCAGCGTGCCGCCACTCAAGGCCGCATCGCCCAGTCCTTGCTGCCGGTGCGCCACCAGCAAGGCCAGGGCCTGCTGCGCTGCCGCGATCTGAAGGCTGGCGGGCCAGCTGGGCAGGGTGGGGCCTTTCCAGTGTGCGGCTTGCTCGGGCAGCAGCGGCAGGTGCACAAAGCCGCTGTGCACCCCCAACCCCGCCAGCGTGTGCTGCAGGGCATAAAACACTTGGTTGCAGACAAAGGTGCCTGCGGTTTGCGACACCGACGCGGGAAAGCCCGCGGCCTTCAAACCCGCCACCAGCGACTTGATGGGCAAGGTGCTGAAATAGGCTGCTGGCCCCCCGGCGATCACCGGCACATCGATGGGCTGCGCCCCGGCGTTGTCGGCGATGCGTGCATCCATCACGTTGATGGCCACACGCTCAACCGAAAAATCACAACGCCCCTCGGCCTGGCCCAGCGCCAGCACGATGTCGGGGCGGTGTTGCGCCAAGGCTTGCTGCAACGCGGGCAGCGCCTGCGCAAACACACACGGCAGCTGCACCGCCGTGACCTGTGCACCTTGCAGTTGCAGGCCGTGCAAGGCTCGCGCCACTTCCCACGAGGGGTTGAGGCTTTGCCCGCCAAAGGGCTCAAAGCCGGTGACCAGGATGCGCACCTCTGCCATGTCTGTCAGCCGTTGAAGATCGACACCGTTTTGGTGTTGAGGTAAGCCTCCAAAGCCTCGGGGCCGCCTTCGGAGCCGTAACCAGAATCCTTGATGCCACCAAAAGGCAACTCGGCCCAAGGGGCTGCAGGTTGGTTGACCCAGAGCATGCCCACTTCCAGGCGCTGGCTCAGCAGGTGCGAGGTTTTGAGTGAGTTGGTAAAGGCGTACGCCGACAAGCCAAAGGGCAGGCGGTTGGCTTCGGCGATGGCGTCTTCAATCTTCTCGAAGCTGCGGATCGCGGCAATCGGCCCAAACGGCTCGTTGACCACCACATCGGCGTCCAGCGGCACATGCGACAGCACGGTGGGCGCAAAAAAGTTGCCCTGGGTGCCGATGCGCTCGCCACCGGTGAGCACCTTGGCGCCTTTGGCGCGCGCGTCCTGCACGATGGCCTGCATGGCGGCCAGACGGCGCTCGTTGGCCAGCGGACCCATCTGGGTGCCTTCGGCCATACCGTCGCCCACCTTGAGCGTCTGCGCTTGCGCGGCAAACTGCTCGGCAAAGGCGTCGGCAATGCTGTGGTGCACCAAAAAACGGGTGGGCGAGACGCAGACTTGGCCCGCGTTGCGGAACTTGGCGGCGCCTGCGGTCTTCAGGGCCAGCGCGATGTCCGCGTCTTCGGCCAGGATGACCGGGGCGTGGCCGCCCAGCTCCATGGTCGCACGCTTCATGTGCTGGCCCGCCAAAGCGGCCAGTTGCTTGCCCACGGGCGTGGAGCCGGTGAAGGTGATCTTGCGGATCAGCGGGTGCGCGATCAGGTAGTTCGAAATTTCAGCCGGTGTGCCGTAGACCAGACCGATCACGCCCGCAGGCACGCCTGCATCGTGGAAAGCGCGGATCAACTCGGCCGGAGCGGCGGGCGTTTCTTCGGGCGCTTTGACGATGATGGAGCAGCCGGTCGCCAGCGCGGCGGACATCTTGCGCACGGCCTGGTTGATCGGGAAGTTCCAGGGCGTGAACGCGGCCACAGGTCCCACGGGCTGCTTGAGCACTTGTTGCTGAACGTGGATGTTGCGCGGCGGCACGATGCGGCCGTACACGCGGCGGCCTTCTTCGGCAAACCACTCGATGATGTCGGCCGCCATCATGGCCTCGACCTTGGCTTCGGCCAGGGGCTTGCCTTGTTCTTGGGTGAGCAGTTCGGCAATTGGTGCGGCACGTTCGCGCATCAAGGTGGCGGCCTTGCGCATGATGGCGCTGCGCTCGTTGGCCGGCACATCGCGCCACAGCTCAAAGCCCTTTTGGGCGGCTTGCGCGGCACGCTCCAGGTCGGGGATGCCCGCGTGCGCCAGGCGGCCGATTTCGGTGCCGGTGGCGGGGTTGAACACGGGCAGGGTGCGGCCGCCTTCGGCATCGCACCATTGGCCATTGATGAAGAGTTGGGTGTTGGGGTAGGTCATGGCGGGGTCCAGTCAAAAACAGTCGACAAAAGATGGGGTGATTGTGGCTTGAAATGGGTGGGCTGCCGTCAACACCGTGACAGCGCAAGCCCTGCTCAGCGCTCGGCCAGAAAGTTGGACAGGTGTTCAATCAGCACATTCACCCGGTGCGGGATGTAGCGGTTGCTCGGCAAGACGGCATAAATGCCCAGCGGCGGTGCCTCGAAATCTTGTAAGAGAGTGACCACCTGCCCGCTTTGCAAAAAAGGCTCGGCAATGAAGTCGGGCTGCAAGGTGATGCCCATGCCCTGCGACGCCGCCTGCACCAAGGCCGCGCCATTGTTGGCCTGGATGCGGCCGCGCACCGCAAACAACTGCAGCTGGCCTTGAATGCGGTAAGGCCAGCTTGCCCCTTTGGCGGTGATGGAGTAGACTAGGCATTCGTGGTGGCGCAATTCATCGGGGTGGCGCGGTGTGCCGTGTTCGGACAGGTAGGCGGGTGACACCAAGGTGAGCAATCGGCAATGCCCCAAGCTGCGCACAATGTCCCCGGGCTGCAGGTCGGCGGTGATGCGGATCGACAGGTCGATGCCCTCTTCGATCAGGTTGGCCCTTTGGTCCGAAAAGTCCATCAGCAGCTCGATGTGCGGCTGCGCTTTGGCGAACGCAAGCAA
>CAITSG010000032.1 GCA_903894995.1 uncultured Burkholderiales bacterium
CTACGACTTGGGCAATGCTTTTTATGAGTTGTGGCTGGACGGCACGATGAACTACTCGTCCGCCTGGTTCGACGGTGACCACACAAAGGCCATGGCCGAGGCCCAAAAAGCCAAGGTGCGCCGGGCCCTTCGCATGGTGAAAGCCAAGCCGGGTGACCGGGTGCTGGAAATCGGTTGCGGTTGGGGCGCTTTGGCCGAGGCGGCCACCACAGAATTTGGTGCGAACATCACGGGCGTGACCTTGTCCACCGAACAGCTGGCGTTTGCCAATGCCCGCATGCAATCGCTTGGCGTGCAGCAGCGTGCAGATTTGCGACTGCAAGATTACCGTGACATCAACGACGGCCCTTACGACGCGGTGTGCTCGATCGAGATGATCGAGGCAGTGGGCCAAGAATACTGGCCGACTTACTTTCAGACCATTGCCAACATGCTCAAGCCCGGTGGCCGTGCGTGTGTGCAAAGCATCACGATCGACGACCGGTTTTTTGAGCGTTACTTGCAATCGACCGATTTCATTCAGCAGTACATCTTTCCGGGCGGTTGTTTGCCCAGCCCGAGCGAGTTTCGCAAACAAGCGAAAGCGGCGGGGCTGCAGGTGGTGGACGAGCTGAACTTTGGCCCCGACTACGCCGAGACTCTGCGCCGCTGGCGCGAGAGCTTCATGGCCCAGCTTGACACGGTGCGCGCACTCCAATTTGACGACCGCTTTATCCGCCTGTGGTCCTTTTATCTGGCGTATTGCGAGGCCGCGTTCGATGAAGCCAGCATCGACGTGGTGCAATTCACCTTGGCCAAACCCGGTTAAAAGACATGTTTCACACGCCGAAAACAACACGGGCCTTCTGGTCACGACGTCGCAGTTTGCAGGGCTGTTTGTGTGTGTTGCTGCCTGGTGTGTGGGCTGGCACTGCGCAATCGCAGGTCATGAGTGTGGCCAGTCCCAACGCCGCTTTCAGCAGACCCGAAGTGGCCGCCCTCAAAGGGGTGGTGCCCACAGCGCCGGTGCGTTTGCGGGTGTGGGGGTTTGAGGTGTATGACGCGCGTTTGTGGACACCAGCGGGGTTTCGATATGGTCAAGCCTTGCAGTTTCCATTTGCGCTGGAATTGCAATACCTGCGCAAGCTCGAAGGCGCAGCCATTGCCAGCCGTTCGATGGACGAGATGCGCCGCATCGGGAGCTTCAGCGATGCCCAAGCGCAAACCTGGCTCGCGGCCATGCGCGAACTGTTCCCCAACGTGGCTGCGGGTGAGCGCATCACCGGTGTGAATTTGCCGGGTGAAGGGGCTGAGTTTTGGGTCAATGGCCAACGTGTAGGCGTGGTGAAAGACCCGGCCTTTGCGCGATTGTTTTTTGGCATTTGGTTGGATGAACGAACGTCCGAGCCCAAGATGCGCAACCAGTTGCTACAAGGCTTGCCGCCATGAGTGCCCCTTCGACTTTGGCACCGGCGGCCGGGTCGCGCCAGGCCTCGGCCGCTTATGGCTTGCTGGGCTTGCCACTGGCTTTTGTGGCCTTGCCGGTGTATGTGCATTTGCCCAATGTGTACGCCCAGCAGTACGGCGTGACGCTGGGGGCTTTGGGCGCTGTGCTCTTGCTCAGCCGCAGTGTGGATGCGGTGGTGGACCCGTGGCTTGGGCGTTGGGGCGACAAGCTGTACCGCCACTCGTGGCAGGCCGTGTGGCTGGCGGCAGTGTTGATGGCGCTGGCCGTGGCGCTGGGTTTTGCGGCCTTGTTTTTTCCGCCTGCGGCGGCCCTGTCGCCCACGGGTTTGCTGGTGTGGGTGGGCGCAGCGCTGACGCTCAGCCACCTGGCTTACAGCGGCCTGGGCATCTTGCACCAAGCCTGGGCGGCGCGGCAAGGCGGTGGCGGCATGGCGCAAAGCCGCTGGGTGGCTTGGCGCGAGGGCTTTGCACTGATCGGGGTGTTGCTGGCGTCTGCGCTGCCTGCTTTGTGGGGTTGGGGGCCGACCACCGCCTTGCTGGTGCTCATGCTGGGTCTGGGCTTGTTCACTTGGCGGCGGGTTGCGCGCAGCGCTTTGGCATCCAACCTTGAGGTGGTTTCGGGCCATGCTGTGGGCAGCCTCTGGCAGCCCTGGCAGCACGCGGGCTTTCGCCGCCTGTTGATGGTCTTCATGCTCAACGGCTTGGCCAGTGCCGTGCCCGCCACACTGGTGCTGTTTTTTGTGCAAGACCTGCTGCAAGCGCCCAAGGCCATGGAGCCGCTGTTTTTGGGCCTGTACTTTGCTGCTGGGGCGCTGTCGTTTCCGCTGTGGCTCAAGGTGATTGACCGCATCGGTCTGCTGCGCACTTGGGCCACCGGCATGGCCTTGTCGGTGTTGGCCTTTGTCAGCGTGGTCACGCTGGGTGCGGGCGACACCACGGGCTTTTTGCTGGTGTGTGCTTTGTCGGGCATGGCGCTGGGCGCTGACCTGACCGTGCCCGGCGCCTTGCTGAACCAATTGATTGACCACTGCGGTGAGCGGGGCCGCACAGACGGCGCCTTCATGGGCTGGTGGAATCTGGCCACCAAACTCAATCTGGCTTTGGCCGCTGGGCTGTCGCTGCCATTGCTCGGCCTGTGGGGTTACGCCCCAGGCCAGCAAGGTGCCGATGCCGTGCTGGCGCTGGGCCTGGCTTATGGCCTGCTGCCTTGTGTGCTCAAGCTTTTGGCCGGACTGGCTTTGTATGCGGGCCTGATGCGCCGCCCCGACTTGATGTCGGGGCCTGATTCAGCCCAACGATTGGCCCACCTTTCGGCCCACCCCCCGGCATGAAGCCGCTTTGAACTGACAACACCGGAGATTCACATGCGCCAAACACAACCCGCCATGATCCACCGCCGCACCGCCTTGAGCCGCTTGGGCGCTTTGTCCATGGTCGCTGCCACGCCCTTTGTGGCCAGCTGCGCCGGACCGCAAGTGCAAAACTACGCGCAAGAAAAACCGCTGCTGGATTTGCGCACCTACTTCACCGGCACCATCGACGCGTGGGGCGTGTTCACTGACCGCAGTGGCCAGGTGGTCAAACGCTTCACCGTGGTGATGGACTGCAGCTGGAACGGCGACGAAGGCGTGCTGGACGAAGCCTTTGTGTACTCGGACGGCACGAAGCAGCGCCGCATCTGGAAGCTCAAAGCGGGCCCCAACGGGGGCTACACGGGTCGCGCTGACGACGTGGTGGGCGAAGCCTCGGGCCAGGTCAGTGGCAACGCCTTTCGCTGGGGCTACACCCTGGCGCTGCCGGTCGATGGCCAAGTCTGGAACGTTGACTTTGACGATTGGATGTACCTGATGGACGACCGCGTCATGCTCAACAAAGCCACCATGAGCAAATGGGGCGTGAAGCTGGGCGAAGTCACCCTGTCCTTCACGCGCCGCACGCCTTTGGCGGCCAAGCCGGGTTGATGCACATGAACAACACACCATCCAGCGCGACGTCACTGGCCATTGACGCGGCCGACGTGGCCTCGGCCAAAGTGGGACCGCAAACCGCCGTCCCCACCCCGCAGGACCCAGCCCGCAGCTGGCTTGAGCTGAACACCCCGATCACCGATTGGCACGGCCGCCGTGTCTGGCTGGTGGGTGCATCCACCGGCATTGGTTTGGCCTGTGCGCAAGCCTTGCGTGCCGCTGGTGCTCAGGTGGTGGTGTCGGCCCGCAACCCGCAAGGCGTGTTGGACTGGGCCGCTCAGGACAAGGGTGTGCAGTGGCGTGCGCTGGACGTGAGCGATGGCCCCCAAGTGCAGGCCACGGCCCGCGCCCTGTTGGCCGAAGGCCCGTTCGACATGGTTGTGTATGCGGCGGGCTACTACCGCGCCCAACGCGCCACGGCCATGGACATCGATGACTTGTTGCAGCACGACAAGGTCAACTACCAAGGCGCTTTGCAGGTCATCAACGCGGTCCTGCCGGGCATGCTGGCACGGCGCAGCGGGCACATCAGCTTGCTCAGCAGCGTGGCCGGTTGGCGCGGCCTGCCCAATGGCCTGGCCTATGGCCCGACCAAGGCCGCCCTCACCCACTTGGCCGAGACGCTGTACATGGACTTGCAAGACCAAGGCATTGGCGTGAGCGTGGTCAACCCCGGTTTTGTGGCCACGCCGCTCACGGCGCAAAACCAGTTCACCATGCCCGCCCTGATCAGCCCCGAAGAGGCCGCCCGCCAAATGCTCAAGGGTTGGGCACAAGGTCAGTTCGACATCCATTTCCCCAAGCGTTTCACGCTGTGGCTCAAGTTGTTCAGACTGTTGCCTTACCGGCTGTACTTTCCATTGGTGCGCCGATTCACTGGTTTGTGAACCATTCAGATCCTGATGGAGAGCCCCTATGAACACCCGCCAAGCCACCGAAAAACTCGCCACATTTTTCGAAACTCTGTCGCCGCAAATCGTAGCGCAGTTGAACACCCTGTACGACGTGCAAGCCCGGTTCAAAGACCCGTTCAACGAGGTGCAGGGTTTGCCCGAGATTGAGCGGATTTTCAGGCACATGTACGTGGCGCTGGACCAGCCGCACTTTGTGGTGACCGGCCAGGTGGTGGATGGCGCCCAAGCTTTCCTGACCTGGGAATTTCGCTTTCGTTTCAAGCGGTTTGACACCAGCACCCTGCAATCGGTGCGGGGTGCCAGCCACCTGCTGTTCAATGATCAAGGTCTGGTGACCCTGCACCGCGACTACTGGGATGCGGCCGAAGAGTTGTATGAAAAGTTGCCCGTTGTGGGGTCACTCATGCGCTGGCTCAAAAAACGTGCCAACACCTGATCGCTGAACCTCAGGACTTGGTCACTCTTTTAGAACTCAAACCCGCCTTGCCTGCGCACCGCTTCAGAGGCGCTGCCGCTCAATAAATCGGCCAGCATTTGCGCTTGTTGCGGCTTGTTGGCGGCCGTGCAAATGCCCAGTGTGTAGTCCGTACTCAACTCAAACTCGGCCGGCAGCACATCGACCAGGTCCACGCCTTCGGTGTAGTTGATTTCGGTCACTTGGGTGCAGCCGATCAAGCCGCTTTCGGTGCTTTTGGCCATTTCGCCCATGGCCGTGGCCCCATTGGGAAACACGCGAAATTGGTTGCGCAGGGTTTCATCGAGTCCCAAGGCCTTGAGCACGTTCATGAAATGGATGCCCGCTGTGGCTTTGTCGGGGTCTGGAAAGTAAATGCCCTTGGCCGCGCTCATGGCCGCATGCAGCTCAGCGCGGGTGCGCACGGGCGGATGCGGCGTGCCACTGCGCACGGCTACACCGGTTTTGACCCGGCCCAGCGAGCGTGCGCTGCCGGGCACCACATGCCCCGAGGCGATCAGTTGCTCGATCAGGGGTTGGGTGAGGATGATCACATCGCATGGCGCACCGCCCAGCAGTTTGTCGCGCATCATGCCCACGGCGCTGAAGGTGCCCTCAATGCGGCTGCCGGTGCGGGTCTCAAACTCGGCCTGAACGCCTTGGACCACGGCTGCGGCTGCGCCGCCACTCAATACATGCATGCTGTTCTTTCTGATTGTCAAGAGGTTGAAGGGTTGATCGTTGCGTCGTTGTCAATGGCACGCATCAAGTTTTCAGGGGTGAAGGGCATGCTGCGCACACGCACGCCCATGGCATCAAAAATGGCGTTGGCGATGGCCGCGCAAGTCGGGCCAGAACTGCATTCGCCAGCGCCCAGCGAAGCGTGGTCTGCACCGGGCATCAAGGCCACGGACACCTCGGGCATGTCGCTGAATTTCAAGATCGGATAGCGGGTCCAGTCCTTGGAGGTGATGCCTTGTGGGCTCAGTTGCGCCGCCTCACACAGCGCCCAACTGGCCGCTTGCAAGGCACCGCCTTCGAGCTGGTGGATGGCCCCGTCGGCATCCACCACATGCCCCAGATCGGCGGCGATCCACAGGTGTTGGAGTTTGACTTTGTCGGCCACCACCAACTCCACCACCACCGCACAAAACGCCCCGGTGTTTTTGTAACGCGCATAGGCCAAGCCTCGGCCCCAGCCTTCGGGCCGGTCTGTGTGGGTGGTGGTTGGCGTGAGGGACCACCCCGCCATGTCGGCCACTTTTTGCAGCACCGCCCTGGCCCGCATGTGCTGCTCGCCCTGCAGGTGTGCCAAACGGTAGGTCAGGGGGTCTTGCGACAGGCCATGGGCCAACTCGTCCATGACCGACTCGGCGGCCAGCACATTGACCGGTGCCCCCAAGGCCCGCATGGCCGAGACGCGAAAGGGCATGTTCAGCACGCGGTGGTTGATGACTTTGAGCGCGGCAACGTCGTAAGGGGCTTGGGCGTTGCGCTCAGACCCGCCACCCACCGCCATTGCGGCATTGACCGCCAGCGTGATGGGGGCGGGGTGCGCGGTTTGCCAGGCCCCCAGCAAGGCCGGTGTTTGGCCTCGGCCGGGCCGCGTGCCATGGCCTTGGCCCCAAACGGTTTGGGTCCATTCGAGCAACTGCCCGTCTTGGGTCACCGCCGCGTCAATGCGCACCGCCATGGCCGGGGCCAAAGGGGCGTGGCCCAACTCGGCTTGCCGCGTCCATTGCACCCGCACAGGGCGGCCGGGCACCTGCCGGGCCAGCCATGCGGCATCCCAAGCCACGTCGTCAGCGCCGTTGTGCCCATAGCAACCGGCCCCCTCAACGTGTGAGACCTGTACCTGCGCGGTGGTCACATCGAAGGCCAGCGCCAAGTCGCGCCGCAGGTTGTAAATGCCTTGGCTGTGGCTCCAGACCTCCAATTGGGGGGCAGACGGCTGACCGGTCCATTGCGCCAAAGCGCAGCACAGGCCAATCGACGCGTGCTGCACAAACGGCCTTTGAAATTCGGCGCTGATGCGCTGGTGAACAGTGCCTTGAGTGGGGGCTGAGGTATCGGCCACCACCGTGCTGTCCAGTGGCTGCGTTTTGAGCCAGTGGGGCAAATCCAGCGGGTCGGGCACTTGCGCGTCGCAACGCCAATACTGACCCTGCTCGGCACCGGCTTCGATGTGCTGGGCAATTTCGCCCAAGACTCGCTCGCTCTCGGTCAACACGCCCAACAACACACCGTCGCGCACCACCTGCAACACGCCGGACATGGCCATCAGGCGCGTGGCCAAAGCCTGCATGTCGTGCTCGATCACTTCAGCGCTCAGGGTGCCGGGGCGAAACACCATGCCGTGGCACATGGGGTGCGACACGCCCGGCATGACGCGGTCGTGGATGTACTCAAACTCGCCAAACACTTTGGCCGCCACATCGGGGCGCAAGACGATGGGGTTGGGTTCGGCTGTCCGGGGATGAAGGTCCAGCGCGGCATGCGCGGCTTGTGCGTGAGCCGGCTCAATCACGCTGTCCCACAACGCAGCATGGGACAGCGATGCATAAGACGCTTGCAGCGCTGCATGGCCCAAGTCATTGGCCAGCTCATTGGCCAAGTGAGCCGGTGCGTGAAACTGCCCGCCCTCGCAGCGCACGTCTTGCAGCGTCACCCCCAAGCCTGCCAGGCGCTCGGCCATGGCCCGCCTGCAGGCTTCGCGCCAATGCGCGGCCGCACAGCGCAGTGCGCTGCCCGAGTGCTGCACCGACAAGCTGCCCGAGGTCACGGCTTCATCGGGGCTGAACAAGGTGCTGGCGGGCACCATGTCGATCTGTTCGGCGGGCCATCGCAACTCTTCGGCCACGATCAAGCGCAGCGCGTGTGAGATGCCTTGGCCCAAATCGACCTTGCCCGAAAACGCCTGCACCCGTTCCTCTGACGTCAAGGCCAGCCAGTGGCGCAGCAGCGGCTGGGCTTTGAGCGACTCGGGCGTCATGGCGCGGCCAGCCGTGTGGCGGCTTTTTCAATCGCGCGCACCACCCGGTTGTGCGCCCCGCAGCGGCACAAATGCCCGTCGATGGCCTGCACAATGTCTTTTCGCGAGGGTTGGGGCTGACGTTGCAGCAAGGCCGCCGCCGACATCAAAATGCCGCTGGTGCAAAAACCGCATTGCATGGCTTGCTCTTCGATGAAAGCGGTTTGAAGGGCATGGGGCGCGGATCGGCTGCCCAAACCCTCCACCGTGGTCACGGTTTTGCCATCAACAGCCCACAGGGGCGTCTCGCAAGCGGCCACAGCGTGGCCGTCCAGCATGACGCGACAAGCACCGCACTGGCCCTGCCCGCAGCCCATGCGTGTGGCTTTGAGCTGCAAGGTGTTGCGCAAGAGGTCGAGCAGGCTTTGCCCTCTTTCGCCGGGCACGGACACGGGCTGTCCGTTCAGCTGAAAAGTGACTTCTTGGGCTGCGGCCTGCGTCATGGCTCAGTCTGGCTTGGCGCCCGAGACCTTGACGATGTTGGCCCACTTGGCAATGTCGGCGTTCAGGTACTGGTCAAACTCGGCCACGTTCATCGACATGGGCACCGCACCTTGTTTGGCCCAAGCGGCTCTCACCTCGGGGTTGTTCACGATCTTGCGCACTTCGGCGTTGAGTTTGCTCACCACATCGGCGGGGGTGCCTTTGGGGGCCATCAGGCCCAGCCAGATGGTGGCCTCGAATTTGGGCACGGTCTCGGACACGGTGGGCAGATCCTGCAGGTTGGCCGAGCGGGCCAGCCCAGTGCCTGCCAAAGTGCGAACCTTGCCATCGCGCGCAAGCGACGCCATGGTGGTTTCGGCGTCGAACATCACATCGACCTGGCCACCCACGATGTCGGTGCGAGCACCCGAGCTGCCTTTGTAGGGCACATGGGTCATGTCGATGCCGGCCATGAACTTGAACAGCTCGCCAGCCATGTGATAAGGCGTGCCATTGCCGGATGATGCGTAGTTGAGCTTGCCGGGTTTGGACTTGGCCAGCGCCACCAGCTCACCCACCGTCTTCACAGGCACGGAGGGGTGCACCACCAAGAGCAAGTTGGAATAATTGATCGGCGCGATGCCCACAAAGTCCTTCATCAAGCCAAAGGGCTTGGTGGGGATCAAGGATTCGTTCACGGTGTGTGTGTTCGACATCATGAGCAAGGTGTAGCCATCGGCGGGTGATTTGGCCACCAGATCGGTGCCGATGATGGAGCCTGCGCCCGGCTTGTTGTCAATGACAAAAGTCTGCTTGAGCTCTTCGCCCAAGCGCTGCGCCATGAAGCGGGCGTAGTTGTCGGCGGGGCCGCCTGCGGCAAATGGCACCACGATTTTCACGGGGCGGTTGGGGTAGCTTTGGGCGTGTGCCAGGCCCGAGGCCAAGACCAGCGTCAAAGCAGTGAATTTCAGGGTGCGGCTCAAGTTCAGCATGTTGTGTCTCCGAGGGGGTGAAAGGTGGGGCGGTGGGCAGGCACAGGGCCGGGTGGTCCCAGGATCAATCGACTTTGCCGATCCGGGTGACAAGGGCGCTCATGGCTTTGGCATCGTTTTGCACAAAACGCTCAAAGTCAGGGGCGTCTTGGTACATGAACGAGGTGCCTGAAGCCGTCAGGGCGGCCACTGCGCGAGGGTCTTGTGCAGCGAATTTGGCCGCTTGGCGCAAGCTGTCAACCACGGCAGCCGGTGTGTCGGCTGGCACAAACAGGCCCGACCATTGCGAGTACTGGATTGGCACCCCCAGCTCTTTGAAGCTAGGCACCTCGGGCATGCTGGCCAAGCGGCCATCACCCCAGTGCGCCAGGGCACGCAAGCGGCCCGAAGCGATGTGTTGCTTCACGCTGGCGGGTCCGGTGGACAAAGCTTCGATTTGACCGCTGAGCAAAGACAAGACCGCAGGTCCCGCGCCGGTGTAAGGCACATGCAGCATGAAGGTGGAGGTGGCCGCTTTGAGTTGCTCCATGGGCACATGCATGGTGCCGTAGTTGCCAGACGAACCAAACGATATTTTTCCGGGGTTGGACTTCACGAAGGCCATGAATTCGGCATACGTCTTCCAAGGGCTTTCAGAGCGCACCACCAACACGGTGGGGTCGGCGGTGAATCGGGCAATGGCTTTGAGCTGGTTGACCTGAAACATCGGGGGGCGCTGCAAGATCTTGTCGGCCTCGGGCAAGACGACCAGCGAAGACAGGGACATCAAGACGGTGTAACCATCGCCTTTGGATTTGGCCACTTGGGCCATGCCAATGCCCCCGCCCGCGCCGCCCTTGTTTTCGACCACGATGCTTTGCTTGAGGTGACGCGACATGGCTTCGGCCACCGGGCGTCCTACGGTGTCGGCCACACCGCCTGGCGGGAAGGGCACCACCATGGTGATGGGTTTGGTGGGGTATTGCGCCAGTGCAAACGTGGCACCGCAAGCCAGCAAGGCCCCCAAGGCGGCACGCCATGTGGTTTGCCAGGTGCCTTGCATCAATCGGCTTTTTTTCATGGTGTCTCTCCTATAAAGGTGCAGGTCAGGGTCTTGCCCAATCTGCTCAGGCGCTGATCAAACGAAGCGGTTTTCGATGTGGCCCAAGCCATCGATCTCGACGCGGATCACATCGCCCTTGGCGATGTAACGTGGTGGGTTCAGGCCCATGCCCACGCCAGCGGGGGTGCCTGTGGCGATGATGTCGCCGGGGTAAAGCGTGATGCCGCGCGAGATGGTTTCGATCAGCGTGGGGATGTCGAAAATCATGTTCTCGGTGGGGCCGTCCTGGCGCAACTCGCCGTTGACCCAGCAGCGCACGCGGGTTTTGCGCCCGTCGATTTCGTCGGCGGTGACGATCCACGGTCCCATGGGGCAAAAGGTGTCAAAGGACTTGCCCATGTCCCATTGCTGGTGGCGCATCTGCACATCACGGGCAGTCACGTCGTTGACCACGGTGTAGCCGAACACATGCTGCATGGCGTCGGCCTGGCTGATGTTTTTGCCACCTTGTCCAATGATCACGGCCAGCTCGGCTTCGTAGTCGATCTGCTCGGACACGGCCGCGCCGGGCAGTTGCACATCGTCGGTCGGGCCGACCACGCACTCGGGTACTTTGGTGAACACGATGGGCCAGGCTTTGGTGTCGGTGTTGCTGTCCTTGAAGACCGAGGCCTGCAGTTCTTTGGCGTGGGCATGGTAATTGCGCCCCACGCACCACACGTTGCGCCTTGGCACGGGCAGGGGTGATTCGAGTTGGACCGAGGAAACGGCCAGCGCATCACCGCTCAAAGCGGGCAAAGGCTGACCGGCTACCAAGGCGTCGATCAGCACCTGCGCACCGTGATGGGCTTGGGCGTCAGTCAGCACGAAAGGCGTGACTTGCAGGCCGTCGGCCGAGACTTGACCGACGTGGCGTTTTCCGTTGAATGCAAAAGTGGCGATGCGCAAAATATTCTCCAGGGGACCGAACGCTTGAGGGCCGGGTGTCAATGAAATGGGTGGAGTGGTTCAACCAATTCAAACCATCATAAAGAAAAATACCAAACAGTCACGATAAAACTGGGTGATATTGATCAGGGTTTTTACGGGGGTTGTTGATTTTCCTGAAGAAAGTTGGGGTGTTTTATGGATTTATTTGGCGATTCAAGTCCATTGAGTTGGGGAGAAGTGTTTTTTTGTGCTGTTCGCAGGGGATGTGAATTGGTATGATTTGGTTTTTTGGCCCATAAGACTTTTGTGGATTCTTCCTTTTTCTTTCGTGTCACCTTGATGGACCAGCTGCACAGTGGGCGCTGGCAAGCGGGTGAACGTTTGCCCGCCGAACGTGAGTGGTGCGAGCAACACCAAATCAGCCGCAGCACGGTGCGCAAGGTGCTGGCCGAGTTGAAGGACCAAGGCTTGATTGTGCAAACGGTAGGCAGCGGCACTTATGTGACAGACAAAGCGGGGCAGGCCGCTGTGTCACACAAGTCCAATGCCTCGGGCAAACCGGACGCTGTTTGGGAAACCAGCCCTGCAGAACTCATGGAGGCCCGCATGGCTTTGGAGCCTGCGATCATCGACATGGTCATTGGCCATGCCACGCCCGCCGATTTTGAGCAAATGGCCCAATGTTGCGACCGCGCTGAAGCGTCCACAAGCGTCGAGGAGTTTGAGGTCTGGGATGGCCTCTTTCACGAGGCCATTGCGCGTGCGGCTCACAATGGATTTGTGGCCAGGTTATTCAAACTCATGAACCAAGCCCGCGCCCAAGGTGAATGGGGCATGCTGAAAAAGCGCAGCCTCACCCCTGAACGCCGTCTGGCATACCAGTCAGAGCACCGCGCCTTGCTCCAAGCGCTCAAGGCCCGCGACCCGGTCTTGGCCAAAACCTTGGCCTCCACACATTTGGTTCATGTGCGGCGAAACTTGCTGAATTACTGAGACGCCATGAGCGCTGCCCGATGGTGGCAGCCTTAGGGCTTGGCCTCAGTGGGGCAAGCTGTCGATGAAACTCTGGCGCTGCGACAATTTGTCGTACAGCTTGTGCAGATTGGGGTACGGCGTGCGCCAGTCGATTTGCGGAAAGCGGAAGTCCAAATAACCCACAGCACAACCGACAGCAATGTCGGACAAGCTCAGGTGGATCCCAGAACAAAACGGCTTGTCACCCAAGCCCGTGCTCATGGCCCGCAAGGCGTGCTGGATTTTGTCCAGTTGCCGGTCAATCCAGGCTTGGCTGCGTTGGCTGTCCTCGCGTCCCGTCCAAACCGCTTCCATCCGGGCCAGCAAAGCCGCGTCCAGCAAACCATCGCCCAGCGCCTCCCAGGTTTTGACTTCGGCGCGCTCGCGTCCGGCGGAAGGGATCAGTTTGCCCACAGGCGACAAGGTGTCCAGGTATTCCACGATCACCCGGGAATCGAACACGGCTTCTCCTCCCTCCATGATGAGGCAGGGCACCTTGCCCAAGGGGTTGGATTGGTGAATGGTCGTTTGAGCCGACCACACATCTTCGGTCACATGCTGGTAGTCCAGCTTCTTCTCGGCCATGACGATGCGTACCTTGCGAACATAAGGACTGGTAACAGAGCCGATGAGTTTCATATTAAAAAGAATAAAGGACCAAAAAAACAGAACTTGGATTCTAGGGGAAGAGTGGCTTTGTTGTCTGTCGCTTACCCCAATTGGGTGGATGGGGGTCATCCATGGGCGGGATTTACAATCGCACCATGAATTTCACCCCCATTTCTGCCTTGTCGCCACTGGATGGCCGTTACGCCAGCAAACTCAACGCCCTGCGCCCTCTCATGAGTGAGCAAGGTTACATGCACCGCCGCGTTCAGGTCGAAATTGCTTGGTTCATCGCTTTGTCCGATGCTGGTTTTGCCGAATTCAAGCCCCTGACACCGGGTGCCCGTGTTTACCTGACTGCGCTGGTGAAAAATTTCTCCGAGGCTGATGCCCTCGCCATCAAGGAGTTCGAGAAAGTCACCAACCACGATGTCAAGGCCGTCGAGTACTGGATCAAATCCAAATTCAAAGACCGACTCGAACTGGAAAAATCATCCGAATTTGTGCACTTTGCCTGCACCAGCGAAGACATCAACAACACCAGCCACGCCTTGCAGCTCAAAGGCGCGCGCGCTCAGGTCATTCTGCCGGGCCTGGACAGCCTGATCGCCAAACTGCGCGAGATGGCGCACACCTTTGCCGAGGTGCCCATGCTCAGCCGCACCCACGGTCAGACCGCCAGCCCGACCACGGTGGGCAAGGAAATGGCCAACGTGGTCATGCGCCTGAAAGGCTGCCGCGAAAAAATTGCAGCCGTCAAGCTGATGGCCAAGATGAACGGTGCGGTGGGCAACTACAACGCGCACCTGTCGGCTTGGCCCGACTTTGACTGGGAAGCCTTCGCCCGGCAGGTGGTCGAGACGCCTGAGTTGAGCGAGACCCAAAGCAGCCAATGGGGCTTGGGATTGACCTTTCAGCCCTACAGCATCCAGATCGAGCCGCATGACTTCATGGCCGAGTTGTTCGATGCCGTGGCCCGGACCAACACCATCTTGATCGACCTGTCGCGCGACATCTGGGGTTATGTGAGTCTGGGCTACTTCAAGCAGCGCTTGAAGGATGGAGAAATCGGCTCTTCCACCATGCCGCACAAAGTCAACCCCATCGACTTTGAAAACGCCGAAGGCAATTTGGGCTTGGCCAACGCTGTGCTCAAACACCTGAGCGAAAAGCTGCCGATCAGCCGCTGGCAGCGTGACCTGACCGATTCGACGGTGCTGCGCAACATGGGCGTGGGCCTGGGCTACACCGCGCTGGCCTATGCGTCCTTGATGACGGGTCTGAACAAACTTGAACTCAACGAAGAAGCCTTGGCTGCAGACCTTGACGCTGCTTGGGAAGTGCTGGCCGAGCCCATCCAGACCGTGATGCGACGTTATGGCGTGCAGGGTGCTTATGAGCAACTCAAAGAAGTCACCCGAGGCAAGGCGGTCACCTCTGCTGCCCTGCATGGCCTGATACAGGGCTTGGAGATCCCGCAAGCCGACAAAGACCGCCTGCTGGCCATGACGCCGGGCAGCTACATTGGCAAGGCCGCCGAACTGGCGCGCCGGGTCTGACTTTTTCGGCATATTCCTGTGGGAGCGGCGCCCTCGCCGCGAAGGTTTTCCACGGCAGTTTGCACAGCCTTGATCGCGGCGAGGGCGCCGCTCCCACAAAGCAGAACGCATGGCCCTCAAATCCACCATCTACAAAGCCAACCTGTCGATTGCCGACATCGACCACAGCTATTACGAAGACCACCAGCTCACGCTGGCGCGGCATCCCAGCGAGACCGACGAGCGCATGATGATCCGCCTGCTGGCGCTGGCCATCAACGCTTACAAGCTGCAAGCTGTGTGCAATGGTGATGGCAAGCTGGCCTTTGGTGCAGGCCTGTCCGACCCGGATGACCCGGACTGCAGCCTGCGCGACTTCACGGGTCAAACACGCATGTGGATCGAGGTTGGCCAGCCCGAAGACAAGCCCATCATGAAAGCCTGCCAGAAGGCCGACGAAGTGTTGTTGTATTGCTTCAACCACGCGGCCGAGGTCTGGTGGAAAGGCATCGAAACCAAACTCACCCGACTGGACAAACTGCAAGTCTGGCGCGTGCCCACTGAGCGTTCACAAGAGCTGGCCCAACTGGCCGAGCGCAGC
>CAITSG010000033.1 GCA_903894995.1 uncultured Burkholderiales bacterium
CGTCTCGGCACCGAGCGCCCGGATGAGTCCAAAGACATTGCTTTTGGTCAGGCCCTTGTAGGCGACCGCCACGTCCAGTGCCCGGCCTTCTGGGAGCAGGTGTTCGATGAAGCGCTTGATCGTGGCAGAGCCGTACCCATCAGGTGCGCTTTTTGCGTTGGCCAAGGGCAGCGCGGGCGACAGCGGAAAAGCTTGGGGGTTGGCGAGCCATGGCTGTGCATAGCGCAAGCGCCACTGGTCATCGCGGCCTTCGTGCTCGATGACAGCAATGGGTATTTGGTCGGTCCAGACATGCAGCGCGTCGGTCATGGCAGTGCTTTCATGCCTTGGGCGAGCCGCCGCCTGGGGTGCTGGCTTCGCGCGCCCAAGGGTGTTCTTTGGGCAAGACCATCAGTGTCAGGCCCAAGCCGTCAAGCACGGCCATGACTTTGTCCAGTTGCACTGTGCCTTGACCGTTTTCGAGCCGGGACATGAGGTCCACCGACACGCCCAGCAGCCCGGCCGCGTCATCGATGCGCAGCGATTGAGATTTGCGCCGCTCGCGCACGATGGGGCCGAGTGCGTTGGCTGTCGTCAAAACTGTGGCTTGTCGGGTGGGCTGATCATCCATGTGGAACTTTCGGTTGAGAGGCATCCGGGGGCATGGTTTGGGGTTGGTATTTCTGACAATCCGAAACTATCGGGTTTTGCTGGGGTCGTCAACAAATATTTCGGTATTTCAGAAATTTGCATCTTGGTATGCGTGGTCAGGAATTTATTTCAGTTATTCCGAAATTAAAAGGGACGTCTTCCGGGACTCTTCTGCACCCCAACCGCTGACCAGCGGCATGCCTCTCAGTCGTCTGTGAACAGAAGCTGCGTTTGCCATTCTTGGCCCGGCTCTTCGGCCTTCACGGGGTGACTCACCGAATCAGGCGCTGTCCCCGCCTTGACCAGCGAGCCCACCCGCACGCCCAGCAGCCGAATGCGGCGTGACAGGTCAACGCGTTTGAGGCATTGGCCAGCCACTTGCCGGATGCGTTTGGCGTCTGCGGTGTATTCCGTCAGGCTTTGGTCCCGCGTCACAGCCTGGAAGTTGTCATACCGCAGCTTGATGCCGATGGTTTTGCCTTCGTAGCCTTTGCGCTGCAAGTCGGCGGCCACTTGCTCGCACAGGCGGGTGAACACCGCACCCAATTCGGCGCGGTCGCGCACCGCGTGCAGGTCGCGTTCGAAAGTGGTTTCGCGGCTCATGCTGACAGGCTCGCTCTCGGTTTCCAGCGGGCGGTCGTCGCGGCCCCAAGCGGCATCAAACAGCCAGGCACCGTAGCTTTTGCCAAAGTTTTCCACCAGCCAGTGCGGTTCGCGTGCGGCCAGCTCGCCAATGGTGTGGATGCCAAAGCCCTTGAGCTTTTCATCGGCCTTGGGGCCGACGCCGTTGATCTTGCGGCAGGCCAGGGGCCAGATCAGGGTTTGCAGGTCGGCCTCATGAACGATGGAGATGCCGTTCGGTTTGTTGAACTCGCTGGCCATTTTGGCAATGAGTTTGTTGGGCGCCACGCCAATCGAACAGGTCAGGCCCGTGGCGTCAAAAATGCTTTTTTGGATCAAGCGTGCCAGCACCCGCCCGCCTTCGCGTTGGCCCCCGGGCACGTCAGTAAAGTCGATGTAGACCTCATCCACACCCCGGTCTTGCATGACAGGGGCGATGTCGAGGATGATGCTTTTGAAGGTGCGCGAGAAGTGCCGATAACGCTCAAAGTCCACCGGCAACAAGAGGGCTTGCGGGCAAAGCTTGGCGGCTTTCATCAGGCCCATGGCCGAGCCGATGCCAAACTGCCGCGCCGCATAGGTGGCGGTGGTGATCACGCCGCGCCCGGTGTAGCCCTCAATGCGCGGGAAAAAGTCCACCGGGATGCGGTCCAGCCGCTCGGCAAAGGTCTCTTCGGTCCAGTCGCCATCCGGGTAGGCCGCTTGCAGCTTGACCAGCAGGTCGTCTTCTTTGCGCCTGCCGCCCCCAATGACCACCGGCAAGCCCTTGAGCTGCGGGTAGCGCAGCAGTTCACAGGACGCGTAAAACGCGTCCATGTCGAGGTGGGCGATGCGGCGGATGGGTGGGGCCACGGCGCTTGAAACGGGTGAAGCAGGCACCCGCCAAGCATAGCGCGCCCCCAAAGGGTTTTGCGTTTGCCAAACCCCTGCCGGGCTTGTTTATTGGCCAGTAGGAAAGGTGCCTGGCAACAAGATGCTCTTGTCCACCGTGTCCATTTGCGTGCGGCCGCAAAAGGCCATGGTCAAGTCCAGTTCTTTGTGGATGATTTCCAAGGCTTTGGTCACACCCGCTTCGCCCATGGCCCCCAGGCCATACAACATGGAGCGGCCAATGTAGACGCCCTTGGCGCCCAGGGCGCGGGCTTTCACCACGTCCTGGCCGCTGCGGATGCCGCCGTCCATGTGCACTTCGATGTTCTGGCCCACGGCATCCACGATGGCGGGCAGGGCTTCGATGCTGGACTGCGCGCCGTCGAGCTGGCGGCCGCCGTGGTTGCTGACGATCAGGGCGTCCGCGCCCGATTGCACCGCCATGTGGGCGTCATCCACATCCTGAATGCCCTTCAGGATGAGCTTGCCGCCCCAGCGCTTTTTGATCCATTCCACATCGCCCCAATTCAGGCCAGGGTCAAACTGCGAGGCGGTCCACGAGGACAGGCTGCTCATGTCGGCCACGCCCGTGACGTGGCCCACGATGTTGCCGAACTGGCGACGCGGTGTACCCAGCATGCCCAAGGCCCAGCGGGGCTTGCTGGCGATGTTGATCATGTTCTTGATCGTCAGCTTGGGCGGCGCAGACAGGCCGTTTTTCAGGTCCTTGTGGCGCTGACCCAGAATTTGCAAGTCCAGCGTGAGCACCAGCGCCCCGCAGTTGGCTGCTTTGGCGCGGTCAATCAGGCGCTCGATGAAACCCGTGTCTTTCATCACATACAGCTGAAACCAAAAGCCTTCACCGGCATGTTGGGCCACGTCTTCGATGGAGCAGATGCTCATGGTGGACAGGGTGAAGGGCACGCCAAATTTTTTGGCAGCGCGGGCAGCCAGGATTTCGCCATCGGCATGTTGCATGCCTGTGAGGCCCGTGGGCGCAATGGCCACGGGCATGGCGACTTTCTCGCCCACCATGGTGCTGGCGGTGCTGCGGTTTTCCATGTTCACCGCCACGCGCTGGCGCAGCTTGATCTTTTGGAAATCGCTTTCGTTGGCCCGGTAGGTGCTTTCGGTCCAGGAGCCGCTGTCCGCGTAGTCGTAAAACATGCGCGGCACGCGCTTTTCGGCCAGAACGCGCAGGTCTTCGATGGTGGTGATCACGGACATAGGGGGTCTCCTGGGTTTTATCAATCCAAACTGACCCGCATCGTAGCTGCTGGGGCAGTGCCAGCTTGTGAAACATGGGACAGTGCGATTGAAATTTCTTGTGGCGTATTTCAGCCGTGGGGCGCGGCTTTCACAAATGCGCCGCCCTGGTAGATGGCGGCTGGGTCTTGTGTGTCGATGTTTTGTTGTCGTGCTTCCACGGCAGGGCGGAATACGTCCGACGAGTCTTGTGGCCGGTAACCAAGGTGCCTGGCGTGCGTGTTGTCCCACCAGGTGGTCTGATTGTCGGACATGCCATAAATGATGCTGTGGCCCACGATGGGGGCAGTGAGCGCAGCCACCACCAGGCGCTCCAAGTCGTCAAAGCTCAGCCAAGTGGCCAGCATGCGGCGGTCTTTGGGCTCGGGGGTGGAAGAGCCGATGCGGATGCTCACCGTC
>CAITSG010000034.1 GCA_903894995.1 uncultured Burkholderiales bacterium
AATCGTTGTGCCCTTGGCACGCAGCGCCATGATCCGGTCAAACGACTTGCGGGCAAACTCACCATCACCCACCGACAAAGCCTCATCCACCACCAAAATATCGGGGTCAACACTGGTGGCAATCGAAAAAGCCAAGCGCACATACATGCCACTGGAGTAGGTTTTGACTGGCTGATCGATGAACTCGGCAATGCCCGAAAACGCCACAATCTCGTCAAATCGGTCTGCCATTTCCTGGTGCGACAAACCCAAAACCGAGCCATACAAATACACGTTTTCGCGGCCCGTAAACTCAACATTAAAACCCGCGCCCAGCTCCAGCAACGCAGCCACGCGGCCACGCACATTCAATGCGCCCGAAGACGGCATCAAGGTGCCGCACACAATTTGCAGCAGTGTTGACTTGCCCGCGCCATTGCGCCCCACCAAGCCCAGCACCTCACCCCGGTGCAAGGAAAAACTCACCCCACTCAAAGCCGAAAAAGACCGGTTACCAAAGCGAGATGCGCCAAACAACATCTGGCGCAAACGGTCGGCGGGGGACAAAAAGAGTTGGTAAACCTTGGACAGGTCCTGCGCCTCGATCACATTCAGGTCAGAGGACATCGGCAAACCCCTTGCGCGTCAATTGAAAAAATCCTGCACCAAGCACCGCCGCACAACACCCCCCCAAACCATAAACCAACAATCCCCACCAGTCAGGCCACACACCTTGCAGCAACACCATGCGTGAGGTCTCGATCACAAAGCTCAAGGGGTTCAGCCACATCCAGTTTTGCAAAGTTTCGGGCAGGGCACGCGTAGAGTAAAAAACAGGTGACAAAAACATGCCCATGCTCACCACCATCAGCATCATCTGGCCAATGTCACGCACATACACCCCCAGCGCAGACAAAAACCAGCACAAGCCCAGCATGAAAGGCAAAAAGCTCAAAATCACCACTGGCAAAACCACCGCTGACCAAGGCAAAGCGCCATGCACAGCCAAGGTGGCCAAGCACAGCACCGAAGCATTGAGCAACCAATGAAAGCTGGCCGACAACACCGCCACCCAAGGCAAGACCTCGAGCGGAAAAATCACTTTTTTCACCAGATTGGGCTGCTCCAAAATCAACTGCGGCGCACGCGAGGCTAACTCCGAAAACAGATTAAAAACCATCAACCCGGTCATCAATTGCAAGGCAAACTCAACGCCACCACCGGCCTCGGACCCTGGCCAACGCGCCTTGAAAACGCCCACAAACACAAAGGTGTAAACCGCCAGCATCAACAAAGGTGAAACAAAAGACCAGCCCAGCCCCAAAAGGGAGCCACGGTAACGCCCCAGCACTTCACGGCGCGCAAACTGCCACAACAAGTGGGCGTGCTGCACAGGCCAAAAATAGCGTTTTAAAAACTCAACAAAGTGCATGTTTTTATTTGGTTAAATCCAGCAGCCCCTTGGCCACCTGTTGCAAAACATCGGGCTTAGACACGATCAGCGCATCTTTTTCGCGCAAAACCAAAGACTGGCTTTGCAAAATTTGAAACACCCGGGTCACGGTTTCGCGGCTCAAATTCACCATCATGGCCAGCTCTTGATGCGTCGGTGGATCGGCCAAAGCCCATTCCACACTGGCCGACACATCGCCTTGCCGTGAGGGCTGCTGCATCGATAAAATTTGTGAGCACACCCGCTGCATCGGGTTGTTGATCGACAAAATTTGCCGTTGCTCGCTCTGTGCGCGGATGCGTTTGGCCAGGCCCGTGGTGATGGCTTCGGTCATGGCCGGGTGCGACAAAATCAAGCCCCTAATCACCGAGTTGGGAATGAGGACAATCTGAGACTTTTTATTGGCGATCATGATCTCGGGTTGTGACAATCCATCGAGCATGGCGATCTCGCCAAAATAGCCCCCTTCGTCAACGAAGTACAAGCCCACTTCTTTGCCGTCCAGCGTGAAGTCGGTGGCTTGCAAACGACCCTCTAGCAAAAAACACAGTTGCACCGAAGCCGCCCCCTTGTTCAGCACCACTTCGCGCTTGGCAAAGGTTTTGAGCGAAGAGGCTTCGGCAACCTCGGGCAACAAGGTGGGGGGCAAATTCTTCAGCAAAGAAAACTG
The DNA here is from genome assembly GCA_903894995.1 of uncultured Burkholderiales bacterium. GTDB lineage: Bacteria > Pseudomonadota > Gammaproteobacteria > Burkholderiales > Burkholderiaceae_C > Limnohabitans_A. Next base: position 2,103 of record CAITSG010000034.1, read on the forward strand.
AAGCAACAAAGAGGGGTGGATGGCCATCAGTTGCGTATTATGAAACAGCCATGCATACGAAAGAATCTTTAAGGTCCTGTGATTGTACTCACACGTATTTGTTGTAAGCCTTCATAGAATACCCCCTTACTCTGATTGTATTTTTTGGCAACCCACATGCTCAACTTCATCAAAAAAGGCTTACTGACCGCCCTGGTCGCTGTCCTGATGCAGCCGGCATGGGCCACAAGCCGTGTCGGCGAAATCACCCTCGTCATCGGTCAATCCGAAATCGAACGTGCCGCCAGTACCGGCTTGGTGCCCGCCAAAGGCGACCCCATTCAGCAAGGCGACATCGTCAAAACCTCGGCCAACGGACATGTCCACATCCGTTTTGTCGATGGTGCCCTGGTCAGCGTCCGCCCTAACTCGGTGCTGTCCATCCAAGAGTTTCGCTACAACCCGGCCGACCCCGCCGTCTCGGTGGTGCGCATGAGCCTTGACCGAGGCGAAGTCCGTTCTATTTCCGGCGCTGCCGCCCAAGCCGCCAAAGACCGGTTCCGACTCAACACCCCCTTGGTGGCCATTGGCGTCAAAGGCACCGACTTCGTCACCCAAACCAACCAAGAAGGCACCCGAGTCATGGTCAACCAAGGTGCCATCGTCATGGCCCCGTTTGACCAAAACTGCAAAGCACAGGCCCTGGGCGTTTGCTCCGGCTCACGAGCCCGCGAACTCACCGCCGACATGGTCGGCATGGCGCTCATCTACAAAAGCGGGTTTGCAGACCCCAGCTTGCAAATCCTGCCCGGCGTCAAAGATACGGCCAAACCCTTGTCGCCGGACCGCAAAGGCATTGACGACCCCAAAGTCAATAGCGTGGACGACAAACTCCTCGAAGGCCTTTTTCCTGTTTCGCGTCTGGCCTGGGGGCGTTGGACACGCACGCCCGCGCCAGGCGACAGCCTCACCCTGGGCTTTCGCGACGCCATGCAAGGCCGCGAAGTCACCGTGGGCGACGGTTACTACTTTCTCTTTCGCGAAGCCAGCACCGTCAACCTGTTGCCCAGCCTCACCAGCCAAGCCGAATTCAAACTCTCTGGCTCTGCGGCCCAATACCGATCACCCAGCAACGACGTCAGTGCCGCCCAAGTGGAATCCGGCAGTCTGAGCGTTGACTTTGCTGCGCGCACTTACGCCACACAGCTCAAAGTCACGGCCCCCGGCATCAGCCCACAAGGCTTCTCCTACAGCGGAAAAGTCGATCCCGTATCCGGCATCTTTTTGAGTGAGACCAACAACAGCAAAGGCAGCTTGGCCGGCAGCCTGACCATGACCGGACGACAAGCCGGTTACCTCTTTAGCCAGCCCGTGGGCAATGGCAACCTGTCGGGGGCCACCCTCTGGGGTCGATGACCATGACCCGCACCGACAAGCATCCTGCCAAGCAGACCGGCGCAACCCTGGCCAGTCACGCGGCGCGTTTTCTGCTCAGTCCATTCTGGATGCGCAGTGCTGCGGTGGCCTTGGCGCTGACCCTGCTGGCCTTGATGCACAGCCAGGCCAATGCCTGGCTTGGCCACTGGAACGAACGCTTGAGCAGCCAAACCTGGGCGCTGGCCGACAGCCAAGCCCTAGAACGCCGTGTGGTTGTGGTCGACATTGACGAAAAAAGCGTGCAACAACTCGGCGCGTGGCCGTGGCCCCGCGACCGAGTTGCCCAACTGCTCACCGCACTCGACGCACAAGGCGTCAACCTCAAAGTTGTTGACATTCTTTTTGACGGCCCCCAGGTCCAAGACCCGGTGTTGGCCAAAGCCCTTCAGCAAGGCGCACCCAGCGTCATGGCCCAGCTCTTTTCGCTGCAAGCCGAACCCCTGGTACGCACCGGCCAGTTGAGTGGCGCACTGCCCGCCTCTGACCTGTTGGGACAAGCTTGCCCCAACCAAACCACGGCGGCCTTTGGGCACCTCTCGCCCTCGGGCACCTTGCTGCATAGCGGCCAAGCCCTTGGCCACATCACCCCCGTCATTGCCCCCGATGGGGCAGTGCGCCAAGTGCCCGCGCTGGTCTGTTACCAAGGTCAAACCTACCCGGCGCTGGTGGTGTCGGCGCTGGCCGCAGCCACCGGCGCACACCCGCAACTCACAACCCGCACCGAGCTGTGGGGCCAACGCTCGGTGCTCGACATTGGCGGGTTTGAACTGCCCCTCAACCCCAAAGGCCAGCTGACGGTTTCTTACCAATTGCCCCGCGCTGGCTTTTTGTCGGTCTCGGCGGTTGACGTCATTCAGGGCACCGTGCCCCTCGGCCTGCTTCAAGGGGCATGGGCCTTGGTGGGCTCCACCGCCATGGGGGCAGGCGACGCCGTGCCCACCCCACAAGGCGGCGCGGTCGGCGGCATCGAAGTGCACGCCCAACTCATGGCCGCCGCGCTCGATGCCCGCACACCCTACACCCCCACCTGGGCCAAGCTCTGGCCATGGTTGGGCGGCTTGTTCAGTCTGGTCATTTTGTTTGCCGCCCTTTACACCGGGCGCATGGCAGTGGCCATCACCCTTCCATTGGCCGCGCTGCTCAGTGTCGGCACCCTGTTTGCCGTGCACGCCTATGCCCTGTTGGTGCACGCCCAACT
>CAITSG010000035.1 GCA_903894995.1 uncultured Burkholderiales bacterium
GCCTCGGGGCGATGGGTCGTGGTCTGCGGGGCTTATCGCGACGAGGGCGTCGCTCCTACAGGGGATGTGCCCTGCATTTTGTGGGAGCCCCGCCTCGGGGCGATGGGGGGTGGTCTGCGGGGCTTATCGCGACGAGGGCGTCGCTCCTACAGGGGCATTGCCTTTGTGGGAGCCCCGCCTCGGGGCGATGGGTCGTGGTCTGTGAGGCTTGATCAGTTTTGCATCCCCAAAATGAACTGCCGCACGCCCAGCTCGTCCATCTGCTTTTGTTCGTGCCGCTTGACATCTTGCGCAACGGCTTTGTTGTCTTGTTCGACCAGCGACTGCATTTTGTGCAGTTCGATTTCGGCTTGGAGTCGTTTTTTTCGGATTTGCGTCACGCTGGTTTGGGCTTTGCCCAGATCCATCAGCACACGTTGTTGAAGACCGAGCAGCTGGGTCATGAACTGGCGGTGGTTCATGCTCGCTTGCATGCCCATCACGGTGCCGTCCCTGGATTGTTCTTGCAGACGGTATTCGTCGTACAACTTGCACAGCCGCTGGTGGCTGTCCTCCAGTTGCCTCACAAGTTCCAGGGCTTGGGTGAGCTCGTTTTGAGCTGTATTCAGCGCATCTTCTGCTTTGTTCACCAGCACCGGCCAGCAGCTTCTTGCTTGTCGCATGTTGTTCTCCTTCTCAGGTCAATGGCTCATGAGCGCTTGCACTTGCAGCCGGGTGGTGCCCGCGTCTTGGCTGGTGTGCATGTCTTGCTGCAAAAAACCTTCCATCAAGGGGCGCAAGCGGATGGCCTGGTCCAGATCGGGGTTGCTGCCCGCTTCGTAAGCACCCACCTGGATCAGGTCCTGGTTTTGCTGGTACAGCGACCACAAACGCCTGAACCGGTTGGCCATTTTTTGGTCCTCGGGCGAGAGCAGGTTTTGCATCACCCGCGAGACCGAACCGGTCAGGTCGATGGCGGGGTAGTGCGCCGCATCGGCCAGTTTGCGCGACAGCATCACCTGGCCGTCGAGCGAGGCGCGGGCGATGTCCACAATCGGGTCGTTGGCGTCATCGCCTTCGGCCAGCACGGTGTAAATGGCGGTGATCGAGCCCACGCCGTGGCGGCCCACGCCAGCGCGTTCAATCAAGTTGGGCAGCAGCGCAAACACCGAAGGCGGGTAGCCCTTGGCGGTGGGGGGTTCACCCACGGCCAGGCCGATTTCGCGTTGCGCATGGGCCACGCGGGTCAGGCTGTCCACCAGCATCAGCACGTTCTTGCCCCGGTCCCGAAAATACTCGGCAATCACATGGGTCAAATGGGTGGCTTTCAGGCGCAGTACCGGCGATTCGTTGGCCGGTGCAGCAACCAACACCGACTTGGCCAAGCCCACAGGTCCGAGCGATTCTTCGATGAAGGCCTGCACTTCGCGCCCACGTTCACCGATCAGGCCAATCACCACCACGTCGGCTTCGGTGAAGCGCGTCATCATGCCCAGCAACACGCTTTTGCCCACACCCGAGCCCGCCACCAGCCCCAAGCGCTGGCCACGGCCAATCGTCAACATGCCGTTGATGGCTTTGACACCCACGTCCAACACTTCCTTGATGGGGCCGCGCTCCATCGGGTTGATGGGACGCCCCTGCAGACTCAACACATCGTGGCACTCAGGCTGCGGCTTGCCGTCCAGCGCTTGACCGCGCCCGTCGATGATGCGGCCCAGCAAATCGGGGCCCAGCCACACTTGAGAGGTGTGGCTGATCACACGCAC
>CAITSG010000036.1 GCA_903894995.1 uncultured Burkholderiales bacterium
CAGGCTGAAGTCCATCACGCAGGCGAACTGCCCTTGGGCAGCCAGCGATTCAAATGCCCTGCCCCCCATGCCCGTGGTGTGGAAGACCGCCAGGTCAAACCCGCGCTTGTCCAGCTCAGGCTTGAGTTGCACCATGTATTTAAGGCAGCTCGAGCCCAGCGAGGTCATGCCTACCACGGGCCGCGCAAAACGCGGTGCTCGCGCCACAAGGCAAGCCCCCACCACAGCGCCTGCGGCTTGGGCCAGGGCCGACTGGCACAGGCTGTTGAGGCCGTAAAGGCCGCCCGCCCACAGCACCATCATCAAATCGGGCGGCATGCGCTCAGGCGGCAAGAGCGGCGAAAACGCCACGGTGGACAGCACCACTTTGGGCACGCCCAGCGGCAAACTGCTGGCGACATCGAGCGCCAGATCGGTGCCCATGGTGCCGCCCAGCACCAGCAAGCCGTCAATGCGTCCCGTGGTTTGGAGTTTCACCGCCAAGCGACTTGCACCCAGGGCCATCAAGGCCATGGCGCTGTTTTCGTCGCCACTGTCCATGACCTGCTGGAGCGTCACTTCCGCAGCTGCGGCCACATCGGTGTTGGCAATGTCTGGGACCACACGCCCTTTGGCCAGCACGCCCACGTCCATGATCAGTGCCTGGCCGCCTGCGGCCTGCACCTGCTCGCGCATGAAGCCGATCTCGTCGCTCTTGGTGTCGACGGTACCGACGATCAGAATGACCGGGCTCTTCATGCGCGCCCCTCCTGCACAGCGGCAAACGCGCCTTCGAGCACGTCGCACATCAAGTCCACCTCCTCGCGGGTGATGATCAGCGGCGGCGACAAAATCAGGTTGGGGCCGGAGATGCGCACCATCAAACCTGCCTTGTAGGCGGCCTTGGCCACCCGCGCCGGGATGTCACTGGTGCGGGTCATGGGCGTGCGTTTGGCCTTGTCGCTCACCATCTCGATGCCCAGCATCAGGCCCACACCACGCACATCGCCCACAAAGCTGCAGGTCTCGACCAGCTTGCGCAAGCGGGTCTGCAGGTGCGCGCCCACACGGGCAGCGTGGCCGGGAATGTCCAGCGCTTCGATCTGGTCGAGCGTGGCCAGCGCCGCAGCGGCTGCGATCGGGTGCGCGCTGTAGGTGTAGCCGTGCGAGACCGAGGCCGCGCCCGTGGTGTCGGCGTCAAACACGTCGGCGATGCGTCGGTTGATGGCGGTGGCCCCCAGCGGGATGTAGCCCGAAGAAATGCCCTTGGCCAAGCACCACATGTCGGCGTTCACGCCCCACAGGCGCGTGCCAAACATTTCGCCGCTGCGGCCAAAGCCGGTCACCACCTCGTCGGCGATCAAGAGCACACCGTACTTGTCGCAAATCTGGCGCACCAGCGGCCAGTAATTGGGCGGCGGCACGATCACGCCACCCGCGCCCTGCACCGGCTCGGCAATGAAGGCCGCCACCGTGTCCGGCCCCTGGAACACGATTTCGCGCTCGAGCATTTCGGCACAAATTTCGCCCAGGCGAATCGGGTCATCGGTGTAGGGGTTGTGGTAGGCCCAGGGCGTGTCGACGTGAAAGCACCCGGGCAGCAGTGGCTCGTAAGCGCGGCGGAAATTGGTGTTGCCGTTCACGCTCATGCCGCCAAAGTGCACGCCGTGGTAGCCCTGGCGCAGGCTGATGAACTTGAAGCGGTCGGCCTGGCCTTTGAGCTTCCAGTACTGACGCGCTACTTTCAGCGCGCCCTCCACCGCGTCCGAGCCGCCGGTGGAAAACATCACCGTGGCCACACCCTCAGGTTCCATCATCTGCACCAGGCGTTTGGACAACTCGATCGCCCGCACATGGGTGGTGCCGCGAAACACGTTGTAAAAGGGCAGCTCGTCCATCTGCGCCACGATGGCGTCACGCACAGGTTTGTTGCTGTGGCCCAGGTTGCAGGCCCACAGCCCCCCCACGCCGTCGAGCATCTTGTGGCCGTCCACGTCCCAGATCCAGCAGCCCTCGCCTTTGGCGATGATGTCGGGTGTGGATTTTTTCATCGCCCCCGGGTGGGCCATGGGGTGCCACAGGTATTGGGCGTTGTCCGCCTTGAGTTGGTCGTTGTTCATGTCATTTACTTTCAAAAATCAAAGCTGAATCCAGGCCGTTTTCAGGTCCAGGTATTTGTCCAAGGCATGCATCGATTTGTCGTGCCCATTGCCCGACTGCCGCACGCCGCCCAGCGGCACGGTGATGTCGGGGCCGCCATAGGTATTGACGTGCACCAGCCCGGCCTTGATGGCGCGCACCATGCGATGGGCACGAGACAGACTGCCGGTCCACACCCCTGCGGCCAGCCCATATTCGGTGCCATTGGCCAGGCGCACAGCATGGGCCTCATCGTCAAACGGCATGACGGCCAGCACCGGGCCAAAGACCTCCTGCCGGGCGATTTCCATCTCGGGCTGAACACCATCGAGCACGGCAGGGCTCATGAACTGGCCACCGGGCACAGGCGCAATCACCTGGCCACCCGTGCGTAGACGCGCGCCCTGCTCTAAAGCACGGGCCAACATGCTCTGGTTGCGGGCCAGCTGGCGGGCGCTGCTGACAGCGCCAATGTCCATCGTCACATCCAGCGGATCACCCACACGCAAATTGGATGCGATGTTTTGCAGCCGATCCACAAATTCATCGTGTACCGAGCGCTGCACCAGAAGACGCGATCCCGCCACACACACCTGCCCGCTGTTGCGGAAGATGCCCATCGCCGAGACCTTGGCCGCCTGCGCCAGATCGGGCGCATCCTCAAACACCACATTGGGCGACTTGCCACCCAGCTCCAGGTACACCCGCTTGAGGTTGGACTCGGCCGAGGCCTTGAGCAACATGCGCCCCACCGGACCGGAGCCGGTGAAGGTCAGGATGTCCACATCCATGTGCCGCGCCAGCGCCTCGCCCGCCTCTGCGCCTGTGCCGGTGACCACATTGAGCACGCCCGGGGGCAAGCCCGCGTCTAGGGACAGCTGCGCCAGGCGCAGCAAAGACAGCGAGGCGTCTTCAGAAGGTTTGAGCACCACCGAATTGCCAGCCGCCAAGGCTGGCGCGATCTTCCAGGCACCGATCATCAACGGAAAGTTCCAGGGCACGATGGCCCCCACCACGCCGACCGCCTCCTTGTGGATCAAGCCCAGTGTGCCTTCTGGCGTGGGGGCGATCTCGCCGTTGATCTTGTCCACGCACTCGGCGTAATAACGGAAGGTGCCCGCCGCGCTGCCCGGCTCGGCCTTCCAGGCCATGGCGATCTCGGTCCCGTTGTCGCGCACACCCAGCACCGCCAGTTCGGCATGGTTCGCCTCGATGCGGTCAGCGATGCGGTGCAAAATTTTCTTGCGCTCAGCCGGCGCCATGCGCGACCAAGCGCCTTGCTCAAAACTGCGGCGGGCCGCCTGCACCGCGCGGTCGACGTCCACAGCCCCGGCAGCTGCGATGGTGCACAGCTGCTGCCCGTCGATGGGCGACACCACGGGCAAGGCCTGGCCAGATGCTGCAGCTACCCACTGCCCGTCGATCAGCAAGCCCTGATCAGGGATGGTTTGGTGACGCAGTGCGTCGATGTGTTCTTGTTTCATGCAGCACAATCCTTTGGTTGTGCATATCGTACGCATCACACGCAAATTCCTTTATCAAAACTGCGCATCTTGGGCCTGAGGTTTACCCAAACATCCGAAAAATCGGGTGCATCAGCCGCTTGAAATTTCACCGCCACTGTATACTTAAACAGCACCCCAAAACCACACGAGGCACCCCAAATGACATTCAGTTCCATTGAAATTTGCGCTGGCGCTGGCGGCCAAGCGCTGGGTTTGGAACAAGCCGGTTTTGACCATACATGTCTTGTTGAAATTGAAACACCAGCCTGCCAAACCTTGCGCTTCAATCGCCCCCAATGGCATGTGGTGGAAGGTGATTTGCACCATTTCTCAGCCCACAAATGGCAAGGGGTTGAACTTCTGGCGGGCGGTGTACCTTGCCCACCCTTTTCCAAAGCCGGTAAACAACTTGGCAACGATGACGAGCGCGATTTGTTTCCCGAGGCCTTGCGCCTGGTGTCCGAATGCAAACCCCAAGCGGTCATGCTGGAAAACGTCCGGGGCCTGCTCGACTCCGTGTTCGACGAATACCGCGCCAAAATCATCAGCGATCTCAAAAAATTGGGTTACATCGCCGAATGGCGCTTGCTCAACGCCAGCGATTTTGGCGTGCCTCAATTGCGGCCCCGTGTGGTCTTTGTGGCGTTGAAATCGGATGCCTCGCGATTTTTCAACTGGCCTACACCCGGCTTGCAGCCCGCGCCCACCGTGGGCGAAGCGCTGTACGACCTCATGGCTGCAGATGGCTGGCGCGGTGCAAAAGCCTGGCGCGAACTGGCCTGCGACATCGCCCCCACGCTGGTGGGCGGCAGCAAAAAACACGGCGGTCCTGATTTGGGGCCAACACGCGCCAAAAAAGCGTGGGCCACGCTGGGTGTGGACGGCAAAGGCATTGCAGACGAGCTGCCCGCATCCAACTTCGTTGGCATGCCGCGTTTGACGGTGCGCATGGCTGCACGCATTCAAGGCTTTCCAGACCACTGGCAATTCAGCGGCAAAAAAACGGCCGCTTACCGCCAAATCGGTAATGCGTTTCCGCCTCCTGTTGCGTGTGCTGTGGGACAACAAATTCAATTGGCGCTGAATGCCACCGCACAAACCAAACTCAAGCGAGCATGAACGTGAGCAGTGATTCCAAAATCAAAGGTGGTGCCAAGGCCAAGCTGCGAGCGCATTTCCTGTCCAACATCGGTCGAATCATGGACTCCGAAGAACTAAGGCTTGTGGCCGACAACCAATCCGAATGGGCCAGAAGGGTTCGTGAACTGCGCACCGAAGAGGGTTACCCCATCTTGACGCACAACGACCGAAGCGAGCTCAAGCCCGGTCAATACCTTCTGGAAACGCCGAAACCCCAACCTGCTTTCGCCAGAACCATCTCCAAGGAGACTCGAGCCTTTGTGCTCGATCGCAATGGATTCACTTGTCAAATGTGCGGCGCTGTGGCGGGAGAGACACACCCTTACGACACCACCCGAAAAACGCGCCTGCATCTTGGGCATGTCATCGACAAAAGCATGGGCGGCACCGATGACCCTTCCAACCTTCGTGCCATCTGCTCGGTCTGCAATGAGGGCGCATCCAACGCCACGCTGACCCGACCTGATCTGCAGAAACTCCTGATTCAGGTTCGCCGTGCGACGTCACAAGACCAATTGGAAGTCTTGCGCTGGTTGATTAAAAAATTTCCCAAACAATCCCAGCAGTAAGTCTTGTCAATGCCTTACTCAAGGGCAGCTCCAAATTGAGCGTCAACCCGGCACATGCAGCACGATGCCATCAAGCGCTGGCGATGCGATCAGCTGGCAACTCAAGCGGCTGCCGCTTTGGCGGGGTGAGCTGACGATGTCGAGCATGGCGTTTTCCACCTCGCCCATGGGGGGGCACAGGGCCAGCCAAGCGTCATCCACCACCACATGGCAAGTGGCGCAAGACAAGCAACCGCCGCATTCGCCATCGATGCCGGCAATGCCGTTCATCTGGGCCGCATCCATCAGGTTGGTGCTTTCATTGACATCGTCGCAAACGCGTTCGCCATTGGGCAAAATCCAGTGCACTGTAGGCATGGTGAGATCTCTTTTAAAGTTTAAAAACGAGGGGCAAGACTTTGCTCCTCGTGAAAAATGGGGGGGCGCGTTCAAGTCCCCTCACAGGGTCACACCGCTGGCAGCTTGGGGCACCCAGTCCTTTAAGTTTTGGTCCTGATGGGCCAACCATTCGGCAGGAGGATATTGGCCGGTTTCCAACCATTTCTTGCCCAAGACATAGGCTAAAGGGGCTTGCCACGCATCGACCGCAACCAGCCGCGTGCCTTGGTAAGACCAAATGCTGCGCCCCTGCGCACCCTCATGGCGCTCCACCCAACGGTCTGCCGTTGTCCATAAGCCGGCAATTTGCAAACGCCCACCGTATTGGTCGGACCAAAACCAGGGCACCAAAGGCAGTGGTTCAGGTCGGGCCATCAATGCCGCAGCCACCAAGGCGGCTTGGTGGTTGGCGTTGCCCACCGACTCGATGCGCATCGATTGGTCCCGGTGTCTGGCCACATCCCCCACGGCCCAAATCGCGGGGTCTTGGGTTTGGCATTGGGCATTGACCACAATGCCATTGCCCACCTCCAAACCACAGGCTTTGGCCAAATCGTCACGGGGTACCGCACCAATACCGGCCAACACCAAGTCGGCCTGAAGATCGCGCAACTCGCCCTCGGCGGTTTGGATGCGTACGCTGCTGATTTTTTGACCTTCACGCTCCAGCGCCACGACCTGGGCGCCTTCAAACAGCTGCACCCCATGGGATTGGTGCAGCTCACGCAGCAGCTGACTGGTGGCCTGTGGTGCCACGCGCTGCAAAATGCGCGGCGCTTGCTCCACGATGCACACCTCACAGCCCAAGGCCCTGGCCGTGGCTGCCACCTCCAGACCGATGTAGCCACCCCCGATGATGACCAGATGGCCACTGGCCAGCAACGCAGCGCGCAAGGCCTGCGCGTCCTCCACATCGCGCAGCACATGAACACCATCGGCCAGACCCAAAGCGTCGCCGCCTGTGACTGGATCGGTCCATGGCCGAGGTGCCGCGCCAGTGGCCAAAATGAGTGCGTCATAGGCCATGACCTCGGGGGCTGATGCCGATTGCAAGTGCACACGACGGGCAGCGCGGTCAATACTGGTGACCGTGGTAGAGACATAGCGGGTCACCCGGTTGCTCACGTACCAGGACTCGGGACGCAGGCTCATTGAAGCCATGTCCGCCCCCTCCAACAAGGCCTTTTTAGACAAGGGCGGCCGGTGGTAAGGCAAGCCATTTTCGGCAGAAATGAGCACCAACTGCCCGGCAAAGCCTTGACTGCGCAACTGCGCGACCACGGCCGCACCGGCATGACCACCCCCGACCACCACCACCGTGGCGTCGGGTCCCAAGGCCTCCCAGGCTTGCATGTGCTGTCCTTCAGATGAAACGGATGTAGTAATCCAGCAGCGCATCGCCTTCCAGGCCTGCGGTGCGTTCAATTTCGTGGCGCTTGATCCCCACATGGTTGTCCACCAAGCCTTGGCCCAGCGCCTGACTCAAGACGGTGTCAGCTTCGAGCGCATCCAGCGCACCCGACAAGGTTTCCGACACGCTTTCGGTGGCGTCTTTGTTTTCCAAACAGTCACCCGTCTCGGCTGGCTGCAGTGGGTAGCCATTGACCATACCCAGACGTGCCGCCTGCAAGACTGCGGCGGTGTGGGTGTAGGGGTTGGCGGCGGCGTCACCCATGCGGTGCTCGATGCGTGCGCCCGAACCACTTTCTGCCGACAGACGCACCGTGACGCCCCGGTGGTCCACCGCCCAGTTTTTCCAAAAACCAGACAGGCTGGCCGGTTGCAGGCGTTTGTATGAATTGGTGCTGGGGGCCAGCAAACCGGCCAGGGCCTGGTGGTGGTGCATCAGCCCGGCGGTGCAGCCCAGGGTGAGCGCGTTGAACTGGCTGGCGTCATGCCCGCCCGAGATCGCGTTGTGGCCTTGACCATCACGCAGGCTGAAGTTGATGTGCACCCCGCTGCCCCCCACTGTGAGGATGGGCTTGGGCATGAAGGTCAGCACGATGCCGTGCTGGAAAGCGACTTCGCGCGCCAGCAGGCGGAACAAGAAGATGTCGTCCACCGCCTTGACGGCGCGGTCGTAGGTCAGCGTGAACTCAAATTGTGGCGCGTCGTATTCGGTGTTCATGCTGTCGATGCGAAAGCCCGCAGCCG
>CAITSG010000037.1 GCA_903894995.1 uncultured Burkholderiales bacterium
GGCCTTCAACGAAAAAAGACCTCCGGTTTTCAAGGGCCGCTGATGGGCAACCCCAGCCCCACGCCTTGGAGCGCATGGCTGGTGCAGGCCTTGCGCAAACCCATAGGCGAGCACGACCGTCAACGCGCTGCTTTGCACCTGATCGACTGGATGGGCTGCGCACATCTGGGTCAGACCACCGAACTGGGTGAAGTGCTGCAGCGGTGGGCACTCAAGCAAGCACCCGGCCCCATATGGGTTTTTGGCCACCATGGCTTCATGGCCGCCGAAGCGGCCCGCTGGAACGGTTCATTGGGCAGCTGCCACGAAATGGACGATGTGCACCGCGAGGCCGTCGTCCACCCGGGCGATACGGTTGTTCCTGCCGTGTTGGCCATGGCACAGCGTGAAAACGCCAGTCCACAGGCCCTGCTTGATGCACTGGTGGTGGGCTATGAAGCTGGCATTTTGCTGGGCCTGCTCAGTGGCCCCAGCCATTACGCGCACTGGTACAGCACCGCCACAACTGGGGTGTTTGCAAGCGCCATGGCCTGTGCCCGCTTGCTGGGTCTGGACGACGCGCGCACACAACACGCTTTGGCCCTGGCGGGCATGCAATCGGCCGGTGTCTGGCAGTGCCGCCTGGAGCCGGGCTTGGCCAAACAAATGGCCACCGGGCACAGCGCTCAAGCCGGTTTGGTGGCGGCCGACATGGCGGCGGCGGGCATGACCGGTCCTTTGTCCATTTTGGAAGGGCCTTTGGGTTGGCTACAGGCCACGGGCGGGCCACTGGACGCCGGGCGTGCCGAGTCTTTGTTGCAAGGGGCACACGAGGCACCTTGGCGTTTGCACGAGGTCAGCTTCAAGCCCTGGCCCGCTTGTCGGCATGTGCACCCGGCCATTGAATGCGCCCTGAAGCTGCACGCACAAGGTCTTTCGGCTGAACGCATCGAACATTTGCACCTCGAAACCTATGCCGTGGCCTTGTCGTTTGCGGACCAAGCTGCACCCCAAACGCCTTTACAAGGCAAGTTCAGCCTCCAGCATGGCGTGGCCTGGGCCTTGTGCCATGGCGGTTTTGGTTTGGAAGCGACACAAGCCCATGCCCTGAGCGAGCCCACCTGCACCCGATTGCGCGAACGTGTGGAACTGCGTTGCGGCGCAGAGCAAAACCAGGCTTACCCGCAAAGGTTTGGTGCCAAGCTGCACGCACGCTTGACCGACGGTCAAATCTGGGTGAGCGAAGTCAGCAGCGTGCTGGGCGACCCCGAAAACCCCTTGCGCCCGGAGCAGGTCACTGACAAAGCCCGCACCTTGCTGTTGGCCAGTGGATGGTGCTCCGATACGGCCCAAGCCTTGGTGGATCAAGTTTGGGCATTGCCCCAAAGCAGCTCAATGGATGCGCTGTGGGCCTTTTTGCAGATGCGCGTGCATACGGGTTGAATGCGCGTTTTCTGACGCGATTTTTCAAACCCAAAAACTGTCCATGGCACAAGCCAGCGACAACAACTTTTCGTCTTGGCCCGGAGCGGCCAGCCATTGGCACGACACGGGCAAACCGTCTGTCGGGCAAGGAAAGGACAAGGCCGGAGCCCCCAGGATGTTGGCCAGGCACGCCCAGTCGGCCTGGCTGGCAGGTGCGGCTTCGGTATGGGCAAAGCTGGTGTGGGGTGTGGTGGGCAAGAGCAATACATCCACATCGGCAAACAAATCACCGGCCTGCGCCCGCATGTTCAAAATGGCAGACCGACTGGTGGCCCGTTTTTCTGGGTTCAGTCGGGCACCGTAGTTGAGCATTTTTTGCAAGCCCGGGCTCAAGCCGGTCAGCTCAGGACCCAATGCATCCATCCAGTACTCGGCCCCTTCCCACTCGCTCATCAACAAGGCGTGCAAGCGGCTGGCAGCGGGCACCCACACGGGCCACGTCACAGTGCGCACTTGTGCCCCCCGGGTTTGCAAACGAGCTTGTGTGTTCTGCCACGCCTGCATGACGGCCGGGGCCATGTCAGGCACTGTGCCTGGCGACAAAATGCCCACGCGCAAGCCCTGCCAAATGTCGGCGCTTGAATCGGGTGCCCGGCTCAGCCCCAGCAAGCAAGCGGCCGCCTCAGCCAAGTCACGCCCGGTCCTGGCCAATGGACCGGCCACATCGAGCGTGGGGCTCAAAGGCACAATGCCTTGCATGTTCAGGCGCTGACGCGTGGGAATCAAGCCAAACACGCCACAATAAGCGGCGGGAATGCGCACCGAACCCATGGTGTCGGTGCCCATGGCCAGGGTGCACAAATGATCGGCTACGGCAGCGGCCGAGCCCCCACTGGAGCCGCCCGGTGTGTAGCCCTCACGCTGGGGGTTGATGCAACGGCCATAGACAGGGTTGTCGGTGGTGGCCCCCAAGGCGGCTTCGTGCATGTTGAGCTTGCCCAACAAGACCATGCCCGCATCGCGCAACTTGACGTACACCGGCGCATCTTGCTGCGGCCAGCGCTGTGCACAGGCGGCCGTGCCTGCCGTGCAGGGCATGCCGACCACATCGATGTTGTCTTTCAAGGCCATGGGCACCCCATCGAGTGGCCCCAGCGGCTGGCCATTGGCCCAACGCTGGGCACTGGCCCCGGCTTGTTGCAGGGCCAGTTCTGGACAGACGTGCACAAAGGCGTGCAGCGTCGGATTGCGCTGCGTGATGCGTGCCAAATGTGCTTGTGTCACCGCCACAGGCTCGGTCTGACCCAAGGCATAGGCTTGGTGCAAGGCGGCAGCGGTCACTAAGGTCAGGTCGGTGTGCATGGTGTTCACGGCTCAAGGCTGGGGCGTGCGGCTGGGCCACAACACAGAGGCAATGGCCACCACAATCAGCACAATGGCCGCCCAGTCCTGCCAGTGCAAGACCTCGTTTAAAAAATAAGCCCCGCTGAAAACCCCCAGCACCGGGATGAACATCACACTCAGTGTGGAGGCCAAAGGTGGCAAGTTTCTGGCCAATGACAACCAGGCGGCTTGGGCAAACACAAACACACCGAACGCGTTGTACACCACCGATGCCCAAGTTACTGCCGGTGGTGGACCCCAGTCATCCCGCTCAAACACAAAGGCCAAAAAACTCATCAGCAAGGTGCTCATGCAGGTCATCCAGAACACGATGGTCAGTGTGGGCACCTGAATGCGGGTGTGCCGAATTTGTTGCGTGCCCAAGCCCCAAAAAGCTGCGGCCACCAGCCCCAGCGCCACACCCAGCGGTTTGCCCGCGATGGTGCTCAATTCGTGCCACATCAAAAGCATGACACCCAGCAAAGCCGCCGCCAAGCCCAACCAACCGCGCCACTGGAGCACCGCCCCATAGGCCACCACGCCAATCAAGGCAGAGAAAATCGGCATGGTGTAACCCAAGATGGCCGCCCGCCCACTCGACAGATTTTGCACGGCCAAAATGATGAGCACATGCCAAATCAGCATGTTGGTCGCGGCCAAGATGAAGAGTTCTTTCCAGTCGGACTGCGGGACTTTGAAGGAAATTTTTTTGACGTACAGCACAAGTGCCAAAAACGGCAAGCCCATCCACATGCTCAAACTTCGAAACGAGAGTGGCGGAAAATAGCTCACCCCCTGTTTGAGCATGGGCCAGTTGAAGCCCCAAACCAGCGTCAATGTGACGAGCAGTGTGATTTGTTGTCGGCTGAGGGTCATGCGGGTCATGTTATCGCAAGGCCCCTTTGCCCCCTGATTCACCCGTGACAGGGGCGATGGCGTGCCTAGGTGGTTCGCGTGCCATCGCCCACGGGGTGGGCTCCTACAAAATCACAAATACCCACATGGCCGACACAAGCATGGGCCAGAGGCTCACCAAGCCGGTTGCAGCGCCGCAAACCCTTTGGGTGCCTGACTGGCTTTGTCGAAGGTGACGGTGTCATAGGCGTCGGTTTGCGCCAAGAGTGCGCGCAGCAGCTGATTGTTCATAGCGTGGCCCGAGCGAAATGCGCTGTAAGCGGCCAACAGGGGTTTGCCCACAATGTAGAGGTCGCCCATGGCGTCGAGGATTTTGTGTTTCACGAACTCGTCGTCGTAGCGCAGTCCATCGGCGTTGAGCACCTTGTAGTCGTCCATGACGATGGCGTTGTGCAGCCCTCCGCCCAAGGCCAGGCCATTGGCACGCATCATTTCCACGTCTTTGGTAAAGCCGAAGGTGCGGGCGCGGGCAATGTCACGCGAATACACGCCCTCGGACATGTCGAACACCACCTGCTGGCCGGTCGAGTCGACGGCGGGGTGGCGAAAGTCGATTTCGAAGCTGAGCTTGAAGCCGTGAAAGGGTTCGAGCTTGGCCCACTTGATGTTGGCCCCCTCACCTTCGCTGACCTGCACGGTTTTGAGCACGCGCAAAAAACGCTTGGGTGCGTTTTGTTCGACGATGCCCGCACTTTGCAACAAAAACACAAACGACGCCGCCGAGCCGTCCAGAATGGGCACTTCTTCGGCGGTGATGTCCACATACAGGTTGTCGATGCCCAGACCTGCGCATGCCGACATGAGGTGCTCGACGGTGAAGACTTTGGCCGAGCCGACCGAGATGGTGGAGGCCAAACGGGTATCGGTGACCGATTCAGCCCTCACCGGGATGTCCACCGGCTCAGGCAAGTCCACACGCCTGAACACTATGCCGGTGTCGGGAGCGGCAGGGCGCAAGGTTAATTCGACACGTTGACCACTGTGCAAACCCACGCCTACGGCCTGGGTCAGGGTTTTGAGGGTGCGTTGAGCAAGCATGAGCGCATTTTAATTCGCCAATAAGGGCGTTGTACTGACAGGGTTTGCCTGGTGCCAAAGCACTGGCCACACATCGGTTCACGCAAGAGGCCTTTGCATGTTCTCCATCTTGTCCAATGCAGAAAAAAGAGCCAAGCGGTCATGACCCTTGGCCCTTTGGGGTTCGTGATGAAGGCGCGGTGCGCTGTTCAGTCGGCTTGTTTGCGCAAAAACGCTGGAATTTCAATGTCGTCCATACCGGCATTGACCATGCCATCCACGCGCGCTGCCGCGGTGTTGCGGCTGTTGCGCCAAACGGCCGGTGTGCTCATGCCATTGCCCGGGCTGGTGGGGGCTCTCAAGGTGGGCACCACAACATCCTGACCACCTCGCGCAAAAAAAGTGGTGTCGGCACCGTTGCCTGTATGGATCACTTCAAGCAAGGGACGTGCCGCAACCTTGCGTGACAGGCCTGTCGCCACCACGGTCACACGAATGTCATTGCCCAAGGTTTCATCGTAGGCCGTACCATAAATCACATGGGCGTCTTCAGAGGCACATGCACGGATGGTGTTCATGGCTTGCTTGGATTCGGCCAACTTCAAGGAGCCTTTGGCGGCGCTGATCAGCACCAAAACGCCTCGAGCACCTTTCAGGTCGACACCTTCAAGCAAAGGACAAGCGACAGCTTGCTCGGCGGCAATGCGCGCACGGTCGGGGCCACTGGCAGCGGCCGTGCCCATCATGGCCTTGCCTGGTTCGCCCATCACGGTGCGCACGTCTTCGAAGTCGACGTTCACATGGCCTGGAACATTGATGATTTCAGCAATGCCTCCCACGGCGTTTTTGAGCACGTCGTTGGCATGTGCGAACGCTTCGTCCTGCGTCATGTCATCGCCACCTGGCAATTCGAGCAGCTTTTCGTTGAGCACCACGATCAATGAATCGACGCTGGCCTCCAACTCGAGCATGCCTTGGTCGGCATTGCTCATGCGGCGGTTGCCTTCAAAATCGAAGGGCTTGGTCACCACACCCACCGTCAGAATGCCCATTTCTTTGGCAATGCGTGCAATGACAGGGGCAGCACCGGTGCCAGTACCTCCGCCCATACCGGCCGTGATGAACAACATGTGCGCACCTTCAATGGCGCTGCGTATATCGGCCTCTGCAGCCAGTGCTGCTTCACGCCCTTTGTCTGGCTTGCTGCCTGCACCTAAACCCGTTTGTCCCAGTTGAATGTACCGATGCGCTGCACTGCGCGCCAAGGCCTGCGCATCGGTGTTGGCGCAGATGAATTCAACGCCTTGAACCTGGCGCTCAATCATGTGTTCAACAGCGTTGCCGCCACCTCCGCCAACCCCGATCACTTTGATCTGGGTGCCTTGGTTGAACTCTTCGGTTTGGATCATTTCGATGGTCATGGTGTTCTCCTAAATCTGAATATCTGAAGTGGTCTGGATCGGTGGAAATTTTTGCCAGAGGTCAATGTCTTTGAGGTCATTTGTTCAGGGTGGGGTGGGCTGGGTCGGGCCAGGAATTTTTTAATCCATTCCATCAAAAGTTCCCCACGATAAAGTCTTTGAAACGACCAAAAGCATTGTTCACAGAACTCTTCTTTTGCGTCACCTTGTAGCCGCGCAACCGAGCCAGGCGTGCCTCTTCCAGTAGACCCATTACCGTAGCCGCCCGGGGTTGACTGACCATGTCGGCCAAGCCACCCGTATATTTGGGCAGGCCGCGGCGCACAGGCTTCAGAAAAATATCTTCACCCAACTCAACCATGCCTGGCATGACCGCACTGCCGCCTGTGAGCACAATGCCTGAGGACAGGACCTCTTCGTAACCTGACTCTCGAATGACCTGATGCACCAAAGAGAAAATTTCTTCAATGCGCGGTTCAATCACACCGGCCAAGGCTTGTTTGCTCAACAGACGTGGGCCTCGATCACCCAAGCCAGGCACTTCAACTTGAGCTTGTGGATCGGCCAACAACTGCTTGGCATAGCCGCTTTCTACCTTGATGTCTTCTGCGTCTTTTGTAGGGGTTCGCAAGGCCATGGCGATGTCGCTGGTGATCAAGTCTCCCGCAATGGGAATCACGGCCGTGTGGCGAATCGAGCCGTTTGAAAAAATGGCCACATCGGTGGTGCCTGCACCAATGTCCACACACACCACACCCAGCTCTCGCTCGTCTTCAGACAATACGGCCAAGCTCGACGACTGGGGGTTGAGCAACAGCTGATCCACCTCCAGTCCACACCGTCGCACACATTTGATGATGTTTTCAGCAGCGCTTTGTGCCCCCGTGACAATGTGCACCTTCGCCTCCAGGCGCATGCCACTCATGCCAATGGGCTCCTTGACCTCCTGGCCATCGATCACGAATTCTTGTGGTGCCACGAGCAGCAAACGCTGATCGCTTGAGATGTTGATGGCGCGTGCAGTTTCCATGACGCGAGCCACGTCGGCTTGTGTCACTTCCTTGTCCTTGATCGCCACCATGCCACTGGAGTTCAAACCGCGGATGTGACTTCCCGTGATGCCGCAATTGACATGCACAATTTTGCAATCGGCCATCAACTCAGCCTCTTTCAGGGCTTGTTGAATGCTTTGAACAGTGGCGTCGATGTTCACGACCACCCCGCGTTTAAGTCCATTGCCGGGCGCAATGCCCAGACCCGCAATTTTCAATGATCCATCTGGCAACACCTCGGCCACCACGGCCATGACCTTGGAGGTTCCAATGTCCAAGCCGATCACCAAGTCTTTGTAATCTTTTGCCATTTCAATCACCGTTTCCGTTGTGTTTTTGAACCCTGATTGCTCATGGTTTCATGTCCTTCATGTCTGTTTCCAAAGTACTGACGCCTCTCAAACGCAGCGCATAACCATCCTTGTGACGCAAATCTGCCCCAGCCAACGCCGTGGCTGTCCGGTCATAACGAGCCGTCACTTGAGACAAAGTTTTGAAGAAAAGGTTCAAACGTGCCACCAATTCTTTTTCGGTACCCCGGCCCAGCTCAATCAGAGCACCGTGCTGTGTCAAAACCCGCCAGCCGCCCCTGGGCGTCAGTTCCAGCTGGTCGATTTCCATGTCAACCGCCGCGAACTGTGGGCGCAAGACATTGAACATGCGCGCGACCGTCTGTGATTGCGCATTGGGTCCCTTCATCCGAGGCAATGTGTCTACATCAAGGTCTTCGATATTGGCCTCGAACACTTGTCCTTGTTCGTTGAGCAAGGTACTGGCCCCTTCTTCACCCCACAATGCCAAAGCTTGGTGTTCTTGCAAGACGGCGCGCAATCGATTGGGAAAATCACGGTGCACCACCGCCACACGAACCCATGGGACAGACTGAAAAATGTCCCGCGTTTCATCCAAGTCGA
The DNA here is from genome assembly GCA_903894995.1 of uncultured Burkholderiales bacterium. Lineage (GTDB taxonomy): Bacteria > Pseudomonadota > Gammaproteobacteria > Burkholderiales > Burkholderiaceae_C > Limnohabitans_A. The sequence goes on from CAITSG010000037.1 coordinate 8,107, forward strand.
TGGTGAAAAAATTTCCTCTCAGTTGCGGCATGACATGGTTTTGCAAACTCACAGCGTTGTTGCGCGAGACTTCGCCATGAACCGCAATGGCCTGTATGGCGAACATCGGGTGCCTGAGCAACCACCACAACCCACTGCCCAACAACAGGCTCATCACCACGACCAGCAACAACGCTGAAGCCATGTTCATGAGCCTGATGTCGATGGGCATGGGGGCCGTTTTTTTCATGCAACCATCTCCTGGCCATCCATGGCCGCATTGGCGAGCAATTGACAGCACAGGGCCTGATAGTCCAGCCCCACAGCTTGCGCCGACATGGGCACCAATGAATGGCTGGTCATGCCCGGTGATGTGTTGATTTCCAGCAAATAGGGTTGGCGTGTGCTGGCATCGATCATGACGTCGATGCGGCCCCAGCCTCTGCAACCCAAGACCTGGTAGGCCTTGGTCACCAATGCTTCGATTTTCGACTCTTCGGCATCAGGCAATCCACTGGGCACAAGGTATTGGGTGTCGTCTGTGAAATATTTGTTTTGGTAATCGTAATCACCATCTGGTGCCACGATGCGAATCACAGGCAACGCACGCGCGTTACGACCTTCGCCCAACACAGCACAAGTCACTTCGTCCCCCACAATGCACTGCTCACAAAGGATGTCTTTGTCGCATGCAGCTGCGGCCAACAAGGCAGCTTGCACTTGGTCAACATGATCGACTTTGCTCACACCGATGGATGAGCCTTCACGCGCTGGTTTGACAATCATGGGTAAACCCAGTTTGGCCACCAAATCTGCTCCCGATGTGCGGTGAACATCGGCTTTGTTCACCAAGACATAGTCCGGCGTGGGCAAACCCTCGGCCAACCAGACACGTTTGGTCATGACTTTGTCCATGGCCATGCTGGAGGCCATGACGCCTGAGCCCGTGTATGGAATGCCCATCAATTCCAACGCCCCTTGTACCGTGCCATCTTCACCATGGCGTCCGTGCAGGGCAATAAAACAGCGGTCAAAGCCTTCGCGCTTGAGTTCACTCAGATCGCGTTCAGCCGGATCAAACGGGAGCGCGTTGACACCAGCGCTCAGCAAAGCATTCAGCACCCCTTGACCCGACATCAGTGAAATTTCGCGTTCGGCCGATTTCCCCCCCATCAGTACGGCCACCTTGCCCATGCTCTGTGCTGGCACATCACCCACTTGCAAGACATGCTCTGTCATGACTTCTCCTTTTTGGATGAGCCGCAAGTCGCCCACTCGACCACTTGAGCAGGGACTGCACCAATGGAGCCCGCCCCCATGCAAATGAGCACATCGCCGGGTCGTGCATTGTCCATCACCGCCTGTGCCATGTCGGTGACTCGGTCCACAAAGACGGGCTCGACCTTTCCGGCCACACGCAGCGCTCTGGCCAATGAGCGACCATCGGCCGCCACGATCGGAGCTTCACCAGCGGCGTACACCTCACAAAGCAATACGCTGTCGCAGCCATGGCCTATTACTTTGACAAAATCTTCAAAGCAATCACGCGTGCGGCTGAATCGGTGAGGCTGGAATGCCAACACCAAACGCCGACCAGGAAACGCACCGCGTGCAGCCGCCAAAGTGGCCGCCATTTCGACAGGGTGGTGGCCATAGTCGTCAATCACGGTGAAGTGACCCTGGCCATCGACCGTGGCCACATCGCCGTAGCGCTGGAAGCGCCGACCTACACCTTTGAATTGAACCAGCGCGCGTTGCACGGCTTCGTCGTCCACGCCCAACTCCACCGCCACCGAAATGGCAGCCAAGGCATTGAGCACGTTGTGCTCCCCCGGCAAATTCAACACGATGGGCAGGTCCGGCAAAGTGACGCCGTTTTGCCGCTTGACCATGAAATGCATCTGGCCGTTTTCAGCTTTCACATCCACAGCCCGCACTTGCGCACCGGCTTGCAAACCGTACGTGGTGACCGGCCGAGCAATTTTGTCAACAATGGACAGGACGCCTGGATCATCACTGCAAACAATCGCCGTCCCATAAAAAGGCATGCGGTGCAAGAATTCGACAAAAGCGCCCTTCAATCGGCTCAGATCGTGTCCATATGTTTCCATGTGGTCTGCGTCGATGTTGGTCACCACGGCCATGACCGGCAGCAGGTTCAAAAATGAGGCATCCGATTCATCGGCTTCCACCACGATGTACTCACCCGTGCCCAGTTTGGCGTTGGTGCCTGCACTGTTGAGTCGACCGCCTATGACATAGGTGGGGTCCAAACCAGCCTCGGCCAAGACGCTGGCCACCAAGCTGGTGGTGGTGGTTTTGCCGTGCGTCCCTGCGATGGCCACCCCTTGCTTCATGCGCATCAATTCGGCGAGCATGACGGCACGCGGCACGATGGGCACATGCCGGGCTTTGGCCGCGATGACTTCAGGGTTGTCGGCCTTGACTGCCGTTGATGTCACCACAGCATCGGCATCGCGCACGTTTTCAGGCGCATGACCGACATGAGTTTGGATGCCCAGACCCGCCAAACGCCGCAATGAGGCACTGTCAGCCAGATCTGAGCCAGATATTTGGTAGCCAAGATTGAACAACACCTCGGCGATGCCACTCATGCCGGAGCCACCCAAGCCAATGAAATGAATTTTCCGGATGGCGTGTTTCATGCTGTCAATTCCTCACAAGCCATCACAAGCTCTCTTGTTGCATTTGTTTTTTTGTGAATCCAGGCCCTTTCGGCCAGGTCCTGCAATTGATGTCGGTCCAGCGCCTTCAAGCGCGCCGCCAAATTGTCAGCCGTCAATTCGGACTGCGGGACCAGCCAGCCACCGCCCGATGACACCAAAAATTGGGCATTGGTGGTTTGGTGGTCATCTACCGCAAAGGGAAATGGCACGAACAATGCCGCCACACCAATGGCCGCCAATTCGGTCACCGTGCTGGCCCCTGCGCGGCAGATCACCAAATCGGCTTGAGCAAAGGCCGCAGCGGTGTCGTCAATGAACGGTGTCAATTCGGCTTGAACGCCTGCTGCCAAGTAGTTGGCGCGCAAAGCTTCAATTTGCTTGGCACCACTTTGGTGGACCACTTGTGGACGGTTTTCTGGTGGCAACAAGGCCAAGGCCTTGGGCACAATGTCATTCAAGGCTTTGGCCCCCAAACTGCCTCCCACCACGAGCAATCGCAATGGGCCTGTTCGTGCGGAATATCTTTCGCCTGGTGAAGCCTGCTCGGTGAATCCTCGCCGCAGGGGATTGCCCACCCACTGCCCGGTTTTGAAAACGCCCGGAAAAGCCATGAACACCCGATCAGCCAGTTGCGCCAAGACCTTGTTCGCCATGCCAGCCACAGAGTTTTGTTCGTGCAAGATCAATGACTTGCCCCACAGGCTTGCCATCATTCCGCCAGGAAATGTGATGTAGCCCCCAAAACCCAAAACCACATCGGGTTGGACACGTCGAATCACTTGCACGCTTTGCCAAAATGCGCGCAGCAGTCGCCAAGGCAATACCACCAGTGTCTGCAAACCTTTGCCGCGTACACCCCCAAAATCCACCGACTCGAAAGCAAAACCCCGTGCAGACACCAGGTCGTGTTCCATGCTGTTTGGGGCACCCAACCAATGCACACACCAACCTTCGTCGCGCAGCCCCTGGGCCACAGCCAATCCCGGGAAAATATGACCCCCTGTGCCCCCGGCCATGACCAAGGCTGTTTTCGTCTTGGTGTTCATGGTCGACCTCCACGCATCATTTGTTTGTTTTCAATGTCAATGCGCAAAACGATGGCTATCGCAATCAGATTCATCATGATGGCGGAACCGCCATAGCTCATCAGTGGCAAAGTCAGCCCCTTGGTGGGCAAAGCGCCCAGGTTCACACCCATGTTGATGAAGGCTTGAAATCCAATCCAGATGCCGACCCCTTGCGCCACCAAACCTGAGAACACTTTTTCCAAGGCGATGGCCTGACGCCCAATCACCATGATTCGCCGACTGAGCCACAAGAACAAAAAGATGACCAAGGACACACCGATCAATCCAAACTCTTCACCAATCACCGCCAATAAAAAGTCCGTGTGCGCCTCGGGCAGCCAGTGCAATTTTTCGACACTCCCACCCAAGCCAACACCCCAGATTTCGCCACGTCCAATGGCAATCAAGGAATGCGTCAACTGGTAACCTTTGGTCAGAGCATGCTCGGCACTGAAGGGATCCAAGTAGGCAAAAATCCGCTCTCGTCGCCATGGTGACGCCGCAATCATGATCACAAAGGCAGAGACCAAAACTGTAAAGATCAGAAAGAACATTCGGGCATTCACACCACCCAAAAACAAGATGCCCATGGCAATGATGGCAATCACGATGAAAGCCCCCATGTCAGGCTCAGCCAACAAAAACACGCCTGCTAAAGCCACCGCAGTGCCCATGGGCCAAACGGCACGGATAAAGTCTTCCTTCACATCCATTTTGCGGACCATGTAGTCGGCGGCATAGATGATGGTGGCCAACTTGGCCAACTCTGAGGGCTGAAAATTGATCACTCCAAAGGAAATCCAACGCCTGGCACCATTGACCCCTTTGCCAATAAAGGGAATCAACACCAAGGCCAGCAAGATCAAAGACAGCACAAACAAGGGTTTGGCCACTTTCTCCCAGTTTTGCATGGGCACTTGGAAGGCCAACAAGGCCATCACACAGCCGGCCACCATGGAGATGGCATGTCGAACCAAGAAGTGCGTGTGCGCATAACGTGAAAATTTGGGGTTATCAGGCATGGCAATCGATGCCGAATACACCATGACCATGCCCCACATCAGCAAGGCCACCACCACCCCGACAAGGGCTTTGTCCACGCCTTGTAAACTGACGACCGTGCTCGAGGGTGGACGGGCAAATTCGTAGCCACCCAAATTGACCGGCAATCCTTGGGCGTGACCTGACCCACCCACGACAAAGCCAAACACCTCACCCCAACGTGCCAGTGTGGCTTGCATTCGCTGCGAAAAAGTCAAGGTTTCGCTCACAAGCCGCCCTCCAGGGTCACGCCAGCATCTTGAGCCACAGCGGCCACAGCTTGGCAAAACACTTGAGCCCTGTGCCCATAGTTGTCGAACATGTCAAAACTGGCGCAGGCAGGGGACATCAACACCGCATCCCCCGAATGTGCCAGGTTGGCAGCTTGCCGCACCGCATCGTGCATGTCCTGCGCATCGCTCAACGGAACACCCGCCTCTTGCAAGGCCTCACGAATGAGGGGCGCATCCCGTCCAATCAGGATCACGGCACGGACATAGCGCGCAACGGGAGCGGCCAAAGGCGTGAAATCCTGGCCCTTGCCTTCCCCGCCCATGATCACCACCACCCGTCGCTCGGCACCCAGGCCCTGCATGGCGGCGACCGTGGCGCCCACATTGGTGCCTTTGCTGTCGTCAAAATACTCCACCTCGTTGACGATGGCCACCGGTTCGACTCGGTGCGGTTCGCCCCGGTATTCACGCAGTCCATACAGCATGGGTCCCAAAGCACACCCGGCACTCGCCGCCAAGGCCAAAGCAGCCAGGGCGTTGACGGCGTTGTGCCGCCCTCGAATGCGCAAAGCATCGGCGGGCATCAAACGCTGAAAGTGCAATTCTTCGGCTTCGTCCTTGCGGCGGCGGTGCGTTTCATCGGCCTCCAAAGCGCGGACCAACCAGGCCATGCCATGGGTCACTTCGATGCCGAAGTCCCCAGGCTTTTGCGGCATGTCGGCACCAAAGGTCAAGCAGGCGCGCTCGATGGGTTTTTGCAGTTTGACCTTGATGGGCACTGGCCGCATGCCCATGACTTGAGGGTCATCGCGGTTGAGCACCATGAGGGCTTGCGCACCAAAAATGCGTGCTTTGGCTTGGCCATAAGCGGCCATGCTGCCATGCCAGTCGAGATGGTCTTGTGAGAGATTGAGGACTGTGGCGGCGCTGGGCTCAAAACCCTCGCTGCTGTCGAGTTGGAAGCTTGACAACTCCAACACCCAAACCTGCGGCAAAGCCTGGGCCATGGGGTGCACCCGCACAGGTACGATCGCGGCCAACAGGGGCGCAGGCGCTTCTTCGTCTTTGCTTGAATCGGTGTCCTCTGAAGCGCTGGCTTGTTCTGCGGTCTGGTCGTTGCCGTGCTCACCGACCATGCTCAGGCCCTGGTCCTGTTCTGCCTCCCGTGTTGCAGTTGCGTTGGATGCCACTTCCTCGCTGGCCCCAGCGTCTGCGGGCTGGGCCTTTGGCTCGGCTGTTGCATCGTCTTGCGCCATCTGTGCCTGTGCTTGCGCCATGGCCTGGGTCAAGGTGTCGAGCAAGGTGGGACCTATGTTGCCTGCGACTTTGACGGTTTTGCCCGCACGCGCCACCAACTGCCCCGTCAGCGAGGTCACCGTGGTCTTGCCATTGGTGCCGGTGATGGCCAACACCTGTGGCGCGTAGCCAAAACGGGTTTTCAAGTCCTGCAGGCCTTGGGCAAACAAGCTCAATTCGCCGCCTTGCCACAAGCCCATGCTTTTGGCCGCATCCAGCACAGGGTTCACCACCTCGGGCGTCAGGCCAGGACTGCGGAACACCGCACGCACCGAAGTGCCCTCGACCAAATGGGCGGCAAAGGGGCCCGGCACAAAACGCACTTCAGGCCATTCGGCCTGCAAGGCCGCCAATTGAGGGGGCATGTCTCGCGTATCGGCCACGGTCACGTTGGCCCCGGCATGCGCGCACCAACGGGCCATCGCCAAGCCCGAAGCACCCAAACCGAGAATCAGAACGTGTTGACCTTGAAGCTGCATGCTTTACCTCAGCTTCAGGGTTGACAAACCCACCAGGCACAACAGCATGGTGATGATCCAGAACCGCACCACCACTTGTGTTTCTTTCCAGCCGCTTTTTTCAAAATGGTGGTGCAACGGTGCCATTTTCAAAATGCGTCGGCCTTGGCCGTATTTCTTTTTGGTGTATTTGAACCAGGTCACTTGGGCCATGACCGACAAGGCTTCAACCACAAAAATGCCGCCCATGATGGCCAGCACGATTTCCTGACGAACGATCACCGCGATGGTGCCCAGCGCCGCCCCCAAAGCCAAGGCCCCCACATCGCCCATGAAGACCTGCGCCGGATGGGTGTTGAACCACAAAAATGCCAAACCTGAACCCGCCATGGCAGCACAGAAAATCATCAGCTCGCCAGAGCCCGGAATGTGTGGCAAGAAAAGGTATTTGGAATAAACCGAACTGCCCGTCACATAAGCAAACACACCCAAAGCCGAACCGACCATGACCACAGGCATGATCGCCAGACCGTCCAGGCCATCGGTGAGATTGACCGCGTTGCTGGCTCCCACAATGACCAAATAGGTCAAGAGCACAAAGCCCAGCACACCCAAGGGGTAGTTGATTTCTTTGAAAAATGGCACCTGCAAACCCGCCTTGGGCGGCAAATTGACATCAAAGCCCGACAAAATCCATTTGCCAAACAAGTCCAACACGCGCATGTTGGACACCTCTGAAATGCTGAAGACCAAATACAGCGCCGCCAACAAACCCACCACCGATTGCCAGAAATATTTTTCGCGCGAGCGCATGCCCTCCGGGTCTTTGTTGACCACTTTGCGCCAGTCATCCACCCAACCAATGGCGCCAAAACCCAAAGTGACGATCAGCACGATCCAGACAAATCGATTGGACAGGTCAAACCACAACAAAGTGGAGATGGCAATGGACAACAAAATCAGCACCCCGCCCATGGTGGGCGTGCCGCTTTTGGACAGGTGCGACTCCATGCCATAGCCACGGATGGGCTGACCGATCTTGAGGGCTGTCAGACGACGGATCACATAGGGCCCGGCTGCCAATCCAATCAGCAGCGCCGTCATCGCGGCCATCACGGCACGAAAGGTGATGTATTGAAAAACGCGCAAAAAACCCCATTCAGGCGACAGACTTTGCAACCATTGGGCCAAACTAAGCAGCATGGGCCTCCCCTTTTTGATCGTGATGTTCAGTGTGGCGGTCTTCACCCCGTGACAGCAGGGCTTCGACCACGCGTTCCATCTTCATGAAACGCGAGCCTTTGACCACCACACTTTGAAATTGATGCGCGTTTTGCAGGACATGGGCCAACAACTGATCCATGTTTGAGCAATGGTGTGCCGCCCCAAACGCACGGGCGGCATGTGCAGACAAGTCGCCCAAGGCATAGACGGCCTCGATGCCACGCTCGGCTGCGTAGGCACCTACTTCTGCATGAAACTCAGCCCCTTGATCGCCCACTTCGCCCATATCACCCAACACCAACAAACGCGGCGCGGGCAACTCGGCCAGCACATCAATGGCAGCACGCACAGAATCAGGGTTGGCGTTGTAGGTGTCATCCACCACAGTGGTGTTGCCTGATGGGCTTGGCACGACCCAGGCGCGCGAACGGCCTTTGACAGGTTCAAAGGCTTGCAAACCTTGCACCACCGTGGACAGCGGCACGCCCGCAGCCAGTGCGCAGGCGCTGGCTGCCAAAGCGTTTTTCACGTTGTGACGACCTGCAATGTGCAGCCGAACAGGTGCTGTGCCTTGGGACGTGACCAAGGTGAATTGCCAGGCATCCAATTGCCAAGCCACGTCTTGGGCTCGAACATCGGCCAGTGAATGGGCCGCGTCATCGGCAAGGCCACCGCCAAAGGACATGGCAAACGTGTGCTGTTTTCGCGCGCCAGCCAGGGCTTGCCACACTGGCGTGTAGGTGTCGTCTGCGGGGTAAATGGCCACACCGTCAGAAGGCAAGGCCTGCAACACGGCACCATTTTCGTGAGCCACCGCCTCCACAGTGCCCATGAACTCCTGGTGTTCGCGTTGTGCATTGTTGACCAAGGCCACCTTGGCTTGCACCAAACCCGCCAAATAAGCGATTTCACCCGGATGGTTCATGCCCAACTCAAGCACGGCGATGCGGTGGTGAGCACGCAGATTGAACAAGGTCAGCGGCACACCAATGTCGTTGTTCAAGTTGCCTTGCGTGGACAAGGCATGGGTGCCTGCGTGGGTGCGCAAGATGGATGCGACCATCTGAGTGACCGTGGTTTTGCCATTGCTGCCAGTCACCGCGATGAGCGGCAAATTGAACTGTGCGCGCCAGCCATGTGCCAGTTCACCCAAAGCGACGCGGGCATCGGGCACCACCAAGGCAGGCAGGCCGTGAAGGGCTGCCTGAGCTTGCCCCGATGCTTCGCACACCACGGCCACGGCCCCTTGCGCTTTGGCTTGGGCGATGAACTGGTTGCCATCAAAACGCTCACCCCGCAAGGCCACAAACAAGTCACCGGCTTGCAAACTGCGGCTGTCGGTGTGCACGCGATCGACCACCACGGACGCCAAACCGATTCCGTGCGCATGACTGAGCCAATTCAAAGCCTGTTGCAAATGGAGCTGCATGCTGGTTTGTTGAGCCATCATGCGCCCTCCCCCTGAAGGCGTGCACGGCGCGACTGCAATGCCGATAACACTTGTGTCGAGTCCGAATAGGGATGAAAAACACCCATGATCTCTTGCGTGCTCTCGTGGCCTTTGCCAGCCACCAACACCACATCGGCGGCACCGGCCAAAGCGACCACCTCGCTCACCGCCCGCGCACGGTCCAACTGAATGCGCACCGAGTCTGTCCGCATCAAGCCAGCCATCATGTCGGCCAAAATCGCCTCGGGCGATTCCGAGCGGGGGTTGTCACTGGTGAGCACCAGCCGATCGGCAGCGGCCTGAGCGGCAGCGGCCATGTGTGGCCGTTTGCTCGCATCACGGTCTCCGCCACAACCCAAAACACACCACAACTGGCCACCTCGGGCTGTCGCCATGGAACGCAAGGCGAGCAATGCATGTGACACGGCATCCGGGGTGTGGGCGTAGTCCACCACCACCATGGGCAGCTGTTGCAGCGCCTGGGCTTCTTGGGTCATTGACCCATCCAGGCTCACGGCCTGCATGCGTCCGGGCACCGACGTCAGGTGGGTGCAGGCTTGCACGGCCTGTGCCAAAGCAATGCCCATGGCCCTCATGGCACCCATGACGCCCAGCAAGTTATCAATGTTGTAGTCCCCCAACAAGTGGGTTCGCAAGGTGTGAACTTCGTGACCCTCATGCACTTCAAAGGCGATGCCGTGCGGGTGGGGCAATGCCACCGCTTGCAAACGTGCAGGACCACGGCGTGAACAGGTCCAGACCGAGACATCCCTGGTGCTCAGTTGGCGAGCCAATTGGGCACCCTGGGCATCGTCTATGTTGATGACCGCCGAATGCAGGCCAGGCCAGGCAAACAAGGCGGCTTTGGCCGCCCAATAACGGTCCATGTCCCCGTGGTAATCCAGGTGGTCTTGCGTGAAATTGGTGAACACCGCCACCCCCATGTGCGTCCCGTCCAGACGGTGTTCTGCCAAACCAATCGACGAGGCTTCAATCGCGCAGTGCGTCACGCCTTGGTCGGCAAATTCCCGGAACTGCCGCTGCATCAACACCGGGTCGGGGGTGGTCATGCCGGTGCTGACCAAATGCGGCAACTGCCCCACACCCAAGGTCCCCACCAAACCGCAGGCTTGTCCCAACACGGGCGATGAC
>CAITSG010000038.1 GCA_903894995.1 uncultured Burkholderiales bacterium
ATGAACAGCGTGCTGCCGTCCAGCCAGGTGTTGACCCGCTCGGTGGGTGAGGTGTAGACCACTTCAGACATTCAAAACACTCCTTTGGATTTCAATGCAGCCAAGGTCTGGTCATCCAGCCCCAGCTCGCCCAGAATTTCTACGCTGTGCTCACCACGCCGAGGTGCGGCTCGGGCGATGGTGCTGGGCGTGCGCTCCAGCTGCACCGGTTGGCCCACCAAACGCTGCGGACCTTGGTGCACCGACATCACATCTTTGACCATCTTCAAATGCTGGACTTGCGGTTCGTTGAAAACCTCGTCCATGCTGTTGATCAGGCCACAGGCCACGCCGCCATCGTTCAAGCGCTCAATCCAATAAGCACGGTCTTGCAAGGCCAGTCGCTCGTTGATCTCGGCGTTCAGCGCATCGCGGTGGACCGAGCGGCTGGGTTTGTCAGCGTAACGCGGGTCAGTGACCCATTGCGGTGCTTCCAAGATGTCGCAAAAACGCTCCCAAATCTTGGAGCCAAACACCGCGATGTTCATGTAACCGTCGCGCGCCTTGTACACCCCGGTGGGGATGCTGGTGGGGTGGAAGTTGCCCGCCTGTGTGGCCACTTCTTCGTCGATCAGCCAGCGCGAAGTCTGGAAATCCATCATGTAGACCATGGACTCCAAAAGCGAGGTGTGCAGCCACTGGCCTTGACCTGATTTTTCGCGCTCCAGCAAGGCCACCAAAATGCCTTGCGCGGCAAAAATGCCCGCACAGAGGTCGGCAATCGGAATGCCCACCCGCATGGGCCCTTGCTCGGCCAAACCCGTGACCGACATCAAGCCGCCCATGCCCTGCGCGATCTGGTCAAAACCCGGCCGTGCGGCCAGGGGCCCGGTCTGGCCAAAACCCGAAATGCTGGCGTAAACCAGGCCGAGGTTGTCTTTTTTCAGGCTCTCGTAATCGATGCCCAAGCGGAACTTGACGTCGGGGCGGAAGTTTTCCACCACCACATCGGCCTTGGCGATCAATTGCTTGAGCAGCGCGATGCCCTCGGGCTCTTTCAGGTTGAGCGTGATCGAGCGCTTGTTGCGGTGCGTGTACTGGTAGTCCGAGCCCTCTTGCCCGCCCAGGGTGTCGTCGCCGCGCATGTGTTCGGGCATTTGCACCTGCACCACGTCAGCACCCCAGTCGGCCAACTGGCGGCAGGCGGTGGGACCCGCACGCACTTGGGTCAAATCGATCACTCGAAATCGCGCAAGCGCGGCAGAAGCGGACAGATGGGGCATGACAATCGACTGTGAAAGGGTGGGCCCCTGTGGGCAAGGGCCTGGGGCCAGAGCCGTCTCGGGCAAACGTGGTCAAGCTGACGTTGGAGACCTTCAAACGGTCACAAAGTGTGAATCAGCACCTCCAAAGTGTCAACAATTTGGCCTGATTGTTGACACATTGGCGACCTGCAGACTGGTGTTTCAGACATCTTCAGGTAGCATTCAAGTGCTTCTTCTTCATCCAGCCCGATGATGTTTGCATAGACGGTTTTTTGTGGGAGCGGCGCCCTCGCCGCGATGGAGCCCCGTAGACCCCCCGTCACACCGAGAGCGGGGCATCCTCGCTGATCGCGCTGCCCAAGACTCGCCTTTCACTTCAAACTTCTCAGGGCTGGATCAATAACCCCTGCCAAGCCCCATTCACAAGACCTTGATCGCCATGCACGCAGCCCCTGAAAAGCCCGAGCACGGCTTGCCCGTCTTTGTGGCCGAGCAGCTCAAGCAACTGATCTACAGCGGCGAGCTCAAACCCGGCGAGCGCCTGAACGAGGCGGCTCTGGCGCTGCGCATGGGCACCAGCCGAGGGCCCGTGCGTGAGGCCATTCGCATGCTCACCGGCCTGGGTTTGGTCAAGGCCGTGCTCAACCGGGGCGTGTTTGTGCGCCAACTGTCGGTGCGCGAAATGCTGGAGCTGTACGACATGCGCGCCCTGGTCTTTGGCTTTGCCGCCGAACGCGCCACCGAGCACATCGCCGAAAGCCACAAAACCCAATTTGAAGCGCTTTTGGGCGGCATGGATAGGGCTTGTGAAGCCGAAAACCCCAACCTGTATTACGAACTGAATCTGCAGTTCCACGCCTTGGTGCTGCAACTGGCCAACAACCAGCGCGCCCAAGCCGCTTACGACGACTTCATCAAGGAAATGCACCTGTTTCGACGCGAATACTTCAATGCCCCCGGCAACATGCGCCAGTCGAATGCGGAACACCGCACTTTGTACGAAGCCATCGTCAAAGGCTCCAAGGCCAAAGCCAAAACGACCGCCGAGCGACACGTGCTCAAAGGGCGCGAGCGGCTGCTGAGCAACCTCGACAGCAACAGCCCGCTGGCAGGGCTTTGATCCGGTTTTCAGCGCCGGTCACACACCCTGACGCAACACGGCTTGGGCACAGTCGATCGCCTTCACCTTGGCTGCGCTGCTGACCATGGGCTCGGAGCCTGCCGTGTTCGGCCAGGATGAGGGCGCCCCATTCTCAGGATAGCCGCATGACCTCAGTCTTGACTGATCTTGCGTTCTTTGATGATCTGCGCAAAACGCCGTGCATCGGCCTTGGTGACTGCACCAAACTCAGCAGGTGACATGGGCGTGGGTTCGGCACCAATGCCTTTGATGGCCTCGACGGCGCTGGGCACCATCAGGGCGCGGTTGATTTCGCGGTTCATGCGCTCCACGATGGCCGCTGGCGTGCCCGCAGGGGCCCAAAAACCGTGCGATGTGCCGGCATCAAAATTCTTGAGTCCCAGCTCATTGAGCGTGGGCGCATCCGGGAACATGGACAGCCGCTGGGGCGATGTGACCGCCAACAAGCGCAGACGACCGGAGCGCACATGCGAGAAGGCAATGCCCGGGTCCATCAGGTAATCCAAGTTGCCACCCAAGAGATCTTGCAAAGCCGCTGCAGAGCCGCGGTAGGGGATGTGCAGCGTGAAGATGCCCGCTTGCGACTTGAGCATCTCACCTGCAATGTGCGGGCTGGTGCCGTTGCCGGGCGAGCCGTAGCTCATTTTGCCGGGGTTGCGCTTGGCGTAATCGACGAATTCGGCATAAGTCTTGTAAGGGGCATCGCTGCGCACCACCAAAAACAACTGCAAGCGCGCACCGGCTGCGACAGGGATCAGGTCTTTGTCATGGTCAAAGGGCATTTTGGCCGATACATAAGGCACGATGGAAGCGCCGCTGCCCGAGCTGCACAAAAAGGTGTAGCCATCGGGGACACTTTTGGCAGCCAAGTCGGAGCCGATGATGCCACCGGCACCACCTCGGTTGTCCACCACAATTTGTTGTCCCAAGGCTTGAGACACGGTGTTGGATACGGCACGGGCCACCAAATCAGGCGACCCACCGGCCGGAAAGTTCACGATCATGCGAATGGGTTTGGCGTTGGGCCAAGCTGCAGTTTGGGCTTGTACGGCACCAAAAGCGCCCAGCGCAAGTCCGGACACTGCCGCAAGGCCAAGTTGTCGTCGGCGTGGGTCATGACGGTGGGACATGGGTGATCTCCTGATTTTTGAATTCGAAAAATGGCGGCTCAATTGACCAACATGATTATGTGGAGAAATCAAGTGCAGAGCTACCCGGGAAAACCTTGCCTTGCTGGCTCGACTGACCGCCGTGGGTTAAATCACCGGACAGCGCTGATTCAGGCGCTTGGCCCAGCTGCTCATCAAGTGGCCCTGAAAAAATCTGCGCCAACCAGACTTTGGTGCTGCTGTTGTCATCACGCCCCCACGGGTCCAGCTTGCTCATGACACAAAGCGCCTGCCCACGCTGACTCTGCGGGGCAACGAGGACAGGGTGTTTCTGCCAGAACACGGGCGTGTATTTCACCAAGACATTGCTGGCAACCCGCTTCAGGTGTTCGAAAGCTTGCATCATGTGCCTTACAAAGAAGGCCACGACGCCACGGTGCAGACGGTCAAGCAGTTTTAAGGCATGACGCCTGTGACGCTCAAGAACTGAACAAAAAGTTCATCACGTCGCCGTCTTTCACGACGTAGTCCTTGCCTTCGGCGCGCATCTTGCCAGCGTCTTTGGCGCCTTGCTCGCCCTTGAAGGCGATGTAGTCGTCAAACGCGATGGTCTGGGCGCGGATGTAACCTTTTTCGAAGTCGGTGTGGATCACGCCAGCGGCCTGCGGGCCGGTATCGCCCACGCGGATGGTCCAGGCGCGCACTTCTTTCACGCCTGCAGTGAAATAAGTCTGCAGACCCAGCAAGCCGTAAGCAGAGCGAATCAGGCGGTTCAGACCGGGCTCGTCCTGACCGATTTCCTTCAAAAACTCCAATCGGTCCGCGTCGTCCATCTCGGACAACTCGGCTTCGATCTTGGCGCAAATGGCCACCACGGGCGCGTTTTGCTTGGCTGCAAAAGCCTTCAAGCGGTCGAGGAAAGGGTTGTTCTCAAAGCCGTCTTCCGACACGTTGGCCACAAACATGGCGGGCTTGGCGGTGATGAAGAAGAACTGCTTGAGTTCGATACGCTCTTCTTTGCTGAAGTCGATGGTGCGCACCGGCTGCGTGTCGTTCAGAGCCGCCTGGCACTTCTCCAGAATCGCCATGTGCTTGACGGCTTCTTTGTCACCCGAGCGGGCGATTTTGCTCACACGGTGGATGGCTTTTTCAACAGCCGCCAAGTCGGCCAGGCACAGCTCGGTCTGAATGACTTCGATATCGGCAATCGGGTCCACCTTGTTGGCGACGTGGATGACGTTGTCGTCTTCAAAGCAGCGCACCACGTTGACGATGGCGTCGGTTTCGCGGATGTGCGCCAAAAATTTGTTGCCCAAGCCTTCGCCCGTGCTGGCCCCGGCCACCAGGCCGGCAATGTCCACAAACTCCACAATGGCCGGCACGATGCGCTCGGGCTCAACGATGGCGGACAACTGCTGCAAGCGTGGGTCAGGCACCTCCACCACACCGGTGTTGGGCTCAATGGTGCAAAAGGGGTAGTTCTCAGCGGCGATGCCAGCTTTGGTCAGGGCGTTGAAAAGGGTGGATTTGCCAACGTTGGGCAAACCCACGATGCCGCATTTGAGGCTCATGGAAAAAGTCCTTATGAATCAAGACCCCAGTTGCACCTTCTAGCCCTACAACGGCATGATCGAGGTGCCCGACATGCGCAGATAAGTGGTGGCCAAAGTGCAGGTTTGATCGTCAAAAAACGCGCCCGCTGCGCGTTGGATGTCCGAGTTTGTCCTGGGGGTGTACGCAGGCGATTGTACTTATCCACAATCCCCCGGTGGTGCCGCCTGCAAGCGACAGCAAGGCTGCGGCACGAGCTCACACGGAAAACCGATGGGCTGCATGTGGGCCCCACCCATCAAAACGAAGAAAAGGCCAGTTGGTGCGGCCAGGATGCACCGACCGCCACAAACGCTGGATCAGCGGGCATCACTCAAAAGGCGTTTCACCAGAAGGTCAAAATCACCCTTCAAAAGACTGACCGGTTTGGCATTGCCCCACTCCACAAAAGCGCTGGCCACCAAATTGGACCTGGCCTCGTAGCTGACTTGCCTGACTTGTGCGGGTTGTGATGCAGGACTCAGGCGCAGTTGAAGTTCGATCCGGTCGGGATTGCCCGACCAACCCGTGAGATTGTCTTCGCAGTGCGCAACACGGGTTTCCAGCACATGGGTGCCACCGCGACGCGTGCACTCTGCAGCCGACTGAGCTGCCTCGCCTAGGATCGCGACCGCCTGCCATCCCGCCTGTTGAACGGCCTTCTCAACCCGTTGGCCAATTTCCGCACCGCTGCCGGGGAATCTTTCTTGTCCGTGGGCTTGGTCGCCAGGGTGTACAACACAGACCAATGATTTTGTCGTGGCGCTGGGGATGGCTTGCGACGTGGCACCCGTGGGTGGCGTTTGTTGGGTGACGACGGGAACCGCGCTGCAAGAAATCAAGCCAACACAACTCAACACCAACACTGATTTGCCTAAATAGTTCACTTGAACCTCCATCAAAAAAATGACTTTATATTGAAAAATCGCCCAAAAAGCCAGAATAACAATCTGCAACGACAAAATGAAGGCTTTGGCTTAAGCGGCAATTTCTGCAAGAGCGCACACCTACAATGCAGGCCATGGCTAACTCTCCCGATATTTGCATCCGTGGTGCTGGCATTGTGGGCCGCACTTTGGCCTTGCTGCTGGCCCGTGAACGGCTGAATGTGGCTTTGGTCGAGACACCCCAGCCCAACACGGCCCCCGACGTGCGCGCCTATTCGCTCAACGGTGCGGCCAAGGCCTTGCTGCAAGACCTGCGCTGCTGGCCCGAG
>CAITSG010000039.1 GCA_903894995.1 uncultured Burkholderiales bacterium
GGTCCAGCCCACGTCTTCTGCACGCATGATTTCGTAGGTGTCACGCGCCTTGAGCACGCCATCCTGGTGAATGCCTGAAGCGTGTGCAAAAGCATTGGCGCCCACCACAGCCTTGTTGGGCTGCACCACAAAACCGGTGGTCTGGCTGACCATGCGGCTTGCAGCCACGATGTGGCTAATGTCAATACCGATGTCCAAGCCAAAATAGTCACGTCGCGTTTTGACGGCCATGACCACTTCTTCAAGCGAGCAATTACCCGCACGCTCACCCAAGCCGTTGATGGTGCACTCCACCTGACGTGCGCCGCCGATCTTCACGCCAGCCAGCGAGTTGGCCACTGCCATGCCCAGGTCGTTGTGGCAATGCACAGACCAAATGGCTTTGTCCGAGTTGGGGATGCGTTCGCGCAAAGTGCGGATGAACTCGCCATAGAGCTCAGGCACGGCATAACCCACTGTGTCGGGCACATTGATGGTGGTGGCACCTTCTGCAATGACCGCTTCCAGGATGCGGCACAAAAAGTCCATATCGCTTCGGTAGCCGTCTTCAGGGCTGAACTCGACATCACCCACCAAATTTCGCGCGAAGCGAACCGACTGCTTGGCCTGCTCAAACACCTGGTCGGGCGACATGCGCAACTTCTTTTCCATGTGCAGGGGCGAAGTGGCAATGAAGGTGTGAATGCGACCACTGTTGGCGCCTTTCAGAGCCTCAGCCGCACGCGAGATGTCACGGTCATTGGCGCGTGACAAAGAGCAAATGGTGGATTCCTTGATCGCGGCGGCGATCGCTTTGACCGCTTCAAAGTCGCCGTTGGAGCTGGCGGCAAAACCGGCCTCAATCACATCCACACGCAGACGCTCGAGCTGACGGGCAATGCGCAGCTTCTCGTCGCGGGTCATGGAGGCGCCGGGCGACTGCTCGCCGTCACGCAAAGTGGTGTCGAAAATAATCAGTTTGTCAGTCATGTTCACTCCTGGTCAAAAACCCGCAAGTCCAAGCAAAAATGCAAAAGGCCCGTTGCGGATGGCATACGGGCCTTTTGGGAAAATGTTTGCGTGCGCTACACATCCCGCCCGTGGGGCGCTAGCAGTAGTGCAAACAAAGAAAAAATCATGATTTAACTTTATCACAGTTCACAACATCAACTGTCCTGCACAGGACATCACTGGTGCAAGCCTCTCTCATCGGGGTCTTCAGTGGAGGTGCTGATCATGCTGGTGGGCTGGCCTTTGGCCTTGCGCCAGATGTAGATCACATAACCACTCAAACCATACAAGACAAACATGCCAAATAAAACGGTGGGCGGATCAATGTTCACCGCCGCAATGCCCAAGGCGACCAAAACCAAGGTGGCAAAGGGCACGCTCTTTTTCATGTGCATGTCCTTAAAACTGTAAAAAGGCACATTGGTCACCATGGTCAAACCAGCGAACAGGCACACGGCAAACATGCCCCATGCAACTGTTTTGGCAGGCACGGCATTTTCAAACATGATCCAGACAAAGCCCATGACCAAGGCCGCAGCAGCAGGCGAAGGCAAGCCTTGGAAATAACGTTTATCGACCACCCCTGTATTCACATTGAAGCGTGCGAGACGCAGCGCCGCACAGGCGCAATACACAAACGCGGCAATCCAGCCCCATCGACCCAACTCCTTGAGCGTCCAAACATAAGCAATGAGGGCAGGCGCGGCACCAAAAGACACCATGTCAGACAGTGAATCCATCTGCTCGCCAAAAGCGCTTTGGGTGTTGGTCATTCGGGCAACGCGGCCGTCCAGACTATCGAGCACCATGGCGCAGAAAATGCCCACGGTGGCTAAGTCAAAACGGCCATTGATCGCCATGATCACCGCATAAAAACCAGCAAACAAGGCAGCCAGGGTGATCATATTGGGCAACATGTAAATGCCCTTGGAAGGTTTGCGTACAGGGACAACCACCTCAGCGGCTTCAGCACTATCGTTGTCGTTATTTTTGCTCATCGTTTATCCCTCTTGCGTTGATTCGGAGCCATCACTTGGGGGTTAAGTTTAAGGCAGTCCAAGCGCCCAAGAAAAAGGCCACCGAAGTGGCCTTTTTCAAACGAACACAAGCGATCAGTTGCGGGTTTTATCAACCAGCTTGTTCTTGGCAATCCAAGGCATCATGGCGCGCAATTGTGCGCCCACGACTTCAATGGAGTGCTCAGAAGTCAAGCGACGACGTGCAGTCATGCTTGGGTAGTTGGTCTTGCCTTCCAAGATGAACATCTTGGCGTATTCACCCGTCTGGATGCGCTTCAAGGCATTGCGCATGGCAACGCGTGACTGCTCGTTGATGATTTCAGGACCGGTCACGTACTCGCCGTATTCGGCGTTGTTCGAGATCGAGTAGTTCATGTTGCCGATGCCGCCTTCGTAGATCAGGTCCACGATCAGCTTCAACTCGTGCAAGCACTCGAAGTAGGCCATTTCAGGGGCGTAACCGGCTTCCACCAAGGTTTCGTAACCCATCTTGATCAACTCAACCGCACCACCGCACAGAACGGCCTGCTCACCGAACAAGTCGGTTTCGGTCTCTTCTTTGAAGTTGGTCTCGATGATGCCGGCTTTGCCGCCACCGTTGGCCATGGCGTAGCTCAAGGCCAAAGCACGGGCCTTGCCGCTTTTGTCCTGGTGAATCGCGACCAAGTGGGGCACGCCGCCGCCTTGGGTGTAGGTGTTGCGCACGGTGTGGCCAGGGGCCTTGGGCGCAACCATCCACACGTCCAGGTCTTCGCGGGGAACGACTTGGTTGTAGTGCACGTTGAAGCCGTGTGCGAAGGCCAAAGAAGCGCCTTGCTTGATGTTGGGGGCCACATTGTTGTTGTAGACCTCGGCGATCATTTCGTCGGGCAACAAGATCATGACCACGTCAGCGGCTTTGACGGCGTCGTTGACTTCCATCACGTTCAAACCGGCTTTGCCGACTTTGTCCCACGATGCGCCGCCTTTGCGCAGACCAACCACCACTTTGACGCCGCTGTCGTTCAGGTTCTGGGCGTGTGCGTGGCCTTGCGAGCCATAACCAAGAATGGCAACGGTCTTGCCCTTGATGACGCTCAAATCACAATCTTTGTCGTAAAAAACTTTCACAGGGTTCTCCTTAGGAATAAACAGGTTGGTGAGTGGATTTAGACGCGCAGGATGCGCTCGCCGCGCCCGATACCGCATGCACCAGTGCGCACGGTCTCCAAAATGGCACTGCGGTCGATCGCCTCCAAAAAGGCGTCGTTCTTAGATTGGTCCCCTGTCAGCTCTACGGTGTAGCTCTTGTCGGTGACATCAATCACACGGCCACGGAAGATATCGGCCATGCGTTTCATTTCTTCGCGCTCCTTGCCCACGGCACGCACTTTCACGAGCATCAACTCTCGCTCGGTGTAGGCGCCTTCGGTCAGGTCGACCACCTTGACGACCTCAATCAAGCGGTTCAGGTGTTTGGTGATTTGTTCGATCACGTCGTCCGAACCGGTGGTCTGGATGGTCATGCGCGACAAGCTGGGGTCTTCGGTCGGGGCCACGGTCAAAGACTCGATGTTGTAGCCACGGGCCGAAAACAACCCCACCACGCGGGACAAAGCGCCCGCTTCGTTTTCAATCAATACAGCAATGATGTGTTTCATGATTACAGATCCTCCGCGCCCATGATCATCTCGGTGATGCCCTTGCCGGCTTGGACCATAGGGAACACGTTTTCAGTGGGGTCCGTTCGGATGTCCAGGAAAACCGTGCGGTCCTTGAGCCTGCGCGCTTCGCGCAAGGCGGGCTCCACATCCTCAGGTTTTTCAACCAAGATGCCAACGTGGCCATAGGCTTCGGCCAGCTTCACAAAGTTGGGCAAAGCATCCATGTAGCTGTGGCTGTAACGACCGGAGTAGTCAATCTCCTGCCACTGGCGCACCATGCCCAGGTAACCGTTGTTCAGGGCCACCACATTGATGGGCGTGTTGTACTGCAGGCAGGTCGAGAGTTCCTGGATGCACATTTGCACAGAGCCTTCGCCCGTCACGCAATACACCTCACTGTCGGGCTTGGCCAGTTTGATGCCCATGGCGTAGGGAATGCCCACGCCCATGGTGCCAAGGCCACCGGAGTTGATCCAGCGGCGTGGTTCGTTGAACTTGTAGTACTGAGCGGCCCACATCTGGTGCTGACCCACGTCCGAGGTGATGTAGGCGTCAGCGTCCTTGGTCATGTCCCACAAAGTCTCAATGACTTTTTGCGGCTTGATGACCAGCGAATTGCTGTTGTCGTATTTCATGCAATCGCGTTTGCGCCAGCCCTCAACCGTCTCCCACCACTGCGCCAATGCCTGCGCATCGGGCTTGAGACCCGACTCGCGGATCATGCCCATGAGTTCGGTCAACACGTCTTTGACGTCGCCCACGATCGGCACATCCACTTTGACGCGCTTGGAAATGCTGGAGGGGTCGATGTCGATGTGGATAATTTTGCGGTCCACCGAGGCAAAGTGCTTGGGGTTGCCGATCACACGGTCGTCAAATCGAGCGCCCACGGCCAACAGCACATCGCAGTTTTGCATGGCGTTGTTGGCTTCGAGCGTGCCGTGCATGCCCAGCATGCCCAAGAAACGGCGGTCGGTTGCGGGAAATGCACCCAAACCCATCAAGGTGTTGGTGACCGGCACATTGAGCATGTCCACCAGTGCACGCAACTCGGCACTGGCGTTGCTCAAGAGCACACCACCGCCGGTGTAGATGTAAGGCCGCTTGGCCGCCATCAACAACTGCAAAGCCTTGCGGATTTGCCCGCCATGGCCTTTGCGCACGGGGTTATATGACCGCATCTGGACCGACTCTGGGTAGCCCGAGTACAGCGTCTTGTTGAAAGAGACGTCTTTGGGTACATCCACCACCACCGGGCCGGGGCGACCGCTGCGGGCAATGTGAAAGGCCTTCTTCATGACATCAGCCATGTCCTTGGCGTCTTTGACAAGGAAGTTATGCTTCACGATCGGACGGGTAATGCCCACGGTGTCACATTCCTGGAAGGCATCCAAACCGATGGCTGCAGTGGGGACCTGCCCACTGATGATGACCATGGGAATGCTGTCCATGTAGGCGGTGGCAATACCCGTGACGGCATTGGTCAGACCAGGACCCGAAGTGACCAGTGCCACCCCCACCTCGCCCGTGGCACGGGCAAAGCCGTCGGCTGCGTGCACGGCCGCTTGCTCGTGCCGAACCAAGACATGCTGAATGGTGTCTTGTTTGTAAAAAGCGTCGTAAATGTGCAAAACTGCACCACCAGGGTAACCCCAGACGTATTGCACGTTTTCAGCTTGGAGCGCTTTGACGAGGATTTCTGCACCGCGCAATTCTTGAGCGCCCACAGATAGCTTGGCCGTATCGGCTTTGTTCATTTCCATATTCAACCTTTGTGAATTTCTCTAACGAAAAACCTTGGGTGCCCCTGGGCGCGACTCTTGTGAAGTGGCTTTGGGACTTAAGACCACAGACATGGACACCAAACTGTAAAAGTGTCGGACTGTGATCCGTTTGCTTTTTTTCAATTGCAATCGCGCATTATCGCATTGATACAAGCGCAACCATGGAAAATTTCCACCATTGCTTGCCAAGTGACATAATGAAATCATTGCATGCGCAATGCTCAATGCTCAATTGACATGCTGGCTCAATCACAGCCACTTAAGCACACAAATACAAACAGCGACGCTGAAATCACGTTGGCCTCCGATAAAGAACTTGCAGACTTCCTGAAGAATGCAGAAAAAAAAGCATTCAAACGTGCTTACTACCACGTTCGTGATGAAGAAGGTGCTTTGGACATTGTTCAAGACAGCATGATCAAGCTGTGCAGCAGCTATGCCGACAAGCCCATCACAGAATTGCCGTTGCTGTTTCAGCGCATCTTGTCCAACACGGTGCTGGACTGGTTCAGACGCCAAAAAACCCGAAAAGCTTTGTTCACCAACATGAACGAGCTCGATTCGGAAGAAACCGATTCAGGCTTCGATCTGCTGGAAGTGGCCAACGGCGCAGATGACAACTTGGCCACACAAAGTGCAGAGAGCTGGCTGGGCAGAGTGCAAACCCTTGAACACATTGAATCGGCGGTCATGACATTGCCCACGCGTCAACGAGAAGCCTTCCTGCTGCGTTATTGGGAGGAGCTGGATGTTGCAGAAACTGCCGCCGTGATGGGGTGTACAGAAGGCAGCGTCAAAACCCATTGTTCCCGGGCCATTCAGGCCCTGAGTAAAACCTTGTCAGAGCAAGGCTTGAAACCATGAAAAACCAACCAATCCATCCTGATCTTGAAATGGACCGACTAGGCCAGATGCTGTCGGCCAAGCTAAGTGCCGCTTCATTGGACCTGGGACATGACATCAGCGAAAGACTGCGAATCGCACGGCAACGCGCACTTCAGTCGCGCCCGCCCTTGGTCATCAAGCAACGCCGCACGGTCATTTCAGTCCAAAGCAATGGCACATTGACCGGCTCTCCCGAGGAAGGCCTGAGCCTGTGGAGTTTTTTTGCATCTGCTTTGCCACTGCTGGCCTTGATCTTGGGCCTCTTGGTGCTTCAGGACATGCAAGCAGACGACGTCACTTCTGATATTGCCCGCATTGATGCCGCACTGCTGACCGACGAATTGCCACCAGACGCCTACACCGACCCGGGATTTGTGCAATTTTTAAAACTCCAAGTGGTCCGCACCGCCGCCAATGATTGAACTGTTTTCTCACAGGCCTTTGGCGCTGCGTGACCTGACTTGCTTAGCGCACCTCAGCTGGGCATTGTCGAGTCTTTGCATCTCGCAATCCTTGGCCCAATCGCCTGCACCTGCCGATGCAGCCCTCACAGCCACAGCTCCGATACTGGCCACAGTTGACGGCACATCGGCCCTCAGCCCGATCACGCCCTCTGCCACGCCCGGGCTCAAACGCTGGCAAAAATTGAGCGAACGGCAAAAACAAGCCCTGTCCCCCCTGAGTGACCAATGGGACACCCTTACTGCGCAACAACGGACCAAGTGGCTCAGCATCAGTGACACTTTTTTACAACTCAGCGACGATGAGCAGCTGACCATGCATGGTCGCATGAGCGAATGGGCCCGTCTGAGCCCCAAAGACCGCAACGCAGCCCGGTTCAATTTCAACAGCACCCGCTCGTTGTCCATTGATGACAAACGAGCCCAGTGGGAAGCCTACCAATCGCTGCCAGCCCAGGACAAACAACAATTGTCCTCCGGCCCCAAACCGCCGATCAAGAGCGCTGCACGCACCACACTGCCCGCCAACAGCCGACTGGTCAGTCCACCCGCAATGCCCGTTAACACGCCCAAAGGTATTCCGCTGGTGGCCCCATCTCAACCCATTGACCCCAAAACACTTCTGCCCAAGCCTGCGTCACAATAAGCCATTGGCTTGGCATTCAAACACCTGCGCAGCTCAATGTTCCCCAACCGGGGATCGCCCCGCTCCCCCCTTGAACAAACAGTTGTCATGACCCACAGCGACCCCGTGTCTTCTCGAACCCCCGCATCAGCGCCCACCCCCGAATTTCTCGTTCCATCGCTCAAACGACGCATGGCCTGCTGGCTCTACGAAGGCATGCTGCTGTTTGGCGTGATGGTCGCATCGGGTTTGGTTTATTTCATTGCCGCATCTTGGCTCACCGGCCTGTCGCCGGGCGAGATGAACAGCCACCCGAATCTGAAATTGGGATTTCAGGTCACCTGTTTTCTGGTCCTGGGTCTTTACTTCATCTGGATGTGGCATCGTGGTCAAACGCTGGCCATGAAGACTTGGCGCATAGAAATTGTGGGGGACGATGGACGAAGGGTGAGCAACAAAACCGCCTTCAAACGGTACCTGGCCTCTTGGATTTGGTTCCTTCCCCCGATCATCACTTCAGATGTTTTTCACCTGTCTATGATCGAATTGAGTTTGGTCACCTTGGGATGGGTGACCGTTTGGAGCATCCTCAGCCGATTTCATCCTCAGCGCCAGTTTTGGCATGACGCATGGGTACACACGCGTCTTATCACGGTGCATCAACCCCTTGAATCCTGATGGCTCATGACAAGCAAGAAACCCGAACCAACTGAACTGGTCAACCCGCAAAAAACCCGCAAAGGCCTCAGCCGCATTCTGCATGCGGGGGGGTACTCCATGCAGGGTCTGCGTGCAGGCTGGGGAGAAACCGCATTTCGCCAAGAAGCCATCTTGTCCTTGGTGCTGATGCCCTTGGCTTTTTGGTTGGGGCAAAACTGGGTCGAAACGGCATTGCTGGCCGGAACTGTCTTGCTGGTCATGATCGTCGAGTTGCTCAACACCTGCGTCGAATCGGCCATTGACCGCATCGGCCCGGAATGGCACGACCTGTCCAAACGCGCCAAAGACATGGGCAGCGCTGCGGTACTGCTCAGTTTGCTGCTGTGCACTGGCGTTTGGTTGGCCGCGCTTTGGCAACGCTTGGCATGAGCGCAAACAACCCCCAATCCACATCGCCTGCCTTTTCGGTCTGTGTTTACTGCGGCTCCAAACCTGGCAAACAAGCCGAATTTGCCCAAATCGCCGTCCAAGTGGGCACTTGGATCGGCCAGCACGGCGGCCAACTGGTCTATGGCGGCGGCCGCAATGGCTTGATGGGCCTGGTGGCGCAAGCCACCATGGCAGCCGGCGGCACTGTCGTGGGCATTATTCCCAAGGCCTTGGTCGAAAAAGAATGGGCTCACCATGGCTGCACCGAACTGCATGTGGTGGACACCATGCACGAACGCAAACGCCTGATGGCCGAGAAAGCCGATGCGTTTTTGGCCTTGCCCGGGGGCATTGGCACCTTCGAAGAGCTGTTTGAAGTCTGGACCTGGCGACAACTGGGCTACCACGACAAGCCCGTGGGCATCCTCAACAGCTTGGGCTATTACGACAGCCTGATGGCCTTCATTGGCCAAGTGGTTGAGCAAGGCTTCATGGCCGACTGGCAAACCGAATTGGTGACGCTGGGCAGCGAGCCCGAAGCGCTGCTGCAAAGTTTGGTGCAAAAAGCGGGTTTTTCACCCCGCACCAAAATCGAAATGATCTGATCGACTCACAAAGGCACGGCGGCTGCAGCACCACCTGCCTCCAATGACCGATGCATGCCTTGTTCGCATCAAGGCCCTGCATTCACCCCCTCAAATCGCAGTTTCGTCCTGCTCACCGGTGCGGATGCGCACCACGCGCTCAACCGAGGTCACAAAAATCTTACCGTCACCGATCTTGCCAGTACGGGCCGCCTTGATGATGGCGTCCACACAGCTGTCCACATCGTCATCTTTCACCACCACCTCGACCTTCACCTTGGGCAAAAAGTCGACCACATACTCAGCCCCGCGGTACAACTCGGTGTGGCCTTTTTGGCGGCCAAAACCCTTGACTTCGGTCACCGTCAAGCCGGTCACGCCGCATTCGGCCAAGGCTTCGCGCACTTCTTCCAGTTTGAAAGGTTTGATGACGGCGGTGATCTGTTTCATGGAAAAAATCCTCAAAAAATTTAAAAATACACTCATTCAGGCACGGAACTTGTTGGTCATAGGATAACGCCAATCTTTGCCAAAACTGCGGTGCGTGACGCGAATGCCCACGGGCGACTGGCGTCGTTTGTATTCGTTGAGCTTGATCAAGCGAGTCACTTTTTCCACATCGGCACGCTCAAAGCCGTCAGCAATCAGAGCCTCCACGCCCTCGTCGTTTTCCATGTAACGCTGGATGATGGCGTCCAGCACCTCGTACGCAGGCAAGCTGTCCTGGTCTTTTTGGTCAGGCCGCAGTTCGGCGCTGGGCGGGCGGGTGATGATGCGCTCGGGGATCGGCTGGCTGCCCGTGCCGTAAGGGTCATTCAGGTTGCGCCAACGGGCCAGGTCAAACACACGGGTCTTGACCACGTCCTTGATGACCGCAAAGCCGCCCGCCATGTCGCCATACAGCGTGCAGTAACCCGTGGCCATCTCGCTCTTGTTGCCGGTGGTCAGCACAATCGCCCCGGTCTTATTGGA
>CAITSG010000040.1 GCA_903894995.1 uncultured Burkholderiales bacterium
CGCTGGGTTTATTGTGCACCGTTACCTTCCAGCTACTCAGCCCAGCCCTACGTGGAGATCAGCCGCTGTAGGGCGTTTTTGACACCCGCTTGACGCCCAAGCAAACCAGCAAGTGAGCGCTGTGGGTTGCAGCCTGGCTAAATAAAGTATGAACACTTTCGAAGCCAGCGTGCGAGTCCAGGTCAAGGGCGCCGTCCATATAGTGCGCACTGAAGTCCGCGCGCCCAGCGCCCATGACGCTCGTTGGCTCTTGTGGGCACAGTACGGATTCCACAGCATCCTGACTGGACCGATGCAGGTTCGGGTCAAACAGTCGCCGTAAAAGCGGGCGGTTTACCCGTTCACCCTGGTCCCCGGATTGAGGAAAGCTTCCAGCATCAACTCGTAGTCGCTGGGTGGCTCCGCTGGTGGCTTGGCTGCAGGCTTTACCGCTGGCGCCACAAACTTCACCAGCTTGGGATCCCGCTTGGACACCACCTCCAACATGCGCGCGCCCATGTCAGGTTCCAGCTGCGGCGCGTCAATGTCAGCGGGTTGGTCGTCCAGCGCATCCGTGTCCAGGGGCCGGTTGGGTTTGCCGGAATGCTCCCAAGGCCTGGGGTTGCGCTTGCCCTGCAACTTGTCAATGTTCATCTCGCCTTGCAGGGGAGCGGCATAAAAGCGGTCAATCATCTCCGGGCTGGTGCGGGCATTGCGCGCCAGGGTCAGCGTGTCAGAACTGCATCAACGCCAAACTGGCCGCATGCGGCCTGTTGCTCAAGGCCGGCACGGTGGTCGATGCCACCTTGATTGCGGCACCTAGCTCCACCAAGAACAGCAGCGGTGAGCGTGACCCTGAGATGCACCAGACCAAGAAGGGCAACCAATGGCACTTTGGCATGAAGGCTCGCATTGGCGTGGATGCCGATTCGGGTCTGGTGCACACCGTTATCGGCACCGCAGCCAACGTCAACGATGTGACGCAGGGCCACGACCTCCTGCACGGTGAGGAAAGAGTTGTCTTTGCTGATGCGGGCTACCAGGGTGCGGCCAAGCGACCCGAGGCCACCGCCGTAGACTGGCATGTTGCAATGCGTCCAGGTAAGCGCCGGTCGTTGGACAAGCAATCGCCTTGGGGCAGTTTGCTGGACAAGGCTGAGCAGTTGAAGGCCAGCGTGCGCGCCAAGGTGGAGCACCCGTTTAGAGTCATCAAGTGCCAATTCGGTTTCACCAAAGTGCGCTACAAAGGGCTGTCCAAGAACACGGCGCAACTGGTCACGCTGTTTGCATTGAGTAATTTGTGGATGGCCAGAAAGCGAATTATTCAGGGAGCGTGGGGATGAGTGCGCCTGCAACGCGGGCAAATGCCCGGCAGGGGCCTGAAAAGGCAACAAACAAGGGGCATTGCACCCAAAAATCGCCGGAAAAGAGTTTTTGGTTTCACTTTGTGGATTCTTGACTGTCAACTCACGCTGCGGCGGGGGTTGTGCAGAGCTTCCTTAGATCGATTCTTCATCAACCTGACATATGGCGCAGATAAATTAGAAATGATGAATTTGCTTAAATGATTGGAAATGATATGAAGAATGCTGCCTCTAAAGTAAACCCACTTAATCGGCGTGAATTTCTCGTCAATGTGTCGACCGTTTCTGCGGTTGTTGCCGCTGGTGGCGTTCTTTCGGCATGTAGCGACGGTGTGCCAATGCCAGTCGAATTCAACTATGGCGTTGCCAGTGGCGACCCACTTGCAGATCGCATCATCCTCTGGACTCATGCCAAATACCAGAGCAGCACTGAACCGGTGGCTCTGTCTTATCAGGTTTCTAACGATGCAGCATTCACTTCAATCGTCACTTCTGGTGTGCTAACAGCAAGTGCCGATACAGGCTACACAGCAAAGGTAGACGCGACCGGACTGTCCGCAGGCAAGACCTACTTTTACCGCTTCTTTAGTGGCCGCAGCATCTCTTCAGTCGGACAAACACGCACTCTGCCCGCGGCGAATACGACCGAAGTGACTTTCTCGGTTTTTTCCTGTGCCGACTACCCGCTTGGTTTCTTCAACGCCTATGCTGAGGCAGCCAAAAGGGATTCGCACTTCGCAATTCACCTGGGCGACTACATCTATGAATACGGCACCGGCACTGCCCCAACGGACCCCGTGATTCTTAATCTCAAGCGCTACGCCGATCACGCCAAAGAAATTCTGTCACTTGACGACTACCGGAAACGGCATGCGCTCTACAAGTCAGACCCTGATTCAAAGGTGTTCCACGCCAAAATGCCATTGATTGCAGTATGGGACGACCATGAAGTCTCCAATGACTCGTACAAAGACGGCGCACAGGCGCATGATCCAGCGACTGACGGTGTGTACACCGTTCGTCGCGCAGCTGGCTTACAGGCATTCCATGAATGGATGCCAATCCGCACCGATTCTGACAAGACGAAAATTTATCGTAGCTTTGACTTCGGTAGCCTTGTTAGCCTTCATATGCTGGAAACCCGCCACATAGCTCGCGACAAACAAATTCAGATCACAGAACTGGCTGGCCTAGCGGGAGCCGAAAAACAAGCCAGCGCTTATGCCGAATACATTCGTGCCGATCGTCAAATGCTTGGTGCTACGCAGTTGGCGTGGCTGCAGCAAAAAATGGCCACTTCTCAGGCGACCTGGCAGGTGCTAGGCCAGCAGGTGTTGATGGCCCGAATGGAGTCGCCAGCTTCAGTGCTTTCAAAACTAAACGGTGATTCGCGTGATCCCACTGCGCAACAACAAGGTCTCGATGCAATTACTGCTTATCTGACCGCCAAAGGCAAGAAAGCGGCTGGCGCTTCGCTCACAGCTGAAGAGTCTGCACTCTTGAATACCAGTGTCAATCCCAAGCTTGGCTACAACCTTGACGCTTGGGACGGGTACATCGTGGCCAGGGAAGTTGTCTTGGCTTCAGCGTTGCAGTTGAACAAAAAGTTGATCTCCCTGGCAGGTGACACTCACAATGGTTGGCACAGCGACCTCACACTTATGGGACTCTCCAATCCGGCGTTGGCGAACCTTAAAGTTGGAGAGGAGTTTGCCACTCCTGGCGTGTCCTCTGGCGGGTTTGAGGAGTATCTGCCTGCGTTTACGCCGGCTCAAGTTAAGTATTTGTTCGAAAACATCGTCGATGATCTTCGGTGGCTCAATCCGTCGCAGCGCGGCTATTTGAAAATGACATTCACCGCCACTGAGGCCAAGGGGGAATGGATTTTTGTTAATCAAGTACTTAGCCGTACCTACACGGCAGAAATTGGACACACCGCGCCGTTCAGAGCTGCGAGCAAAGCAGTAACTCCCGACTAGGCGAACTTTGGGTAGTGTCGGTGCTAAGCGGACTCAGCACCTGCGCGTTCATAAGAGCGAAGGCGCTACGTATGCCCTATCTCAGAGAGCAAGTCGTTCTCGCCATAAAAGACGTTTAACAAAGCCCCCCCTTGGCGCAAGCGCCCGGGTGAGCGGCCCCCGGCGACTTACACCAGCGAGGCGTTTTTGTCGCTAGAGCGTGAAGCGATATTCCGCGCAGAGTGGGTCTGCCTGGGCCATGCGGGGCAGATTCCACTGCCCGGCGACTACTTTGCTTGCGAGCTGGCGGGCGAGCCGCTGTTGGTGATACGCGGCAACGAAGGGCAGGTCCAGGTGCTCTCGAATGTGTGCCGCCACCGAGCCAATCTGGTCGCGCAGGGCACGGGCAACCGCCAGCGTCTGGTCTGCAGCTACCACGCCTGGAGTTATGACCTTGGCGGGCACTTACTGCATGCACCGCTGATGCAGGAGGTCGCTGCGCGGCTGGCGAAGCGCTGCGACTTACCGGTGTTTGCCACCGAGTTGTGGCAGGACTTTATTTTTGTGAATTTGGACGGCCAGGCGTCGCCTTTGGGTCCGCGCCTGGCACCGTTCTTACCCACGATAAACAATTACGGCATTCTGGGGCGGCACCACCAATTTGTGGGCCACGAGGTTTGGCGTACCAACTGGAAGTGCCTGGTCGAAAACTTTATGGAGGGTTAGCACTTAAGTGCAGCGCATGCCAAGACACTGCACACGATAACGCCGACCGCGCTATGCCGCAAGATTGCCACGCCGCAGGGCATGACCGCCTATACCGCAGGCTACGCGCCCTCTGTGCCCGAGCGCGGGCCTTACCCCGAGGCCTTGAGCGCGCAGGAGCGGCGTTACTCGGTGCTGTTTAGCGTTTTTCCAAACCTGCTGGTGTCGGTTGCGCCCAACGTCACACTCTATTTGCTGGTGCAGCCGGTTGATGCTGACCACGTGGCGATTAAATGGGGATTGACCGGAACCATTGCCGACCCGCAACACCCGGATGTGATTCGCTACCGCGAGCTGTGCGAAGCGTTCAATTTTGAAGACCGCGCCCAACTCGAAGGCGTGCAAAAAGGCCTGAAAAGCCGGCACTACCACGGCGGTCCCTTGGCCCCGTCAGATTTTGAAGGCACGGTGTGGGATTTTCATCAGTACATTGCGGGCAGAGTGCTGCGCTAAGCCTTTGGTTTACACAAGTCGCAGCGCTCAAAACCAAAAAAATGGTCTTTTTTTGCGTAGGCTGCGTAAGGTCTAGCCGTACTAAACCAAGCCTGCACTCGTCCCAGCCACCACTCAGTACGGCGTACAAAAGTGCTCAAGTGCAAAACTTTTTACGATGGATTGGAAATGAGCGTTTTCCATCTCGATGTCACTGCGCTTGAGTTGATGGAGCGTCGCCATTTGGCTGCTTAAAAAACAGGCACCGTCAAAAGTTTTGACGGTGCTCAATAATTAGGCAGTGACATTTGCCGGGTTAGGGCATGAATTTCTGGGTGATTTCACGAGCAGAGCCGGGTTAGTCCAAGTGCTAAAAATCAGAAAAATGGTCTTTTTTTGGAAGCGCCGTTTGGAGAAGCCGCACTAAACTGAGCCCGCACTCACCCCCGCCATCACTCAGTGCGACCCGCGCCAAGTGCTCAAGACCAAAACTTTTTACGATTGTTTGGAATTGAGCATTTCCCGCCACCATGTCACCGAGTTTGGGCTGGTAGACCATGGTGAGTTACCTGCTTAAAAAACAGGCACCGTCAAAACTTTTGACGGTGCTCAATAATTAGGCAGTAGTGCAGGGCGGACTTGGGCGTGAATTTCTGGGCGATTTCGCGAGCAAAGCCGGGCTAGTCCAAGTGCTCAAAACCAAAAAAATGGTCATTTTTTTCCGAACCGCTATCTGGCGAAGCCTCGCTAAACCGAGCCTGCACTCGTCTGAGCCACCACTGGTGCGGGCTGCGTCCAGTGCTCAAGAGCAAAACTTTTTACGATTGATTGGAAATGAGCGCTGTGCGAGCCGCGTTC
>CAITSG010000041.1 GCA_903894995.1 uncultured Burkholderiales bacterium
CCATCGGTGCGGCGAAATTCCGCAGCAAGGGCTTGAACCAGCGCGGCTGGCGGCGCATCGGTGACAAAGTGACGGCACAGCTTGCTGGCCATGAAGTCTGCGCATGCAGGGTGCCTGGCCAAGTCGGTGAGCAGCAAATCCAGCGCTTGTGGGCCTTCGGGGTAGGTGTTGCCCAAGATGGTTTTTTTGCCCGGCTGGTGCAGGTTGTCCATGAACCGCGCCACACCTGCTGTGTTGGGCCCCACGGTCCAGCCGGTTAAGAGTTTGGCGGTTTGGGTCACATCGTCTTGGGTGTAGCCCGCCTTCACCCCCAAGGTGTGCAGCTCAAGCAGCTCGCGGGCCAGGTTTTCGTTCAGCCCCCGGTCGCGCCGGCGCCCTGCCATGGATTGCGGGCCGATGGATTGCGCGTTATCCAAGTACAGCAGCATGGCGGGATGCACGATGGCAGCGCGCAACAGCGCTTTGTAACTGCCGAATGCATGCGGGCGAATGGCTTCGTATTCGTGCGGCCAGACCAAGGCCAAGGTGGTCCCTTTGGTCGCAGCCACACAAAAATGATTGGCCCAAAACTGCACCCAGCGTTCTGCCACAGGCGTCGTCGTTTGCGTCATGTGTTGCCAGCGTTTGCCCAGTCCGTGCAGATTGGTTTGGCGAAGCACCTGCCGCGCTGGGGTCATCGGACCCAAAGGGTCTTGGGACGGGTTGGTGTTGGGGGGTGTGCTTGGGTTGAGCGCTGCTTGCACAACATCACGCGAGATTTGCCAAGCTTTCGCACTGTCGACCAGACCTTCCGTGTCAAATGCGGTGGGGCTCTCAAACTGCGCCAAGACCCAAGCCCTTGGATCATTGGCGAGGGTTTGCAGATGGGGCTGCGAATAACCAAATCGATGGGATGCCAGATGGGTAGCTTGCATGCGCAGTGTGCCTCTTCAAGCGGGTTTGATTCTTACGCCAATTTACACCCTTTGTTTGGACACATTGTGAAAATTCGGCTTTCCCGGCTTACCCGGTTTTTTTGGTGTCATGTGCACAGCTGCAGAATTTTAGCCATTGCAGATGCCGCATTTTCAGCCTTGGATTGCGGTGCCCCGGCAGATTCAATCCTAGTTTTGCCAAACGCCATAGCCCATTTTTTGCAAGCTGATCGCCAGAGCAACCTCCATGTCAATGGCATCCCCATAGGGCATCGGATTGAGCTTTTCATAGATCTCAGGCATCAGTCGCAGGCCGTACTTCAGGGCGTATTTGTTGGATTTGATGCCGGCCTTGTGCTGATCGAAGCGTGTGTCAGGGTCGTACCCTGTCATCCCTACGTAAACGCATGGCTTTCCCGACAAATAGCCGGGATTGGCCTTCTTGAACTTGGCCTCAGAAAGAACGTCTTTGGCCAGTTCAATGACGTACACGTTGTGCCGTTCACGCAGCACAGATGATGGCCATGGCCGCCACGAATTTATCCAAGTCGGCTTCGCTTGTGAACAGCGCTGGTGAAATGCGGATGCATTGTCCATTGGCAACGCCTGCGCGCCGGACTGAAAAAATGCCATGCTTCTCGCGCAACTCGGTCACGATTTCGTTGTTGGCCGCTGCAGTTGTTTTTCCCGTCAGTCGGAAAGAGGTGATGCCTGCGTACATGCCGGGCTCATCGGGCGTCAAGATTTCAACCCCCTTGAACTGACGGACCCTGCTGACCCAATGGTTGCGCAAGTGCTGCAAACGCAGCTCTTTGGCCTTGGGGCCAATTTCAGCATGCAGTTTCAAAGCCGTGGGCACGGTGAGGATGGCCGCAAAGTTGGTCGTGCCAGTGTGAACGCGTGACCGAATGTCGGTCACGGGAAAGTCTTCGTCGTTCATGAAGCGATCGATGTCGCCCAAGCGCGATTTGGCAATATAAACAAAGCCAACACCCAAAGGTGCACCAATCCATTTGTGCAAATTAAAACCAATAAAATCCACGCCCAATGTGTCGACTTTGAAATCAATTTGCCCCCAAGAGTGCGCCGCATCCAAGACCACAGCAACACCCTTGGATTTGGCCAATTTGGCGATTTCTGCCACCGGCATGACCAGCCCCGTTCGGTGGCTGACATGCGTCAAAAGCAAAAGAGAAGTTTTGGGATGGTCGTCCAAGGCCTTTTGATAGGCCGCCATCACATTGGCTTGGGTGGCGGGTTCAGGAATATTGAATTTAACCACCTTCACGCCTCGGCGTTCAGCCAGCCAGTTCATGGCAAATTGCATGGAGTCGTAATCCAAATCGGAATACAGCACGGTGTCTCCGGCCTTGAGCTTGTTGTAGCCACCAATCAGCAATTGCATGGCTTCTGTAGCGCCACGGGTGAAAGCGATTTCGCTGGGGTCTGCGCCAACGGCTTGCGCCAATTCAACGCGGGCCGCTTGGGCGTCGCGGCCAAATTGGGTTCTGGCGTAAAACGAATTTTCGCG